>NZ_CP024190.1:307300-614600 GCF_003391395.1 Mycobacterium marinum
TCAGCGTTCCTCCCGGAATGGGACGTGCTTGCGAATCACCGGGTCGTACTTGCTCAGAATGAGCCGGTCGGGGTCGTTGCGGCGGTTCTTGCGGGTGATGTAGGTGTAGCCCGTTCCCGCGGTGGAGCGAAGCTTGACTGCCGGGCGAATCTCGTTGCGCGCCACTAGATCTGTTCACCGGCCCGCCGGAGCCGCGCGACCGTGGCCTCGATGCCGTCGCGGTCGATGACCTTGATGCCCTTGGCGCTGACCCGCAGCTTGATGCGACGGTTCTCCGACGGCAGGTAATAGGTCTTGAGCTGGATGTTCGGTGACCACCGTCGTCGGCTCCGGCGGTGCGAATGCGACACCGTATTGCCGAAACTCACCGTGCGACCGGTGACTTGGCATCGTGCGGACATGGGCGCCTCCTCAGTGCACGCTTATTGAAAATCATTTTCGACAACCCCGTGTGACGCACTGTATCGTGAGTCCGATCTTAATGAAAATCGTTTTCAATAACGATCGGGAGAGCTCGGGAAGGAGTGGTGATGCGGACTCCCGTTGTGCTGGTGGCGGGGCAGGGCGATACCGACGACGTGACCGGCCTACTGCTGCGCCGGCCCGGAACGGCCGTTGTCGAGCATCGGTTTGATGGGCACGTGGTGAGGCGCAACATCATCACCTTTCGCCGCGGAGAACTGAGCGCTGCCGAAGAGGCGCTGGAGTTGGCGCATGGATGTGTCTCCTGCACCATCCGCAACGATCTGCTGATTCTGCTGCGCAGGCTGCACCGCCGAGACGGCGTGGACCGGATCGTGGTGCACCTGGCGCCCTGGCTGGAGCCCGAACCCATCTGCTGGGCAATCAATCACGTGCGGGTCCGGGTCGGGCCCGGCTACCCGGACGCTCCGGCCGGCCGCGACGTTCGGATCGGCGCGGTGGTGACGTGTGTGGACTCGGCGAACTGGCTGGCGCAGTCTCTCGGCGACGAGGAACTGGCCGACGGACGGACGTTCGCTCAGGTGACAGTTGGTCAGGCCGAATTCGCCGACGTGCTGGTGCTCAACCGCCCCGACCCGGTCACTCTGGCCGTGTTGCCGCGTCTGGCGCCGCGGGCGCGGATCACCGTCGGGCTCGACCGGGTCGAGTTGGCGCTGGCCAACCTCGACGACTACTCACGCAGGGGGCGCAGCGACCATCCGCACGCTTCGCTGTTGGGCGGGCGGCCTCCGTTGGGCACCGACGGTGGGGTCGGAATCGTGGAGTTCAACGCCCGCCGCCCGTTTCGGCCGGAGCGCCTGCATGACGCCGTCGACCACTTGCTCGATGGCGTGATTCGTACCCGTGGACGCCTGTGGTTGGCCAATCGGCCCGATCAGGTCATGTGGCTCGAATCGGCGGGTGGAGGCCTGCGGGTCGCCTCGGCGGGCAAGTGGCTGGCGGCGATGTCACCCGCCGAGGTGGACCACGCCGACCCGGAGCGACGCCTGTTTGCCGAGCTGATGTGGGAATACCGCTTCGGCGACCGGCACACCGCGATGACGGTTCTGGCCTGCGGCGCCGACCGGGCGGAGATCACCCGGGTGCTGACCGGGGCGCTGCTCACCGACCGGGAGATGGCCCGGCCACAGGATTGGCCGGCCTACGACGACCCGTTCGGCGACTGGCATGAAGACCCGTGCCACGAGACGCCGGATGAATCCGGGCAGTTCTCCGGGCACCTCAACAAAGGAGAACTGGAATGAAATCCGACACTCACCCCGACTACCACCCGGTGGTCTTCGAGGACGCGACCACCGGCACCCGCTTTCTCACGCGATCCACCTTGACCAGCTCTCGCAGCATTGACTGGGAGACCCCCTCGGGGGTGCACACCTACCCGTTGGTGGTCGTGGAGGTGTCCGCCGATTCGCATCCGTTCTGGACCGGTACCCGCCGCACGCTCGATACCGCGGGACGCGTCGAGAAGTTTTACCGACGATATGGACGGGCTGATCGGCCCGCAACGGGCTGACCTGCCCGAATCTGGGCGGCTGAGCTGATTGTGGCCGCGGCCGCGCGGCTACGGGTCGCTGGCGGGGACTCGGATGTCGCCAAACCCCCACACCCTGGACCCGCAAATGCCAGAGTGACCATGGGTCACAATAGGCAAGACAGTAGTCCGCAACGGGGGAACCGCTCCTATGAATCTGGCGACGCAGGCCTTGGCGAAGGCCTTCGAACGAGCCAGCAACGGACTGGCGAACCCGGCGACGCTGGCCGATCCCGACCGGCTACGCGGCGCAGTTACGGGCAAGACCGCGTTGGTTACCGGTGCGTCCTACGGGATCGGCGAGGCAACCGCGCGGAAACTGGCCGCCGCTGGAGCCACCGTGCTGATGGTGGCGCGATCAGCGGAGCGCCTCGAGGACCTCGTGTCGGCCATCGCCGCGGGCGGTGGAGCGGCGGTCGCCTACCCGACCGATCTCACCGACGAGGCTGCTGTCGGGGTACTGACCAAGCAAGTCAATCAGAATCACGGACCGCTGGACATCGTGGTCAGCAACGCGGGCAAGTCATTGCGCCGGTCGCTGCATGACCAATACGACCGTCCGCACGATTTCCAGCGCACCATCGACATCAACTACCTGGGTCCGATTTGGCTGTTGCTCGGATTGCTGCCGGCGATGCGCGAGAGCGGCCGAGGCCATGTGGTGAACGTTTCCAGCGTCGGCGTACGCCTGGTGCCGGGCCCGCAATGGGGCGCCTACCAGGCCTCCAAAGGGGCGTTCGATCGCTGGCTGCGCAGCGTGGCGCCGGAGCTACACGGCGACGGTGTGGACGTGACGTCCGTCTACTTCGCCCTGGTCCGTACCCGGATGATCGAACCGACGCCGATGCTGGGCCGGCTTCCCGGCCTCGAGCCCGATCAGGCCGCCGACGCTGTGGCGAAAGCGATCGTCGAACGGCCTCGCACCAACGAGCCGCCCTGGCTGTGGCCGGCCGAACTGGCCTCGGTATTGCTGGCCGGGCCCGCCGAGCAGGCGGCGCGGGTGTGGCACCGCCGGTTCTTCGCCCCAACCGCCGAGGCAGGAAAGAGCTGACAATGATGGCTGCAGGCGTGGTCACAACGGCGGCGCGGGCGTTACTGGGATCGGGGCTGCTCAGCCCGTCCAGCCCGGCTGCCGCGCTGCGGCTGGTACGCGAGCTGTACCGGGGCGGTACGAACCTCTACACCCCGCTCGCTATCGCGGCGGCACGGTGGCCGGAGCGGACCGCAATCGTCGACGACGACGGTGCGCTGAGCTACCGCGAGATTCAAACGATGACCGAATCGGTCGCCGGGGAGCTCACCCTTGCCGGCATCGGGCCCGGGCAAGCCGTGGGCGTCATGTGCCGCAATGGCCGCAACTTTGTCGCGGCGGCGTTTGCCGCCGGGTTGGTCGGTGCCGACGTCGTGCTGGTGAACACGGAGTTCCGCGCCACCGCGCTCGCCGCCGCGCTGGAAGCACACCAGATGCGGGTGATGTTGTGCGACGACGAGTTTGTCGACCAGGTGGCCGGAACTGGCGAATCGGTGTTGGTCATCGATCCGAGCACCGTCACCGACCGGGACTGCGCGCGGCCCAAGGTCGCCCCCTCCGGACGAATCGTGTTGTTGACTTCGGGCACCACCGGGGTCCCGAAGGGGGTGCCGCGCAAGCCCAAGTTGACTTCTGGGATCGGGGTCAGCGTGACGCTTCTGGAGCGAACCAGGCTGCGTGTCGGTTCGCGAATGACGCTGGCCACGCCCATGTTTCACGGTCTGGGATTTGGCATGCTGGTGCTGACCATCAGCCTGGGCGGAACGGTGCTGACCCGTCGGCACTTTGATGCCGAAGCAACGCTGGCCCAGACATCGCTGCATCGCGCCGACGGCTTGAGCGTGGTTCCGATCATGTTGGCACGCATCCTCGATCTGCCCGATCAGGTGCGGGCGCGAAATCCGCTGCCGTGCTTGCGGGTGGTGATATCCAGCGGCGATCGACTCGATCCCAGCCTGGCGCGCCGCTTCATGGAGGCCTACGGCGACGTTCTGTACAACCTGTACGGCTCCACCGAAGTGGGCATCGGCGCACTGGCCACACCGGCCGAGCTGCGCGACTGGCCCGAGACGGTGGGCAGACCCGTCGCCGGGTGCCCGGTGCGGATTTTCGACCGGAACGGACGGCCCGTCGGGCCGCGGGTAACCGGGCGGATCTTCGTTGGCGGCGAACTGAATTCCGACGGCTATTCCGGCGGTGGCGGCAAAGCCGTCATCGATGGCATGGCCAGCACCGGAGACATGGGCTATCTCGACGAATCGGGCCGGCTCTACATCGTCGGGCGTGAAGACGACATGATCGTCTCCGGCGGCGAGAACGTCTATCCGCGGTCACTGGAGAACGCGCTGGCCAGCCACCCCGACATTGCCGAGAACGCGGTCATCGGCGTTGCCGACGAGCAGTTCGGCCAACGGCTGGCCGCATTCGTCGTCGCCCGCCCAGGCTGCGACATCGACGCGGACGCGATCCGCGATTACCTCAAGGGCCGGGTGTCGCGGTTCGAACAGCCCAGAGACATCCACCTGGTCAGCAGCATTCCGCGCAATCCGGCCGGCAAGGTGCTGCGCAAACAGCTGGCGAGCTACGCCGAACCCGAAGCCCAGTCCTGATGTTCTAGGGCCACGTCAACGGTCTTGGCCAGCCACTTGGGCGCGAGCACCGAGACCGCGGTTGCCCCGGCGGTGGCACTGAACACCCCGGTCCAGGCAACCGGTCCCAGCGGTGTGCATCCGAAAAAGTGGCTGACCACCGGGGTCTGGATGATGCCGATCAGGACGCCGGCGCTACCGAACGCGGTAGCCAAAACGAGTGGGCTGTGGCTTCGGGTCAGCAGGGTTTGTGCCAGCTGAGTGGTCACAAGCGCGGTCAATCCCATTGTCGCCGTGCGGCGTTCGGTACCCGGGGTCCAGCGGCCGATGGCCCAGGCGGCGGTCGCGCCCGCGGCGGTGACGACGCCCCGGTTGGCGATCTGGCGCATCAGCGGCGCGTCCAGGGAGGGGGTCGGAGCGGTCAATACCGCCCGCTGGCGCCTGCGCCGTGCCTCCTCGATCTCTTCATCGCTGAGATCGCTGTCGTCCTCGGGATCGTCGTATTGCGACGTGATGGCGACCGCAAGCGCTGGGAACATGTCGGTAAGCAGGTTGACCAGCAGCAGTTGTCGGGTTCCCACCGGTGCGCGCCCGGCACCGAAAGCCGTGCCGATGATGGTGAACAGCACCTCACCCACATTGCCGCCGACGAGGATCGTCACCGCATCGCGCACGCCGGCCCACATGCTGCGGCCTTCGACCAGCGCGTCGAGCAACACACCCAGATCGTCGTCGGTCAAGACGATGTCGGCGGCGCCCCTGGCGGCCGACGAACCGCGACCGCTCACTCCGATGCCGACGTCGGCCATCCGGATGGCGGCGGCATCATTGGCGCCGTCGCCGACCATCGCGGTCACCCGTCCACAACGCTGCAGCGCGGCCACGATCTGAACCTTCTGCTCCGGGCTCACCCGGGCGAACACCTGCACGTCGGCGGCGAGTTTGGCGCACGCGTCCTCATCGAGACCGATCAGTTCGGCTCCGGTGACCACCCGGACATCCTCGGGCAAGCCGAGCTGGCGGGCGATTGCCCGCGCGGTGATGGGATGGTCGCCGGTGATCAGCACCACGTTGCGCTGCGCATCCACCAGCGCCTCGATCAACGGTCGCGCCGACGGGCGCGCGGTGTCGGCCAGGCCGACATAGCCGAGCAATTCCAGGTCGTGGGCCGCCGCATCGACGGCGTCGGCGTCGGTGTCGTCATCGTCGGCCGTGTCATGTTCCCAGGGGCGCTTGGCGACCGCCAGTACCCGCAACCCGCGTTCGGCGAGGCTGTGTACCAAGGCTTCCGCATGTTCGAGGTCGGCGTCGGGGTCCGCGAACCGGCAGCGGGGCAGGATCGTCTCGGGGGCGCCCTTGAGCATGAGTGTCGGATGGCCGTTGCTGGTCCCGGTCGTGCCTATCGAGGCGGCGTAGCCGCGGCTGGATTCGAATGGGACTTCGGCGAGCACGGTCCAGGCCGAATCATCCGGGGCTTCCAGAGAATTCGCGGCGACGATGATTGCCTCGTCGGTCGCGTGGGCGTGCCCCTGTCCATCGTGGGGCTGGGTGGTGGCCCGGGCGGCGGCCCGCAGCACCCCGGTGGAGCGGGGGTCGGCGCTGTCGATGAACGGATCCAGCGGACTGGTAGAGCTGGGAATGGCGCACACGACACGCAGCCGGTTCTCGGTGAGCGTGCCGGTCTTGTCGAAACACACGGTGTCGACGCGGCCCAGCGCCTCGATGGTGCGGGGCGCGCGCACCAGCGCTCCATGCGCAGTCAGGCGCTGTGCGGCGGCCAGCTGCGAGAGGGTGGCCACCAGCGGCAGCCCCTCCGGCACGGCGGCGACCGCGATGGCAACGCCGTCGGCCACCGCTTGACGCAGCGTGGCACGCCGCATCAGGGCCAAGACGCTGACCGAGGCGCCACCGGCCAAGGTGAGTGGGAGCACCTTGCTGGTCAGCTCGCGCAGCCGGGCCTGCACCCCGGCCGAGGTCTCGACGTCGGCGACCGCCGAGATCGCCCGATGCGCCGCGGTGCCGGCGCCGGTGGCCACCACGATGGCCCGCGCCCGCCCGGCCACGATGGTGCTGCCCTCGAACAGCATGCTGGCCCGGTCGGCATCGTTGACGGCGACGGGGTCGACCTGCTTGTCCACCGGCAGCGACTCACCGGTCAGTAGCGACTCGTCGACTTCGAGGTCCTCGGCCACCAGGAGCCGAGCGTCAGCGGGTACCACCTCCGGGGCGGCCAGGTCGATGACATCACCAACGCGCAGCGACTTGGCCGACACGGTGGCGGTGCGGGTGGCATGCCGGGCGGCCTCCAGCCGGCGCCGCGTGGTCGCGACCGCCGGCACGACGACCCGGCGCACCATTTGGTCTTGTTCGGCGAACAGCTCCGCCGCGGCCGCCTCGGCGCGCAGCCGCTGCACCCCACCGGTGATCGCGTTGACCGTCATCACGCCGGCCACCAGCAGCGCGTCGACGTTGCTGCCGACGATCGCCGAGGCCGCGGCGCCCACCGCCAGGATCGGAGTCAGCGGGTCGGCGAGCTCATGCCGCGTCGCCGCCGCCAGCTGGGCCAGCGTGTGTGCCGGGCCACGCAGCGGGGAGACCAGCGGTTCATAGGACAGGTCGTCCAGGAGGCGACGCCAGGTCGGCGTTCCGGGGTCCACGGCCATGGGGCGTGCACCACCGGCCAGTCGCGCATAGACGATCTCGGGGTCCAGGGCGTGCCAGGCGGTCAGCGGTTGGGGCGTGGGATCGGGGAGCCGCAGCACGGTGGCGGCCGACCAGCTTCCCGATAGCAGGGCAGTGGCAGCGGCGGTGTTGACCGGGTTGAGCCAGCGCCGGAAGCTGGCGGGGTTGGTGGTTCTGGCCTGCTCGCCGGTGACCAGCAGCAGCCCCGCCAATGTGGTGCCGCCCTGGGCGAGGTGCACCGACGACACGCTGGAGGCGCGGGCCACCGGAATCGCGGACAGAATCCGCACCGCCGCGGCGAGGTCGGTACCGGTAATGATGTCGGCAGTCCACGGGGTCGCCGCGCGCGGATCGTCCAGGGCGACCCCGATGTCGGCGATCGCCAGCGCGGCCAACGTATCGGTCGAGGCGAAATCGCGGTGCAGCGCGGTGATCAGCAAGACGGGTCCGCGATCGGTGCGCAGCTCGCGCACCAGGTTCAGCAGCGGCGTGCCGGGCGGATGGGTGGATCCGACACTGGCGGACAGGTCTTCGGTACCGGCGACATGGCGTAGCACGACCCGGGCGCCGGTCCGATGCGCCGTCTGCAGCAGCGGGATCGCATAGGGGTCGACCTCCCACCCCACGTCGACGTTGCCCACGGTCTGGCCATCGACCACCAGATCGGCGTGTTCGAGCCCCTGGGCGGGTGTGGCCGAGGGGCCGCGCAGCGGAACCCAGCGCAGCCGCGCGCCGGTCGCCGGCAGCTCGTCGGGGTCGGGTTCGGGAGCCTCTTCACCGTGCAGCAGCGCGTCGGCGACCTCGTAGACCCGGTCGTCATCCCAGCCGGGTTCGTCGCCCTGGGCGCGTAGGACGGCGCGGTGGTCACCGCGCAGCGCGGCGCCGTCGATGACGACCACCTGCACCCGATCCAGCCGGCGCAGCGCTCCGGGGTCAAGCACCAATTGACCTTCGCTGGCGAGCCCGCGGCCCAGGACCGCCGCGAACGCTTGCCGGCCCATGTGCGCCGCCCGTGGCACGCCGGCCAAGATGGCGCCGGCCGCGTCCTCGGTGCCGCCGCCGGCCACCAGCGCACTCGCCGCGGCGATCAACGCGCCGTTGGCCGCGGAATTGACGTAGCTCTCCACCGGGCCGGCCATCGACCCCTTCGCCGTGTCGATGGCGGCATCGATGGACCCGCCGACCATGACGTGTGATGCCTCGCCGGCCGCGGCCGCCGCCCAGCTGTGCCGGGGTTCCTGCGCTTGCACGCCGGCCGACGAGATGACCGGAACCACCGGTGCTTGCGGCCGCCCGGGGGAGGCCAGCGCGGGTTCGCGGTCTCGCCATACCCGCCGGTGTGCTGTCGCCTCCGAGATCTGCAGGCCACGCTGCACCAGATCCAGCAGCGGGGTGCCGACCGCCTGGGTCAGCCCGTTGGCGGCGGCGGTCGTGGCGGCCAGCGCAACGTCGGTACCCACCCGGCCCAGCCGTGATTCCAGCAGCGACACCATGCGTGGCTGGTGATTGATCAAGGCTGCGGCGGCGCGGGTGGTCTGCGGTGCGGCGGGCAGCCGGATCACCCAGCCGGTCACCGCCGCGCCCAGGGCGGCTAGATCCAGCGCCGCGGCGGTGAGTGGGACCAGCACCGCCAACGGGTTGCCCGGGTCGGCGAAGGGCGCCGAGTTGGGCGAAGATAGCGATCCGGACAGGACGATGTCGGCGGCCACGGTGGCGGCGGTGTCGCACACTTCGTCGAGCACGGTGTCGCTGTCGGCGCCGTCCTCGAGCTCGACCACCAGCCGGCCCAATGCCCCCTCGACGTGGGCCTTGGCCACGCCCGGGATGCGGCGGACCGGCTCCTCGACCACCGCCGCGTACTCATGCCAGCGCGGGAATGGCAGCAACGGATCCAGGTCGAAATGCACCCGGCGACCGCTGTGCCAGCGCAGCGGCGGAGTGACGCCGTCCGGGGCCCCGTCGGCAGCACCGTTTCGCCCGATCGCCCGGTTGGTCGTCTGGGCCACCGATTGCACTACCGGACCGGCCAGCTCCACCACTGGGCTGGCTAGCGTCTGCAAAACACCGGCAGCATCGGCGGCAGTCTGCACGCCGGCCCGCACCACCTGTGCCGCTCCGCCGGTCACCCCAGCGACCAGATTGGCCACTGGGTTGACCACACCCGGAATCTTCATGCGCCACCCTTCAATAACGTGTACCGCGCCAATCCTCCTGGCGTCTTACCAACCTGTCCACACGGACCCCCAGGTGTGTGGGCCTCTGGTGAGGGGCCCGCGCATCGATCCCCGTGGGTCCGGTGCCACCACCTTGGGGGCGGCGGGAGCCGATGGAACCGACCCGGTGTTCGCTTCGGCCCGCCTGGCACTCCGGATCAATAGTGCCGCGCCGGTGCGACCGCGGGCCGCAAATCAACAGCCGTTTACCCAGATTTGCCGGAAACCGCAGGCTGGGGCCCAAGGTGGCCCAGTGATCCGCATCCACGGTTCGGGGCTGGGGCGGGCGAGTTCGTCACGTCCACGGAATCTGCGCCGCTGGGCACGGAGATCATCGATCACCGGGTGGTGGTTGGATACCCCAAAAATGCGATACGCGCATCGCCGCGCAGGGTGCCGTACCGCGATTTTCGGGTGGAAAACCGGGTTTACAGAATTCGGTGGTTGGCCCTGCCGACGTGGTAGCCGGTCGGGAAGGATTTTTCGATGACCTGCAGCTGATGGTCCACTCTGGACTCGAGTTCGAGGACGACGCAGCCGTCGCCAACGGCCTTCGACTCCAAAACGATGTACCTTTGACCGCCACCGTTGACATCGGTGATCGGGTCACCAGAGTGCAAATTCTCGACGGCCACCAATTCAGGGGTTCCGTGTGACTCCACGCGAAATACAGTAGGGCAATCCTGCCGACCAGGGAACACCCCGCGCGGGAAACAAACTTGCCGATCAGCTGGGCGCGGCGAGTCCTAGCGACAATTGGCGACACATTCGCCGGTTGGGCCGGGGCTGGTGCGGCGGCAGTGCGCTGATAGGAGGCGCTTCGCCGGCTTCCGGCCCCAGGGGCGACGACTCGGAAATGCCTGCCGCGCAAGCGATAGCGCGCAAATCGAATGTGCACTATCGGCACCGTCAAAATTGGTGTCAGTGGTACCCCTGAAACGGTCTTACGCTTATTACCGGAGCACCGCCAATGTTGTGTGGGAATGAATTGCCGAGTTGCCCCCAGATGGTGTCCCAGACGGTGGAGGTGGGCAGATGTCGTATGTATTCGCGACGCCGGAGTTGGTGGCGGCCGCGGCAACGGATCTAGCCGGGGTGCAGTCGGTACTCAGCGCCGCGAACTCGGCGGCGGCCGGCCCCACCATGGCAGTGATGGCGGCCGGCGCGGACGAGGTATCGGCGTTGATCGCGGGTCTCTTCGATGCCCACGCCCAGGCGTATCAGGCACTCAGTGCCCAAGCTCTGGTGTTCCACGATCAGTTTGTCCAGATGCTCAACGCCGGTGCCAGCTCCTACGCCGCGGCCGAGGCGGCCAACGCGTCCCCGCTTCAGGTGGTACAGAACCTGGGGCAAAACGTGCTCGCCGCGGTAAACGCGCCGACCCAGGCCGTGTTGGGCCGTCCGCTGATCGGTGACGGTGCCAACGGATCGCCGAACACCGGCGCAGACGGCGGCGCGGGCGGTCTGCTGTACGGCAATGGCGGCAACGGGGGATCCGGTGGGCTGGCGCAGGCCGGGGGTAACGGCGGTGCGGCGGGGCTGATCGGCAACGGTGGCTCCGGCGGCGCGGGTGGTGCGGACTTCGCCGGCACATCGGGCGGGATGGGCGGTACCGGCGGTTGGCTGTGGGGCAATGGCGGGGCTGGCGGCGGCGGGGGCGTCGGCACCACCACGACGGGTGGGACAGGCGGTGCCGGCGGCAACGCGATGGGGTTGTTCGGCAACGGGGGCATCGGTGGCGCCGGCGGGGTCGGCCAGAACACCACCGGCACCGGGGGCAACGGGGGTGCCGGCGGAAGCGCCGCGCTGCTGGGCTTCGCCGGGGCCGGCGGGGTTGGTGGGCTGGGCGGCGCCACCGGTGGCGACGGTGGTCAAGGCGGCAACGCGGCGCTGTTGGGTAACGGCGGCGACGGCGGAGCCGGAGGCGCTGGCGCCAACCTCGATGGTGGTAACGGCGGGCTCGGCGGCAACGCGGGACTGTTCGGCGACGGCGGACACGGCGGAGCCGGGGGCGTGAGTTTCGACCCGGCCGGTGGCGATGGCGGCAACGGCGGGCAGGGCGGCAACGCCACGCTGTTCGGCTATGGCGGACACGGCGGTGCCGGAGGGTCGAGTCTGAACCTGGCTGGTGGTGATGGCGGCGATGGCGGCCAGGGTGGGTTCTTCGGTGGCGGCGGCGCCGGTGGGGACGGCGGCGCCGGCTATGTCCTGGCCAACGCCGGGGCCGCCGGCAATGGCGGCGACGCGGGTTTCTTCGGAAATGGCGGCGCCGGTGGTAGCGGCCAGTTCGGCGTCGGAGCATCGTCGGCGGGCGGTATCGGTGGCAACGGGGGACGGGTCATCGGTGACGGCGGCGACGGCGGCGTCGGTGGATGGGGGGTGCTGGCGGCCGCCGGGGGCAAGGGCGGTGACGCCATCGGCCTGTTCGGGCAGGGCGGTGTGGGCGGCACCGGCGGCGCGGCGGTGGGCGCCGGAAACCATGGTGGCAACGGGGGTGACGGCGGCACCGGTGCCCTCATCGGCAATGGCGGGGACGGCGGCGCAGCGGGAACCAGCATCGGCCAGTCGGCCAGCGGCGGCAACGGTGGCAATGCGCGGTTGTTCGGAAACGGCGGCGACGGCGGACCCGGCATCTTCGGCGGCACCGGGGGCACCGGCGGTCAGGGCGGCACCCTGGCCGGAGTCCCCGGCGCTGCCGGACCCAGCTGATCGCCACGCGAGCCGGGGCCCGCTGCCGTAACAACGGCCCCCGACCTGCGCGTTGGTCTACTCGGCGGCGGCGCTGGGCGACCGCATTGGTACCAAGCCGGGCGGCGCACGCGACAATGGTGCGATGAGTGGCCCCAGCGCGCCGGAGTCGCCCGCCTGCTACCGGCACCCCGGGCGGCCGACCTATGTCCGCTGCACCCGTTGCGATCGGTACATCTGTGGTGACTGCATGCGTTCGGGCGCCGTCGGCCATCAGTGCGTCGAGTGCGTGCGCGCGGACGCCCGCACGGTGCGCCAGCCCCGTACTCAATTCGGCGGTCGACAGCGTTCGGTCACCCCGGTGGTGACGTTCTCGCTGATCGCGGTGAGCGTGCTGGTTTTCGTTCTGCAGTTGGTCGTTGCCGGACTGGGGCCACATCTGGCCCTGTGGCCACCGGCGGTCGCCGACGGCCAGCTATACCGGCTGGTGACCTCGGCATTCATGCACTACGGCACGTTGCACTTGGTGTTCAACATGTGGGCGTTATATATCGTGGGCCCGCCGCTGGAGATGTGGCTGGGCAGGTTGCGGTTTGGCGGCCTCTACGCGCTGAGCGCGCTGGGGGGCTCGGTGCTGGTTTACCTGATTGCGCCGCTGAACACGGCGACCGCCGGTGCATCGGGAGCGATATTCGGCTTGTTCGGTGCCACCTTTGTCGTGGCAAAACGGCTCAATCTCGACATCCGCTGGGTGGTCGCCCTGATCGCGATCAACCTCGCGATCACGTTTGTCGCGCCCGCGGTTGGTTCGCAGCTGATCAGCTGGCAAGGGCACGTCGGCGGGCTGAT
This sequence comes from Mycobacterium marinum, assembly GCF_003391395.1. NCBI lineage: Bacteria > Bacillati > Actinomycetota > Actinomycetes > Mycobacteriales > Mycobacteriaceae > Mycobacterium > Mycobacterium marinum. The sequence goes on from NZ_CP024190.1 coordinate 320,366, forward strand.
TACCGGCGCCCTGGTTGCCGCGGCCTACGTCTACGCGCCTCGAGAACGCCGTAATTTCATCCAAGGTGCGGTGACCCTGACCGTTGCGGTTGCGTTCGTGGTGCTGATCTGGTGGCGCACCAGCGAGTTGCTCGCGATGTTCGGTGGGCACCTCAACTTGGGCTGATGCCCGGCGGCGGGGCCGGGTTAGGTTGGTCGCCATGACGTGGTGGATCGCCCACGCTGAGCGGGCGCTGTCACAAGATGTGCCCGCGCCACCGGAGCGGGTGCGCGACTTCTATGTGGACCTGGACAACCTCAAGCTGGTGCACCCTCTGATCGTCGCGGTGCAAGCGCTGTCCCGAACCGAAACCCGGGATGGCTACCGGCAGAGCTACCGCGTGATAGATCGCATTCCGATGGGACCGTTGAATCTCGAGGTGCGCTACCGGGCTCGGCTGCACGTCCCGGTGCACGGTGCGGTGCACACCGAGGCCGATCAGTTCCCACGCGTGCGGCTGCGCGCGACGGTGACCTTTGCGCCGATCGCCGCTGGTACCAGGCTCACCGAGCGGATAGCGATCGCCGCGCCCCGTCCGCTGGCCTCCTACACCACCCGCGCGGCGGTGCAGGCGCACGCGGCGATGCTGGCCGGGATCCGCAGCTATTTCGAGTCGTCCTGAGCGGGGCTCCACTGCGCGGTCAGCGCGAAGTCGGAAAGGTATTTGGTGGAGCTCCACCCACCGTCGACCACAATGGTCTGCCCGTTGATGAAGGCACCGCCCTCAGAACACAGGAATGCCACCGTGTTTGCCACGTCGTCGACGGTGCCCAGCCGCTGATGCGGTGTCATTTCAACGTTGATCCGCCGGAATCGCTCATCGGCCAGGCGATGCTGGGTCATCGCCGTCTGGATCACGCCGGGGGCCACCGCGTTGCACCGTATTCCCTGTGCCCCGTATTGGCAGGCGATGTGGGTGGTCAGCGCGGTGAGCCCGCCCTTGGCGGCCGAATATGCTCCGCCACGAAGACCTCCTACCACGGCAAACGTTGACGTGATGTTGATGATCGCCGATCCGGGCCGCAGATGTGGCAGCACCTCACGGGTCAGGCGGAACGGTGCGCGCAGCATCAAACTCAGGACGTAGTCCAAGGATTCGTCGTCGGTTTCGTGCACCGGTTTGGGGCTGCCCACCCCGGCGGCGTTGATCAGGAAGTCGATGCGTCCCCACCGGTCCAGGGCGGCGCGGGTGAGCTGGCCGGGTGCGTCATCATCGGTGAGATCGACCGGGTGGGTGGCTATCCGGTCGGGGCCGCCGGGCAGCTGGGTCAGCTCGGCAAGCCTGCGCTCGTCGCGGCCCGTGCCCAGCACCGCCATACCCATTTCGGCGAGTTTTGCTGCGCAACCGAATCCGATTCCGCCTGTTGCCCCCGTGATGATTGCTACCTGCATGTCACTGCTCTGCCTTCATGAGCGCTGCTTTGATCCGGTGTTTCACGATCTTGCCTGCGTCGTTCTTCGGCAGGTGGTCCCAGATAACCACTTGCTCGGGGATCTTGAACCGCGCAACGCCAGCGCCTTCGAGAAACGCGCGCACGCCTGGGAGGCCGGGCGGGGGGTCAGCCGCGGCAACGATGACGGCGCAGGCTCGCTCGCCGGTGCGGTCATCGGGCAGGCCGACAATCGCGACGTCGGCGATTCCGGGGTGGGTGATCAGGATGTCTTCGATCTCTTTGGGGGAGATGTTCTCGCCGTTGCGGATGATGATGTCCTTGGCTCGTCCGGTCACGACCAGATACTCGTCGTCGACCCAATGTCCGAGGTCTCCGGTGCGGAAATAGCCTTGCGCGTCGAAAGATCCGGCTTCGTCCTCGGGGTGCCGGTAGCCGACCAGCATCTGTGGCCCGCGCACCCGGATTTCACCGGCAACCAGCTTGACGTCGGCGGCACCGACCCGGCCATCGGTGGCTGCGGCGTGCGCACTACTGTCGGGTGCGCCGATCGTCGTCACCGGAACCTCGGTGGAACCGTACACGCGGGTGACAACGGCCTTGTCGAAATAGTCTGTTGCGCAACGAATCAACGACGGCGACACCGATGCGCCGCCGCAGACGAAGAATTTCAGGTCGGGCAATCTGGTGCCCGCCCGCTGTGCGGCGGCAAGCAGCTGCTCGAGGAACGTTGTCGCTCCGGCCATGTGGGTACACCGCTTCGATGTCATGAGTTGCACCGCGCGGTCCGCGTCCCATCGGTCCAGCAGCACGGCGGTAGTGCCGAGCAGAAGTGGGCATTCGAAGGCGTAGATCGAGCCGCCGATGTGCGCGATCGGCGAAGCGACCAGGAACCCGTCACCGGGCTCCACCATCCAGTGATCCCGGATCTGACAGATCAGGGCGTGGATCGAGTTGTGGGTGTGTAGGACGCCTTTCGGGCGTCCCGTCGTCCCCGAGGTGTACAAGATCATCCGTACCGCATCGGGATCCGCCGTGGGCAAGGGCGCGGCGGCCTCCCGGCCGACGAGTAGGGATTGGAAGGTCGAAACGCCATCGGGGCACTGCCCCCGCACCTCGATCACCTCCGGGCGCGACGGCAACTGTGCGGCCACCCGCCGCAGCATCGAGGTGTAGTCGTGACCGCGAAAATCCGCCGGGGCAAAGATCATCCGGCTGCCCGCATCTTCGAGAATGAACCGCAGTTCGTGCTCGCGCAGCGAGGGCAGGACGGGGTTGGCCACCATTGCGGCCAGCGTGCTGGCCAGATAGATCACCGCGGCTTCGTGCCAGTTCGGCAGCATGAAGCTGACCACGCTGCCCGCCGGCATGCGGGAGCGCAGGTGCTGCGCCAGGGCCATGGCCTGGCGGTGCAGTTCCTGGCAGTCCAGTTGCCGATCGGCATCGACCAGCGCCACCCGCTGCGGGGTGCTCTGCGCGGCCTCGCGCAGCGCATCGGCGAGCGTGCGCCGGACCCACCAGCGGTGCGCGTAGGCGCCTGCGGCGCGATCGGCATCCCAGCGAACCCAGCGCCCATCGATGAGCCTGCGTCGTGGAACTTTCGGCCCTCCCATCGGCTGGCGCTATTGGTCTGTCACACCGGAGGATCCGGTTTCACCGCGGAGTCGACGCATCGTCATCGAGTGACGGAACCGGGACGCCGGATGGGTGTTGAGCGTGACCTGGGCCACCTGCTCGTCGGATGTCACATAGGCGCGTCGGATCTGCAAGGCCGCAGATCCCGGTTCGACCTGGAGGCCGTGGGCCAGCGCCGGTGAGATTGACACGGCCGCGATTTCCTGTTGGACCTCAACGATGCCCAATCCGAATAGGTCCTCGATCAACGGAAAGATCGGCCCGTCGTGGCGGTGTAGCAACCTGCCGACCGCCGCGAATGCGCGGTTGATGTAGTACTGGGTGCGGCAAAGTGCGGGTTCGGCCGGCTCGGCGTTCTCGGCCCGCCGAAACCCGCAGACGCTCAGCCACTGCTCGCCGCTGGCCAGCCCGGTCTGTGCGCTCACCTCATCGTCGATGGTGGCCATGGCGATGGATTCGATCACGAATCTGGTGCCGGTGGCGAAGGCCAGCAGATCGTTGATCGACATCACATGCTGCACGTACGAATCCGACGACGGTCGCGGTACCACCAGCGTCCCGGTGCGCGGGCGCGAGGAAACCAGGTTGTCTTCCCGCAGCCGGCGCAGCGCCTCCCGAATGGTGTACCGGCTCACGGCAAACCGATCACACAGCTCGTGTTCGGTCGGCAACTGCGAGCCCACCGGATAGATACCGTCCACGATCTCTTTGCGTAGCGTCCGCGCCACCTGAAGATAGCGGTGGTCGAGGATCTTTGGCTCGGACAACTTTGGCGCCCTTCAGGATTCCCGGCGCAATGCCAGTACGCTGCCATCCGCGTCGGCGGAGATGTAGAGGGTTGAGTCCGGCCCGGCCGTGATTGCGGCGAACGGTCCCTGCGGGCCGGAGAACGGCGGCATTCCGCGCAGCGGCTTGGGGGTGACGCCGGCGGGTGCTCCCACCGGTAGATCCCAAGCGATGGTGTGGCGGGTGCGCGAGCCTAGATCGACTGCGACGAGTTGCTTTGCTCCGGAGTCGATGACGTAGACCTGCCGGTCGCAAATGGCCACGCCCTGCGGGCACTGCAATCCGTCCAACAAGGTGCCGGTATCGCCGAGCGTGAGCACCCGGCCGGCGCCGGCTTCGGTCACCACGCACCTCCCGTCGGCCGTGACGGCCACGCCAACCGGATCGCTGAGGCCCGATGCCATCACCTTGACCCCGTCCGGCCGGACCGACAGCACCCGTCCGGCGCCCCGCTCGGCCACGAACAGGGCGCCCGAACCCGCCACGGCCACCCCGTAGAGCTGGTCCAAACCCGTGGCCACCACCTCGCTTTCGGACGCCCAGGGACGGTAGCGCGCAACCTCGCCGTTGGACGTGGTCACCGCGAATTCGCCGGATCCCAGCGCGGCCACTCCGCGCAGAAACCCTGGGTACCCCGCCGAGAAGAGCATTCCGCCGACACGCAGGGTGCCGTCGGCGAGCAGAACGTAAAAGTAGGTGCCGTCGGCGATGTAGAGGTCGCCATCCGCGTCGACGGCCAACCCCAGCGGCCAGGTCAACCCGCCCGGCAGCGTGGTCCGCGTTTCTCCGGTACCGAGAATCTCGGTGATCTCGCCGGTGAAACTCGAAACGAACAGCCGCTCGCCGACGAAGGTCAGGTTGTCCAGACCCGGGTGCAGTGCCGCGAGCACGGTGCGATCTCCGGTGCGGGGATTGATCCGCAGCACCTCACCGCTGTGCACCTGGGTCGAGACGAGGTGGCCATGGGGGTCGAACTTCACCGCGTCGGGAACTCCGAGATCGCCGGCCACACACTGCGGGACACCGCCGTCGGGATCGATGCGCCAGATCTCGTTGGCGCCCATCACCGGGAAGTACAACAAGCCGTCCGGGCCGACCTCCATGGCGTTGGGCGAGGGCAGGTTGCGCGCCAGCACTCGGGGTGCCCCGCCGTTGAGGTCCAGCTCCAGCAGTCGCCCGCCGTCGCGGCATTCACCGACGAACAACCGGCCCTGGTGAAAGGTGATGCCGTTGGCTGACGGAATGTCGTCTCGAAGCACCCGGGTGTGGCCATCGGGCGCGCGCACGCTCACCCGGCCGTCCATCACCTCGGTGGCGTAGAGATTGCCGTCCTGGTCGAAGGCCAGGTCGTCGGGCGCGATGATCGCACCCCCCTTGGGGCAGACGGTGTCCAGCCGTCCGGTGCTCAGGTCCAGCGCGCTGATCTGGCTGCCGGTCACCTGCGCGATGTAGACCCTGCCATCCGGGCCGGTGCGCAACCCATTGGCGCCGAACAGCCGGCTGGGCGCGGTGAGCCGGGTCAGGGTCCAGCCTTCGGCAACGTTGGGTGCCCGCGTGACCGGGTAGCGGCCCGCGTGCTGCAACCGTCGGGTTACGGGTATCACTGCTCGGACCATAGCAATCGGAATCTGGTCCAGACAATAGCCGCGGCCATGCCGAACATTGCCCTTGACGAGGCCGCTAAAACGAGAGAATCATACTCTCTAATGAGTGCATGCCATTATCTTGTCCGGACAAATAGCGGCCAGGTCAATGACTGTTGATCTGCTGAGCCTCTCCGGGCGCGTCGTCGTGGTCGCCGGTGCCGCGGGTGGCGGTATCGGCACGGCGGTGACGCGCATGGTTGCTCGGGCGGGAGCGACGGTTGTCGCGGTGAGCCGTGGCCAGGACAATCTGGACCGCCATGTCGGTCCGCTGGTGGCCGAGGGACTGGCGGTGTTGCCGGTGGCCGCGGACGTTTGCACCGATGAGGGAATCGAGGCCACGTTCGAGGCCGTGCGCCGTGCCGACGGCGACTTGCACGGTCTGGTCAACGTCGCCGGCGGCGCCGACCCGTCGAGCTGGATGCCGAGCACCCGGGTCCGGCGCAGCGACTGGCATGAGCTGTTCGCCAGGAATCTGGAGGCGATGTTCTTCATGAGCCAGGCGATCGCCGCGGAACTGAAGAGTCGCCAGCGGCCGGGTTCGATTGTTTCGCTGTCCTCCATCAGCGGGATGAACGCCGCTCCCTTTCACATCGGTTATGGCACAGCCAAAGCCGCGATCGTGGCGGCGACCCGCACCATGGCCCTCGAACTCGCCTGCGACGAGACCGCGGCGGGATCCCCGATCCGGGTCAACGCGGTGGCACCCGGGGTGACCGAGACGCCGGCGTCGCACACCTATACCGACGTCGACCCCGAACGTGATCGCCGCGCCATTGCGATGGGGCGGCGGGGGCGTCCGGACGAGGTGGCCGGGGTGATCCTGTTCCTGCTCTCCGACCTGTCCAGCTACATCACCGGCCAGACGCTGCTGGTCGACGGCGGCCTGAACCTCAAATGGGGACATCTGGGTGCCGACAACACCTCGTTGTTCCTCAAGGACGAGTCGTTTCGGGCCGCGATCAAACGCTGGGACGAGGCCTGAGGTGACCGACCACAACGACGGGAGGGCAGAACCGATGGACGCGGCCCGCCACGACGATGTCGAGGCGACGTTGACCGGTGCGGTCACCTTCGGGGTCGACGCGTACACCTGCGCGGACTACGCCCGAGCCGAGCGTGACAAGCTGTGGCGCAAGGTATGGCAGCAAGTCGGCAGAGTGGAAGATCTTCCCAAGGTTGGCAGCTACCTCACCTACGACATTCTCGACGACTCGATCGTGGTGGTACGCAGCGCAGCCGACACCTTCAAGGCCCATCACAACGTCTGCATGCACCGAGGCCGTCGGCTCGTCGACATCCCCCCGGGAGCCAAAAACGTTTGCGGCCAAAAAAAGTCGTTCGTCTGCGGGTTCCACGGCTGGACCTACGGCCAGGACGGCAACTGCATCCACATCCCCGAGAAGCCGGACTGGCAAGGCGCGCTGACCCCGGAGAACACCCACCTGGCCGCGGTCAACGTCGACACCTGGGGCGGCTGGATCTGGATCAACATGGATCCGGCCGCGCAGCCATTGCGCCAGTACCTGGAGCCAGCGGCCACCATGCTCGACCCGTTCCGGTTGCAGGACATGCGCTGCAAGTGGCGAAAGTGGCTGACCTTCCAATGCAACTGGAAGGTGGCGATGGAGGCGTTCAACGAGACCTACCACGTCGCAACCACCCATCCGCAGTTCAACAAGTTCGGCAACTTCCGCGGCTGGGCGGCCGCCCACGGCCGCCACAGCAACATCGGCTACGACGCGCCGAAGGACCTGGCGCAGACCAAGTCCAAGATCCGGCTCGGAACCGGAGCCGATCCGCGGGTATCCACCGCCGAAATGCAGCGCTACACGCTCGAGGAGACCAACGCGACCACCACCAGAACGCTGGTGGACGCCGCGCTGCGTCTGGTCGAGGAGTTGCCCGAAGACGCACCCGCGGGTCAGGTACTCGATCACTGGCTGACGTCGGCACGGCGTGACGACGCCGCCCGCGGCGTGCTCTGGCCGACCATCGATCCCGAACACCTGGCCCAAAGCGGCACCGCCTGGCAGATCTTTCCCAACTTCCAGATCGGTCAAGGCCTCACCACCGCCCTGTGCTACAGCGCCCGGCCACACGGATACGACCCCGACCAATGTGTCTTCGAAGCGTCCTGCTACGAGCTGTATCCCAAAGGTGAAGAGCCGCAAACGGAGTGGGTCTACGCGCCGCCGGATGACCCGGGTTGGCGCAGCGTGCTGCCACAGGATTTCTCCAACATGGCCGCGGTCCAGCAGGGCATGAAGTCGGGGGGCTTCGGCGGCCCCAAGCCAAACCCGTACATGGAGCGCAGCACCGCCAACTTGCATCGCAACCTTGCCGAATACATGGGCACCGGCGCACCACGAGAACTCTGAAGGGGATCGGATCAATGAAGGTCAACATCGGACTTGGCGCCCACAATTCACTGGACTGGGAGCGGGTGCTCGCCGAGGACTACGATCGCCCGCCCAGCACTGCGGACTGGGAATGCGTCCAGGCCACGCTCGCGCTCGGAGACCTGGCCGAACCACTGGGCTTCGACGGCATCTGGTTGCCCGAGCACTGCGGCACACCGTATGGCATGACGCCCAACCCGATTCAGGCGCTGAGCTACTTCGCCGGAAGAACCGAGCGGGTCAATCTCGGCACGTTCGTGGCCGTGGCGCCCTGGTGGCATCCCATCCGGCTGGCTCACCAGATGGCCTACCTGGACATCATCTCCAACGGGAGATACACGACGCTTGGCATCGGGCGCGGGGTGTCCAAGGGGGAGTTCGCCGCGGTCGGCGTACCGCGTGAAGAAAGCCGGCAGCGGTTCAACGAAACCCTGGACATCCTCGCCCTGGCCTTCAGCGGAAAGCGGTTCGCCTATGAGGGCGAAATCTTCACCGTTCCAGAGATGTCGCTTCGCCCCGAACCCCTCAGCTCCGACCTCTTCGCGCGGATCTACAGCTCATCGTCTACCGCGGAATCCCTGGAGATCCTCGCCCGCCGCGGCATGGTCCCGCTGTTCGTGGGCAACAAGCCGATCGAGGATGCCGGGCGAGAGGTGCAGCAAGTGAACACCTTCCGTCAGGAGGAAGGACTGCCGCCGTGCCAGCCGAAGAATGTCATGTTCATGTACTGCACGGCCAACGCCGAGCAGGCCGCCGAATCCGAGGAGTGGATCTGGACGGCCAACCGCGATGTCACCGTGCACTACGGATTCGCCGACGCCTCGAACTTCAAGGGGGTCAAGGGCTATGAGGCCTATGCCGCACGTGAGGCCAGTGCGACTGCGGTGCTGGCCTCGTCGGTGACCGGTGACGCCAAGGGCGGTCCCCCTAAAACCCCCGGCTATCACGCATCGAACCTGCTCATCGGGACGCCGGAGGAGATCTACCACCGAATCACCGCCGCCCAGGCGGCGTGCTCGTTCTGCGAGCTGACCATCGTTGTGCAATTCGGCACCATGCCCTACGAGCAGGCGATGGCCAGCACTCGGCTGTTCGCCCAAGAGGTGCTACCCGCGGTGCACCGGATGGACGCACCGCTACACCCCGCGGCGCTGCCGGCCAACGCCCTGGCGTGACTGAGATGACCGCCCCTGACTGCCCACCCACCCAGACACCCGGCGACATCGACCTTCCCGCGCTGCGCGAGAAATACCGTCATGAGCGCGAGAAGCGGCTGCGCCCGGAAGGTTCCAGGCAGTACATCGAGCTGGTTGACGATTTTGCCGGATACTACGAAACCGATCCCTATTCGCCACCGCTACAGCGTGATCCGATATCGGCCGACATCGACGTGCTGGTACTCGGCGGTGGTTTCGGCGGTCTGCTCTGCGGTGCCCACCTGAAGAAGGCCGGCGTCGCTGACGTCAGGATCATCGAACTGGGCGGCGACTTCGGAGGCGTCTGGTATTGGAATCGCTATCCGGGCCTGCAGTGTGACAACGAGTCATACTGCTACATACCGCTGCTCGAAGAGCTGAACTACATGCCGAGCAAGAAGTTCGCCGACGGTAGCGAGATCTATGAGCATTGCCGGCGCATCGGCAAGCACTACGGCCTCTATGACTCCGCGATCTTCGGCACGCAGGTACGGGAGCTGCACTGGGATGAGGCGATCAGGCGCTGGCGCGTCGGCACCAACCGCGGCGATGACATCCGGGCCCGCTTTGTGGTCATGGCCTCGGGCCCGTTTCACCGGCCGAAGTTGCCGGGCATCCCGGGCATCAAAGATTTCCGTGGTCACAGCTTCCACTCGGCACGCTGGGACTATGAGTACACCGGCGGGGACAGCACCGGGGGGTTGACCGGGCTGGCCGACAAGCGCGTCGCGGTCGTGGGAACGGGGGCGACGGCTGTGCAGATCGTGCCGTTCCTGGGCCGGTATGCCAAGCACCTGTACGTCTTTCAGCGCACGCCTTCGTCAGTGGGGGAGCGCAACAACACACCCACCGACCCGGAATGGGCGAAGTCACTGCAGCCGGGCTGGCAGAAACAGCGGCAGCGCAATTTCCATTCCTGGACCTTCGAGGGGATGGCGCTGGGCCAACCCGACCACGTGTGCGATTTCTGGACCGAGCTGGGTCGCAATACCGCCGCGCGGGTGCTGGCGCTCGAGGATCCGGCCGCACTCGGCCCCGAGCAGTTCATGGCGATCCGTGAGGAAGAGGACTACAAAGTCATGGAGCGGCTGAGGCGCCGAATCCAGAGCATCGTCGATGACACGTCGACCGCCGAGGCGCTCAAGCCCTACTACCGATTCCTGTGTAAGCGGCCGTGCACCAACGACGACTATCTGCAGACGTTCAACCGGCCCAATGTGACCCTGGTCGACGTCTCGCAGACCAGGGGCGTCCAGCGGGCCACCGAAACGGGGCTGGTGGCCAATGACACCGAGTACGAGCTCGATTGCATCATCTACGCCAGCGGCTTTGAGATCACCACACAGATCAGCCGCCGCTACTCCATCGACGAGATCAGGGGCCGCGACAACGTGTCGCTGTTCGACTATTGGCGCAATGGGTACCAAACGCTGCACGGCATGACCAGCCGCGGATTTCCCAATCAGTTTTTCACCGGATTCACCCAGGTCGGCATCTCGGCCAACATCGCCGCCAACTACGAATTGCAGGGCGAGCACATCGCCTACATCATCGCCGAAGCGCTGGCCCGGGGTGCGACCGTCGTCGAACCCAGCCAGCAGGCACAAGACCAGTGGTGCAGAACCATTCGGGAAACCGCGATCGACAACACCCAGTTCGATCTCGAGTGCACGCCCGGCTACTACAACAACGAAGGCGGCGGCCCCGGTGCGGCCGAAGGCGAGGGAATCCGTTCCCACATCGGCGAACCCTACGGCCCGGGTTTTTACGCATTCGGTGATCTGCTTGCCCAATGGCGAAGCAAAGGCGATCTGAATGGCCTCATTCTGGAATCGTGATGACTGAACTCAGGTTCGACGATCGGGTCGCCGTGGTGACCGGCGCCGGCCGGGGCCTGGGCCGGGCGTACGCGCTGCTGCTGGCGGCCAGAGGGGCCAAAGTCGTGGTCAACGACACCGGTGGTTCGCTGGCCGGTGCCGGTGGCGACCCCGCTCCCGCACACCAGGTGGTGGCCGAGATCACCGCGCTCGGCGGGCAGGCGGCCGCGTCGCTGGACTCGGTGACGACACCCGCCGGTGGTCAGGCGATCATCGAAACCGCGCTCGAGCGCTACGGCCGGATCGACATCCTGATCCACAATGCCGGCAACGTGCGCAGCGCGCCGCTCAAGGAGATGAGCTACGAAGACTTCGATGCCGTCATCGACGTGCATCTTCGGGGCGCCTTCCACGTCGTGCGGCCGGCCTTCGGGTTGATGTGTGACCAACTTTACGGCCGCATCGTGTTGGCTTCCTCGATCGGCGGCCTGTACGGCAACCAGGGGGTCGCCAATTACGCCGCGGCAAAAGCCGGCTTGATCGGCTTGGCCAATGTCGCCGCAGTCGAGGGCGCGGCCAGTGGTGTTTTGTGCAACGTCATCGTTCCCTCCGCGGTGACCAGAATGGCTGACGGCCTGGATATTTCGTCGTACCCGCCGATGGGCACCGAGCTGGTGGCCCCGGTGGTCGGTTTGCTGGCGCACGAGTCCTGTCCGGTCAACGGTGAGATGTTGATCGCCATCGCGGGCCGGGTGGCGCGGGCGGTGGTCGCCGAAAGTCCCGGCGTGCAGCGCCTGTCCTGGTCGATGGAAGATGTTGCCGAAGGGCTCTACGCCATCCGAGATCTGGCCGCACCACTGGTCTTTCCCGTGGTCCCCAGCGGACATTCAGACCACATCCGCTACAGTTTCGAGTCGGCCGCGTGGGCGAATCGAGGAAGCGCGCACCATGTCTAATTGCGGGTCCGATTGCGACTCTAGTTTGGGGGCCGGTGCCGGGAAGCGCACCGGCCCGCTGTCCGGCGTGCGCGTCGTCGATCTCACCGCGATGGTGATGGGGCCCTACTGCACCCAGATCATGGCCGACATGGGGGCCGATGTCATCAAGATCGAGCCCCCGCAAGGCGACGACACCCGGTACGTCTCGGTTGGTCCGGCCGCCGGCATGAGCGGCGTGTTCGTCAACGTCAACCGGGGCAAGCGCAGCGCCGTCATCGACCTGAAGTCCGATTCCGGCCAGGCCGCCGTGCGGGCCCTGATCGAAGGGGCCGATGTCTGCATCCATTCCATGCGCGCCAAGGCGATCGCCCGGCTTGGGCTGAGCTATCCCGAGGTCGCCGCCATCAACCCGGCCATCGTCTACACCAACTGCTACGGATACGGCCGGCGCGGCCCCAACCGGGATCTGCCGGCCTATGACGACACCATTCAGGCGGCGTGCGGACTGCCGTCCGTGCAAGAGCAGCTCACGGGTGAGCCCAGCTACGTGGGAACGATAATGGCGGACAAGGTCGCCGGACTCACCGCGCTCTACGCGACCATGATGGCCCTGTTCCACCGGGAACGTACCGGGCAGGGCCAAGAGGTCGAGATCGGGATGTTCGAGGCCGTGGCGTCGTTCATGCTGGTCGAACATGCCAACGGCGCGATGTTCGATCCGCCGCTGGGCCCGGCGGTCTATCCCCGCACCGTGGCGCCCAATCGGCGGCCGTATCGCACCAGCGACGGCTACCTTGCCGCGCTGATCTACAACGACAAACACTGGGCCGCTTTCGTCGATGCGGTACGGCCCCCATGGGCCAGCGAGCAGTACGCCACCCTCGAGGGCCGGGCCCGCCAGATCGACACCGTGTACGCGCTGCTGGCCGAGACCTTTGCGGCGCGGACCACCCAGGAATGGCTGGATCTGCTCGAGGAGCTCGAGATACCCGCGTCAGCGCTGTCGAGTCCGGCGGAATTGTTCGACAACCAGCATCTGAATGCCGTCGGATTCTTCGAGACCATCGACACTGCCCACGGACCGGTTCGCTTCCCGGGAGTGCCGACCTGGTTCTCCCGGACCCCGGGCCGGGTATCGGGTCCGGCCCCGCAGTTGGGCGCCGATACCAGCGCGGTGTTGGAGGAACTGGGCATCAACGCTGCCGATGCGCAACCGGCCGGCCCGGCCTAGCCCGAAATAGCGGCCAAGTCGTCGAAAAACCTTGCTACACCTAGGCGTGTCTGCAAAAGGATCCACCGCTGCCGCATCTAAGCTTGCTGGGATCACGAGGAGGGGCAGCGACGTATCGGCAGCAACTTTGGCGCGGGGCGACAGGGTGCTCCGGGCACGCTAACAGCAAGCACTGAGCCGGGCGGGTATGACCCCGCGCCGGATTCTTCTGCTACCCGCAAACGTTGGATTGCTCCGGTGCGACGTGCGGGCCGCACCGCAATCTGGGACCGCGCGGGGCGACAGCGCGGAATTCCTGCGCTGGACGGCCTGCGCGCGGTGGCCGTCGCGCTGGTGCTCGTCGGGCACGGCGGCGTTCCGGGAGTGGGCGGCGGCTTCATCGGCGTGGACATCTTCTTCGTCCTGAGCGGCTTCCTGATCACCTCGCTGCTCTTGGACGAATTGGGTCGCTCCGGTCGGATCGATCTGACCGGATTCTGGATTCGCCGCGCGCGCCGGCTGCTGCCGGCGCTGGTGCTGATGGTGCTCACCGTCGCCGCGGCCCGCGAGCTGTTGCCCTACCAGGCGCTCACCGGACTGCGTAACGACGCGCTGGCGGCCTTCCTGTGGATGGCCAACTGGCGGTTCGTCGCACAGAAGACCGACTACTTCACCCAGGGCGCGCCCCCCTCGCCGCTGCAACACACCTGGTCGTTGGGGGTGGAGGAGCAGTACTACATCGTATGGCCGCTGTTGTTGATCGCGGTGACACTGCTCTTGGCGGCCCGGGCCAGGCGCTATTTCCAGCGGGCCACCCTCGGCGGCGTCCGGTTCACCATATTCGTGATCGGCACCCTGGGGGCCCTGGCCTCTGGCGCGGCGGCCATTGTCTTTGCGTCCGAGTCAACGCGTGACCGGATCTATTTCGGCACCGATACTCGGGCCCAGGCCTTGTTGGTCGGCGCCGCGGCGGCGGCGTTGTTGGTGCGCGATTGGACGGCGCTCAACCACGGCTGGTGCCTGGTCCGGACCCGGTGGGGGCGGCGCGTCGCCCGCTTTCTGCCGGTCATCGGGGTGGCGGGCTTGGCGGCGCTCACCCACTTTGCCACCGGAAACGTCAACGAGTTCCGCCACGGTCTGCTGATCCTGGTCGCCCTGGCCGCGGTCTTCGTGGTGGCGCCGGTTGCGCTGGAACAACGCGGAGCGGTCGCGCGTTTGCTGGCGTGGCGCCCGCTGGTCTGGCTGGGCACCATCTCCTACGGCATCTACCTGTGGCACTGGCCGATCTTTTTGGCCCTCAACGGCGAGCGCACCGGGTGGACCGGAATGCGGCTGTTCGCCGCGCGGTGTGCCCTCACCGTGGCGATCGCCGCGTTGTCGTGGTGGCTGTTCGAGCAACCGATCCGGCGCTGGCGCCCGGCGCGAGTACCGCTGCTACCCCTGGCGGCGGCCACCGTCGCCAGCGCGGCCGCCGCCACCATGCTGGTTATCCCGGTCGGCACCGGCCCGGGCCTGCGTGAGGTAGGCCTGCCACCCGGCGTTTCGGCGGTCGCCGCGGTCTCACCGTCACCGCCGGAGCCGGCCGCGCCGGGACCAGCCGCCGCGCCACGAGATCCGAACCGGCCATTCACCGTTTCGGTGTTCGGTGACTCGATCGGCTGGACCATGATGCATTACCTGCCCGCCACACCCGGATTCCGATTCATCGACCACACCGTCATCGGTTGCAGCCTGGTGCGGGGCACGCCGTACCGCTACATCGGTCAGACATTGGAGCAACGGCCGGAGTGCGATACCTGGCCCAGCAGATGGTCCGCCCAGGTCAGTCAAGACCGGCCCGATGTCGCGCTGCTGATCATCGGTCGCTGGGAGACCGTGGACCGGGTGAACGAAGGAAAGTGGACTCACATCGGAGACCCGACCTTCGATGGGTATCTCAACTTCGAATTGCAGCGGGCGCTCAAGATCGTCGGATCCAGCGGTGTCCGGGTGATGGTGGCCACGGTGCCCTACAGCCGGGGCGGCGAGAAGCCGGATGGCCGCTTGTACCCGGAGGACCAGCCGGACCGGGTCAGGCAATGGAACGACATGTTGCGCAAGACAGTTAGCCAACACCGAAACGTCGGGATCATCGACCTCAACAAGAAGCTGTCCCCAGATGGGGTTTATACGGCCAAGGTTGACGGGATTCAGGTGCGCAGTGACGGCGTTCACCTCACCCCAGAGGGTGTGAAGTGGCTGATACCGTGGCTCGAGGAGTCGTTGCGCTAGTCGTTAATCGGCCGTGCGACAGCTGATTTCCATGCTGTCGCTGCTTCTGGCGGGAAAGTTGAAGCTCACGTAGCCGTTGGCGGGGTCCCGGATGTAGTCCAGGTACGGCCGGGAACCGGCGGACTCGGTGTTGTCGGCAAGGATCAATGCACCCGCCGGCAGCACCGGCTCCAGCAGCCTGACGACGGGTAGGTACAGGTCTTTCCAGCCGTCGAGCAGCACGAATTGGACCGGTCCGGGCACGGTTGTCAGCGTCGCGAGCGCATCCCCTTCGGCGACGGTGATCACGTCGGCCAGCCCGGTGTCGGCGAAGGTCTGCTTGGCGGCGGCGATCTTGCTGGCGTTGAGTTCGGTGGTCACCACCCGGCCGCTGCCGTTGTCGCGAACCGCGGCCGCGAGATGGATGGTGGATATGCCGAAAGACATTCCGAACTCGACGACGGTCGTGGGTCGGATCGCACGGACCAGCGCATACATGAGTCGGCCGGCCTCCGGTGTCACCGGGATGTAGAACTCGCTCATCGCGTCGGCCCGTTGCTGCGCATCCCCAGACCACAGCCGTTCGATTTCAGCGCGTCGCTCGCGCAGCGCCGTCATTTCGTTTGCGGCTGCGGCGTACATCCGGTCCAGCGCCGCGGCGACTTTGGCGTCCTGCAAAGTGGTGCCCATGCCGGCGAGGGTAGGCCGCCACCATCGCCAGTGCCATCGTTGGTGGTGGCCGTTACCAAATAGCCGTTTGACGAGCAGCGGGTTTCGGTGCGAGCATGGTTCCCGCAAGCACCTCGGTAGGCGAGGCGTCTGCATGGATACAGGCCACTGACCCCGAACGTCGAGAGACGCCCCGGGTCAGGACAGCTCTTCCCGGCCTAAGGGTTGAGCCCAAGTGGCTTCCGGATAGTCCGGATACGCCGTGCAGTGCCGAAGCTCCCACGAGAGGGGTGCGTTCGACGATGCGTCGCCGTACGGTCATCCCTCTTGCATAGGTGATGTGACGACACCCCCGTGTGTCATGGCCGTGAGGAGGTGAGGGCGAGACATGAGTGACATCAGTCCGGGCGATAGTCCCTATCCGAAATCCGTCTTCCCCCGATCCGGTTCCGGCATTTCTTCTACCGCCTAAGCCTTGTCGGGCCTTCACCAGGATCTGTGCCCAATCCGTGGGGCACCAGCGCCATGAAGGCCCGGGACACCTTGACGCGTTGAATGACGTAAGCCGATCGGTTTTCCCACCAGGAGTAAGATCATGGCTTTGGTTGCTACACAACGTATTCCCTACATGACCGGTTTTCCGGGACGTTCGCTGCTCAGTGCGGGCCGGCGGCTGACCAACAAGTGGTCCGCCCACTTCGTCCTGACACCGCAGGAGCGCGCCAACCGCTACGTGTCCAGGATGCCGATCGCGGTGGTTACCGCGTCGCTGGGTGGACATCCAGATCTGGGCACCAACAACTACCGCTAATTCCCTGAGCCGCAACGAACTCGGCGGCGGACGCTGACCCGGTGTCCGTCGCCGGGAGTGGCTTGCGCTGTCCGGTTCGCCACCCCTGTATCGATAGCGAGACGTTGATGACCTCGATATCCACTTCGCGTCGCGGTGCCCCGAATTCCGCTGTGCACTCCGCCGACGCCGCCGTCCTGGATTCGGCCCATACCGGCGACATCGTCGGTGCGTTCGGCCGGATCCGGCGGGATGGCGACGGCGTAGCTTCCCGGCGGTGGCAGCGTCTGCGGACCCTGATGGTCATCAGCGGTCCCGGGCTGATCGTGATGGTCGGCGACAACGACGCCGGTGGTGTCGCCACTTACGCTCAGGCCGGCCAGAACTACGGGATGACCCTGCTCTGGACCCTGGCCTTGCTGATCCCGGTGCTGTACGTGAACCAGGAAATGGTGTTGCGCCTGGGTGCGGTCGTAAGGGTCGGGCACGCGCGGCTGATCTTCGAGCGCTTCGGCAAGTTCTGGGGCGCGTTCAGCGTCGGCGACCTGTTGATCCTCAATGCGCTGACCATCGTCACCGAATTCATCGGCGTATCAATGGCCCTCGGCTTTCTCGGCTGCCCGAAGGCGGTCGCCATCCCGGCCGCCGCGGTGCTGTTGTTCGCGGTGGTCGCCGGCGGCTCATTTCGCCGCTGGGAGCAGATGATGTTTCTGCTGATCGCGGTGAACGTGGTGATCATTCCGATGGCGCTACTGGTGCATCCGACGTTCTCGGGGACGGTGGGTGGTTTGGTGCCACGCTTCCCCGGAGGACTGGACTCCACGGTGCTGTTGCTCATCGTGGCGATCGTCGGCACCACGATCGCACCATGGCAGTTGTTCTTTCAGCAGTCCAACGTGGTGGACAAGCGCATCACGGCGCGCTGGATTCCCTACGCACGAGCGGATCTGGTACTCGGCATCGTCGTGGTGATCGTCGGGGCGACAGCGCTGATGGCGGTGACCGCATTCGGCCTGGCCGGCACCTCCGACGTCGGCCACTTCAGTGACGCGGGCGCGGTCGCAACGAGTTTGACCAACCACTTCGGCTCCACCGTGGGCATCCTGTTCGCAGTCGTGCTACTCGACGCATCGCTGATCGGCGCGAACGCCATCGGGCTGGCCACCACCTATGCCGTCGGCGACGCGATGGGCAAAAGGCACTCGCTGCACTGGAAGATCAGTGAGGCCCCGCTGTTCTACGGCGGCTACGCGGCGCTACTTGCGATTTCAGCCGCGGTAGCGTTCAGCCCCGACTACGTGCTCGGCTTGGTGACCCAGGGTGTGCAGGCCCTCGCCGGCATCCTGCTACCGTCGGCAACGGTATTTCTGGTGTTGCTCTGCAACGACCATGCGGTACTGGGTCCGTGGGTAAACACCCTGCGGCAGAACATCATTGCTTGGACCACGGTCTGGTGTCTGGTCTTGCTGTCGCTGGCGCTGACGGTAACGACCTTCTTTCCGCGCCTGTCGACCGCCGCCATCGAGATAGGTCTGGTGGCCGGCGCGGCGATCGGCATGATGGGTGGCGCTGCGGTGCTTATCACCGGCCGCCGGCGCAGCGACCGACGCGACGCGGAGGCCATCTCGAAATCCCTGGGCGGCGGGCTAGATCCCGGGGAGGTCGATGAGATCAACGACGCCAAGTTGCTCAGCCGTGCCGAACGGCGTGCCATTCGCCAACAGGACCGGGCCCAGTGGTGTACCCCCAATCTGACCGACCTTGCCCGCCCGGCCATGTCGCAGGCACACCGGCTGGGCCTATTCACCCTGCGGGCCTACCTCGTGGTCGCGGTGGTGCTGGTGGTTGTCAAGGTGGTGCAGGCCGGGATCGGCTGACCGGCCGGATGATTCAGCCGGCAGCCAGCACCGTTGTGCGCGCCGGAAAGACTAGCCGACCACCTCGATCGGATCGCCGACGTTGACGCTGTCGAAGTACCACGCCGCGTTATCCGGGCTCAGGTTGATGCACCCGTGGCTCACATTGGCGTAGCCCTGTGAGTTCACCGACCACGGCGCCGAATGGACATACACTCCGCTCCACGTGACCCGAACCGCGTAGGAGGCGGTGATCATGTACCCGTCCGACGAGTTCAGCGGGATGCCGATGGTGCGGGAGTCCATGACAACGGTGCGCTCTTTGGACAAGGCGGTGAAGCTGCCGATCGGAGTGGGGCGACTGGGCTTGCCCATCGACGCCGGCATGGTGCGCAGCACGTCACCGTTGCGGCTGACGGTGAAGGTGTGCGCGGAGATGCTGGCCACACCGAGCAGCTCGTCACCGGTCTCGAAGCCGGTGGTCAGTTCCTGCACCCCCACCGAAACGCGCGTGTGGGTGGGCCAGTATCGGTCCGGCACCCACTGCACGACGTTGCTTTGGACCCACTGGAAGTGTCCGGTCATGTTGCTCGGTGAAAGGACGTGAATGGTCCGTTGGGCGGCGCGGCGGTTGGTCACTGGCGCGGTGAACGTCACCACCACGGGGTGCGCCACTCCTACCACCGCGCCGTTCGCGGGCAACACCGAAGCAACGCCCGGAATCGGCTCTGCGGCCGGCAGGGCCGCGGTGGCGGGACTGCCCGCTGCCACGACCGCCAATACTGTAATCGCAACCATAACGAATAGATAACGAATTATTCGACGCATGGCGTCCGCCCTTCGAGATGGTGCGAGCAACTAAACGCATTCTAGTTGTTAGGTGCCCACTCGCGGGGTGTAGCAAACAATTCTCAGTAAGCCTGGGGGTCGGGATTCGGGCCCATATTCGGGGTCTCGGGTGAAACTCCTCGGTGCGCCGAAAATCAATCCGGAATTGACGTTGACGCAGATTCCGGGGTCGGATTCGCTGGTAGCGATACCGATTCCGCGTACGTCCGGGCTGGCTCGTCGCGCCGCGCCTGCGGTCCAAACGCGCTGCGGGGTAACGAGAACCGCCCAATGGCGCGCGGATCTTGTCGCGACGGTGCAGGACCTGGCGGCCCAATCGGGGACCGGCGGGCGACAACGGTCCGGCGGGGGCGGTAGCCTCAGCGAATCGGTACCCATGACCGAGGAGGTGTCAGTGCTCTTCCGTCAACTGGAGTACTTCGTCGCGGTAGCTCAGGAACGCCACTTCGCCCGGGCGGCGGAGAAGTGTTACGTGTCGCAGCCCGCCTTGTCCTCGGCAATCGCCAAGCTCGAACGTGAACTCAACGTCACCTTGATCAATCGGGGCCACAGCTTCGAGGGGCTCACCCCGGAGGGTGAGCGGTTGGTGGTCTGGGCCAAGCGGATCATCGCCGAGCACGACGCCTTCAAGGCAGAGGTGGACGCGGTGCGATCGGGGATCACCGGAACGCTGCGTTTGGGCACCGTTCCGTCTGCCTCGACAACTGCGTCGCTGGTGCTGTCGGACTTCTGCTCGGCGCACCCGTTGGTGAAGGCGCAGATCTGTTCCCGGTTGGCGGTCACCGAGCTGTACCGGCGGCTGCGTGACTTCGAGCTGGACGCCGCCATCGTGTATACGTCCTCCGACGATGGTCATGACGTTGACTTGGTGCCGCTGTACGAGGAGCGCTATGTGCTGCTGGCGCCGCCGGAGATGTTGCCCCCTGGCGTGTCGACGCTGAGCTGGCTCGATGCCGCGCAGCTACCACTGGCCCTGCTCTCCTCGGATATGCGAGACCGGCAAATCATCGACGCGGCCTTCGCCGACCACGCCATCACGGTCAGTCCGCAGGTTGAAACCGATTCCGTTGCTTCGCTGTTCGCTCAGGTCGCCACGGGGAATTCGGCGTCCATTGTGCCGCACACCTGGCTATGGACCACACCCGCGGGCGGTGAGATACGCCCGGTCCAACTGGTCAGCCCGGTGGTGAAAGCCCAGGTCGCCTTGGCTACCAGTTCCACCGGGCCTGGATCTCCCGTCGCCAGGGCGCTGATGACCAGCGCCCAGGGGCTCGCGTTGGATGAGTTCTTCCAAACGCGGCTGATGGAGATCAGCCGCCGGCGCTGACCCGCGCTGGGGTGGCCGCGCTAGTGGGATTCAGGCTGGCTAGGTGCCCGCTCTCCACACCGGCGGCCGGGTCGAGTTCGCAGTCGATGACGGTGGGTCCGTTGGATGCGAGCGCCGCGGTTAGCGCCGACCGCAGCTCAGTCGGGGTGGTGACGTGATATCCCTTGCCGCCGAATGCTTCTGCGATCAGCTCGTGGCGTGCGTGGGCGCTCAACACAGTGGGGGCGGGGTCGTTGGTACTGGCGTCTGTGGCCTGGGCCTTGGTGGCCTCGTCGCCACGGTAGACGCCGCCGTTGTTGAGGATGACCACGGTGACGGGAAGGTGGTAGCGGCAGATGGTCTCGACCTCCATGCCACTGAAACCAAATGCACTATCCCCTTCGATTGCGACGACGGGCCGGCCGGTCTCCACCGCGGCCGCGATGGAGTAGCCCATGCCGATACCCATCACCCCCCACGTTCCCGTGTCGATACGGTGACGCGGCAGCTGCATGTCGATGACATTGCGGGCCAGGTCTAGCGCGTTGGCGCCTTCATTGACCACATACACGTCGGGATTATCTTGCAGCACAGTGCGAATGGCGCCAAGCGCGTTGTAGAACCGCATCGGGTGCGGATCCTCGGCCAAGCGTTGCAGCATTTTTGCTTCGTTGCGTGCCTTGCGTTCGGCGAGCTCGGTGGTCCACGGGGCCCTGGTCGCGATCGGATGCCGGGCCAGGCCGTCGGACAATGCCGCCATCACCGAGCCGATGTCACCGGTCAGTGGCGCGGCAATCGGGCGGTTGCTATCGAACTCCGATGCCGCGATGTCGACCTGGATGAACTTGGCGTCGGCCGACCACTGCGGTGACTCGCCGTGGCCGAGTAGCCAATTCAGCCGAGCCCCGATCAGCAGGACAGCGTCGGCGCGGGCGATGGCAAGCGAGCGAGCCGCCCCCGCGGAGCACGGATGCGAATCCGGCAGTAGCCCCTTGGCCATTGACATGGGCAGGAACGGAATTCCGGTCGTCTCGATGAACTCCCGGATCGCGTTGTCGGCCTGTGCGTATGCCGCGCCCTTGCCCAGCACGATCAGCGGACGTTGGGCCTGGCTGAGGATGGTCAGTGCGCGATCGACGGCCTCGGGTGCAGGCAACTGCCGCGGGGCCGGGTCGACGAGGCGCCAAACGGTCGCCGCGGCGGCCGTCGCGTCCATCGCCTGACCGAGTACCTCGCCGGGGACGTCGAGGTAGACCCCGCCCGGGCGGCCCGAGATCGCGGTGCGCAACGCGCGGGCAATGCCAAGCCCGATATCTTCGACCCGATTGATCCGGTACGCGGCTTTCGCGAATGGGCGGGCCGCGTTGAGCTGGTCGATCTCCTGATAGTCGCCACGTGCCAGATCCACGATCGCCCGCTGGCTGGACCCGGAAATCTGGATCATCGGGAAGCAGTTGGCGGTTGCGTTGGCCAGTGCGGGCAGCGCGTTGAGGAAACCCGGGCCCGACGTGGTGAGGCACACCCCGGGCCGGGCGGTCAGGAAGCCTGCGGCGGCCGCCGCGTTGGCGGCGGAGGCTTCGTGGCGGAATCCGATGTAGCGGATTCCGCGGGCCTGCACGGTGCGCGCCAGGTCGGTGATGGGGATGCCGACGATTCCGTAGATCGTGGCGACGTCGTTGGCTTTGAGTGCGTCGGCCACCAGATGGAAACCATCGGTCAATCCGCCTGCGGCTGTCGCGTCGCTGGGAGATGCCGATTGTGTGGTCATGGTGGCGACTCCTCGGGTGTGTTGGTGGCCGGTGGCTTGATCACCACTCTTATCGGGTGCCCCCGCTGTGTCCAAGACCGGTTCTCTATCCGACGATTCACTCCGTCTATCGAGCGGCGGCCACGGCGTAGGCCGGCACCACCGCGACTCGATAGCCGTCGGCTATCGACTGGTAGCCGGTCAGTATTGGACAACGCGTACCGATCACCGGCAGGGTGCTGATCAGGTGCCAACTGCACCGGTAATACCTGGAGGGAGTGCACGCGATGGCATCGGACTCGATCACCAGCGGCCAGGCAGTGGCCGCGCACGTCGGGACCCAACCCTGCGACTCGGCCGCCGGCCCTCGGCTGGCGGACCTGGTGGAGCTGGCGGCGGCCCAGCTGCCGGAGGCAACCGCGGTCATCTTCACCGCCGATCGTGTCGCGGTCAGCTATCGCGACCTGGTCCGCCTGGTCGACGACCTCGCCGGGCAGCTGACTCGGGCCGGCCTGCGGCCGGGGGAGCGGGTGGCGTTGCGCTCGGGCAGCAACCTCGAGTTCGTGGTCGCGCTGCTGGCCGCGTCACGCGCGAATCTGATCGTCGTTCCGCTGGATCCGGCGCTGCCGGTCGCTGACCAACGCGCCCGCGCCGGGGCCGCAGGGGCACGCGTGGTGCTCATCGACGGCACCGGACCCGGCGACCGGGATGAACCGGCGGTTCGATGGTGGCCGATCGCGGTGAGTGTGGCGCGCGATACCGGCATCCTGTCGGTCCATTTGGACGCCGCCGGCGAGCCCACCGCGGTGGCGTCGGCGCCCCAGGGGCTGCGGGCCGACGACGCCATGATCATGTTCACCGGGGGAACCACGGGGCTGCCGAAGATGGTTCCCTGGACGCGCGCCAACATCGCCACCTCGATACGGTCCATCATCGCGGGATATCGGCTGAGCCCACAGGACGCGACGGTTGCGGTGATGCCGCTGTACCACGGCCACGGCCTGATGGCCGCGTTGCTGTCGACCCTGGTCTCGGGGGGCACGGTGCTGCTGCCGGCTCGCGGAAAATTCTCGGCGCACACATTCTGGGACGACATTCACGTCGCGCACGCCACCTGGTACACCGCGGTGCCCACGATCCACCAGATCTTGTTGGAGCGCGCGAAGACGCAACGGGAAGCCGACTCGTCCGGCCGGACTCGCGCCGCATTGCGCTTCATCCGCAGTTGCAGCGCGCCACTCACGCCCGAAACCGCGCAAGCGTTGCATGACGAGTTCTCCGCCCCGGTGTTGTGCGCATTCGGCATGACCGAGGCCACCCACCAGGTGGCAAGCACCGGTGTCGAGGGCAGCGGCTGCGACGAAAACCCCGCTGAGTCAACCGGTCTGGTCGGTCGATCAACGGGGCCCGAAATCCGGATCGTCGGGCCCGACGGGCATCCGGTCGGGCCCGGCGCCGTCGGCGAAGTCTGGTTGCACGGCCCCACGGTGGTGCGCGGCTACCTCGGTGACCCGAAGATCACCGCGGCAAACTTCACCGACGGCTGGCTACGCACCGGCGACCTCGGAACCCTGTCGCAGGCGGGCGACCTCAGCATCCGCGGCCGGATCAAGGAACTGATCAACCGGGGCGGGGAGAAGATTTCCCCGGAACGCGTCGAAGGGGTGCTGGCCAGCCACCCCGGGGTGCTGGAGAACGCGGTCTTCGGCGTCCCCGACGCGCTCTACGGGGAAGCGGTCGCGGCGGTGATCGTGCCGCGTGAGCCCGCGCCCACTGCGCAGGAACTCACCGAATTCTGCCGGGAGAAGCTGGCGTCCTTCGAAATTCCGGCCACCTTCCAGATGGCCAGTGAGCTGCCGCATACCGCGAAGGGGTCGCTGGACCGGCGCGCGGTGGCCCAACAGTTCGGCGGGCAGGCCTAGTAGGGTCCCGGCGCCGAAGCGATGGAACCCCAGGCGGCCTGCGCGCCGGAATCGCCGACCCGGTAGGTCGCGACGAGCGTGGCCGCGGCGGCGACGATCACCAGCGCGGTGATCGTCAGGCGCGTCGCGGTGTTGACCGCACGCCCCCGTTCCCGGCGAACATGCATGACCACCAGCAGGGCGACGGCCAACGCCTGGACCGCCATGAAATAGGTCAGGGTCTCACCGAGTTCTTGGTGCTTTTCTACCAGCGGTGACGGGCCCAGCCGAGCCTGAAGCCATGCACCGGCGTCAGCGGTGATCGGGGTCGCGATGAGTGTGATGACCGCCAGCAGCAGCGTCAGCCAGACAAATCGCTGCCGTGCCGGTGTCCACAAGGCACACACGATGGCCAGGATCGCGGTCAGCGGACCCAGCACCACGACCAGGTGATTGAGCAGGATGTGCGCGGGCAGTCCGTTGATGGTCGACATGAATCCGCCGGGCCGCTATGCGTGAGTCTTCACGCGGGCGGCGGCGGATTCGGGCATCGGCTCATAGCGGGCGAAGGAGCGGGTGAACGACGCCGCCCCGTGGGCCAGGGAGCGCAAATCGATGGCGTACCTGGTCAATTCGACCTGCGGCACCTCGGCCTTGACCACCGTGCGTTCGTGGCCCACCGTGTCGGTGCCGAGCACCCGGCCGCGACGTCCGGACAGGTCGCCCATGATGGTGCCGACGTAATCGTCGGGCACGAGCACCGCGATCTCGTCGATCGGTTCCAGCAGCGTCACCCTGGTCGCGGCGGCCGCCTCTCGCAGCGCCAGTGAACCGGCCATCTGGAAGGCGAAATCCGATGAGTCGACGCTGTGGGCTTTGCCGTCGAGCAGCGTCACCCGGATGTCGACAACCGGGTACCCGGCGTGCACGCCCTTGTCCATCTGGGCTCGGACGCCCTTCTCCACGCTGGGAATGAACTGACGTGGCACCGCTCCACCGACCACCTTGTCGAGGAACTCGAACCCCGAGCCCTCCGGAAGCGGTTCCACTTCGATGTCGCAGACCCCGTACTGGCCGTGCCCACCGGACTGCTTGACGTGCCGGCCGTGCCCCTTGGCGTTGCCGCTGAAGGTTTCGCGCAACGGCACCCGCAGCTCGACGGTGTCGACGGTGACGCCGTATCGGTTGGCGAGCGCGTCGAGTACCACGCCGGCATGGGCCTCGCCCATGCACCAGAGCACGATCTGGTGGGTCTCCTGGTTCTGCTCGATGCGCAGCGTTGGGTCTTCGGCGGCCAGCCGGCTCAGTCCGACCGCGAGTTTGTCCTCGTCGGTCTTGGCATGGGCTTCAATGGCCATCGGTAGTAGCGGCTCCGGCATGGTCCAGGGCTTCAGCACCAGCGGTTCGGACTTGTCCGACAGGGTGTCGCCGGTTTCGGCCCGGCTCAGCCTGCCGATCGCGCAGATGTCACCGGCCACCACTTTGGTGGCCGGACGTTGCTGTTTTCCGAGCGGAAACGACAGCACCCCGATGCGTTCGTCCTCGTCGTGGTCAGGGTGTGTGCTGGCGGCCGCGCCGTTCCCGTTGGCACTGCCGAAAAAGGATGAGAAGTGACCTGACACGTGAACCGTGGCATCGGGCTTGATGGTTCCGGCGAAGACCCGGACCAGGCTGACCCTGCCGACGTAGGGGTCCGACGTCGTCTTGACCACTTCGGCGAGCAACGGCGAGTCAACGTCGCAGGCCAAGTCGGCGTGGGTGGCGCCCTGTGGGGTGAAGACCTCCGGCAGCGGATGTTCGCGGGGCGAGGGGAAGCCCCGCGTGGCAACTTCGAGCAGTTCCAGCGTGCCGACACCGGTGCTGGCGCACACCGGGATCACCGGAAAAAACGAGCCCCGCGCAACGGCCTTCTCCAGATCCTCGATCAGGATCGATTCGTCGATCTGCTCGCCACCGAGGTAGCGCTCCATCAGCGACTCATCCTCGGACTCTTCGATGATTCCCTCGATCAGGGACCCGCGGGCCTCCTCTATCCGGTCGGCGTCCGAAGCTCCGGGTGCCGTCTCGCAGCGCGTGCCGTTTGCGTAGGCGTACTGGGTTTGGGACAACAAGCCGATCAAGCCGTCGCTGGTCGGTAGATACAGCGGCAGTACTTTGTCCCCGAACGCGATCTGGGCGGCAGCCAACGCCTCCGCGTAGTTCGCTCGCGCGTGGTCGAGTTTGGTGATCACCACCGCCCGCGGCATGCCAACCTGGCTGCATTCTTGCCAGAGCGACTTCGTCGGCTCGTCCACACCCTCGTTTGCCGCGATGACAAATAGCGCGCAGTCCGCGGCGCGCAGCCCGGCGCGCAGTTCACCCACGAAGTCGGCATAGCCGGGGGTGTCGACCAGATTGACCTTGATGCCCTGGTGTGACAGTGCGGCGACCGCCAGGCCGACCGAGCGCTGTTGACGGATCTCCGCTTCGTCGAAGTCGCAGACCGTGGTGCCGTCGGTTACCGAGCCGGGGCGAGAGAGCACTCCGGCGGACACCAAAAGCGCTTCTACGAGGGTGGTTTTCCCGCCCCCGGACGGTCCGACCAGAACCACGTTGCGGATAGCGTCCGGACCTTCGGCGGTAGGCGCAGTTCCCGAACCCGAGGAACTACCCGCTCTGTCGGCCATGACTTGCCTCCCGTTCTTCCCGGGGTTGTCCGCCCACTCCCGTACGCGGTGTGTTCCAGCCCACAGGACGCAGTAGCAACTTTTCTCTCAACTGCCCCGCAACACAAGGGTCGGTAACGGGCGCCTACCGGAGCGGACCGGAGACCAGATGCCACCACGCGCGGGGCGGGTCACGCGTGCCAGCTGGACCAGCGCCGCACGGCTACGCAGATAACCGGCCCATCCAGCAGCACCGATTGGTATTGGGCGTACTTTGCGCGCAGCAGCCGGTAACCCGTGTGCAGCACCGCTCCGGCTGGATGGATTTGGGCGACTCCGTCGGCGCGGACCCACCACAACTGCGTCCAGTCGTCGTCGTAATGGTCGACCAGCAGGCTGACCTGCGGCGTGCGCTCAATGTTGGTGAGCCGGCGCAGCCTGCGGGTGGATTTCGGCTTCGCGTCGACGGCAGTGAAGATCAGGTCGTTGTCGACCGCGAAAACCACCGGCACCACATGGGGAATGCCCTCGGGTGTGACCGTTGCCAACCGCGCCACCGGGGATTGTGTGAACCTGACCGCGGGGTCGAACACTTCGCCCACCGGCCCAGCCTACGGCCCGGAGTGGGGCCGGTCGGTCTGGCCGGCGCGCTACCGTTGCTCGATGCGGGCGGAGACTCAGATCGCCAACCTGCTCTATCGCTATGCCGAATGCATCGACGCCGGCGATTTGCCGGCGGCCGCCGCGCTCTTCGAGCACGCCCGCATCCGAATCGCCGCGGACGGTGATCAGGACGG
Source organism: Mycobacterium marinum (assembly GCF_003391395.1). Taxonomy (NCBI): domain Bacteria; kingdom Bacillati; phylum Actinomycetota; class Actinomycetes; order Mycobacteriales; family Mycobacteriaceae; genus Mycobacterium; species Mycobacterium marinum. The sequence goes on from NZ_CP024190.1 coordinate 348,234, forward strand.
CGGTCAGGACACCGTCGATGCGGCGGGATTGTTGAAGATCTGGGAGGCCCTGATCATTGTGTATCCCAACGGGACGCCGCGCACCAAGCACGTGGTCAGCAATCCGATCATCGAGATCGACCCGCAGTGCGGAATCGCTCGTTGTCGCAGCTACTACACCGTTTTTCAGCAGGTCGACGACTTCCCGCTACAGCCGATCGTCACGGGCCGTTACCACGACCGTTTCGCCTGCGTCGACGGCAAATGGCGGTTTTCCTACCGCGACCTGACTCTGATCGACATGGTGGGTGACGTCAGCCACCACCTCAGGTATGCGCTGGAGCCCGGTCCGTCGACCTCGGCGAATAACCGGCGATCTGGGCCTTAGCAAGGCCACACATCGCTATCCTTGGACTATTCTCGTAAGACTAGGTTTTGCTGCCCGGACCTGAAGGCTGGGACAATTCTCTGATTCTTACCCCGACGCAGGAGGATGCGGGATGAGTAAATTGCGCCACCACTCACCGAGGTGGTCATGGCTAGTGGCGGTACTGGCCGTGCTGGGACTGGGCCTGGCCACCGTGCCGGCGCCGGCGCACGCGGCGCCGTCGAACCTGGCGCTGGATCGGTTCGCCGACTTCCCGACACTGCCGCTTGACCCCTCAGCGATGGTCGCGCAGGTCGGCCCGCAGGTCGTCAACGTCAACACCAAGCTCGGCTACAACAACGCGGTCGGGGCCGGAACGGGCATCATCATCGATCCCGCCGGCGTCGTGCTGACCAACAACCACGTGATCTCGGGCGCCACCGACATCTCCGTCTTCAGTGTCGGTGACGGCCGCACCTACGGCGTCGACGTGGTCGGTTACGACCGCACCCGCGACGTCGCGGTGCTGCAGATGCGCGGCGCGGGTGGCCTTCCCGCCGCCGCGATCGGCGGCGGCGTCTCCGTTGGTGAGCCGATCGTGGCGATGGGCAACACCGGCGGGCAGGGCGGTACGCCCCGCGCGGTGCCCGGACGCGTGGTCGCACTGGACCAGACCGTCGAGGCATCCGACGCGCTGACCGGCGCCGAAGAGACGCTCAACGGGTTGATTCAGGTGGACGCCGCGATCGCCCCCGGTGACTCCGGCGGGCCGATCGTCAACAACATGGGTCAGGTGGTCGGCATGAACACCGCCGCCTCCGACAACTTCCAGATGTCCGGTGGCGGAACGGGCTTCGCCATCCCGATCGGACAGGCGATGGGCATCGCCGGACAGATCCGCTCCGGCGGCGGGTCGCCCACGGTGCACATCGGGCCCACCGCCTTCCTCGGTCTGGGTGTCGTCGACAACAACGGCACCGGGGCCAAGGTTGCGCGCGTGGTTGGCAGCGCTCCGGCGGCGGTGGTCGGCATCTCCACCGGCGACATCATCACCGCACTCGGCGGCGCCCCGATCAACTCGGCGACCGCGATGTCGGATGCGCTCAACGGGCACCACCCTGGCGACATCGTCTCGATCAGCTGGACATCCAATTCGGGTGGGCAGCGCACCGAAAACGTGACGCTTGCCGAGGGCCCGCCCGCCTGATCTCGCTGCGGCTTCTTCGCGTCGGTCAGCCAATTCGCATGGCACCGGGCGTGATTGCGCGCATCGATCTTGGCGTGATTCTTGTGGTTGCGCCTCGGGTACCCGTGGCATCGTGGAATTGATGAACGAGGCAACCAACACCATCGAGCACAATCCAGCCGAGGGCAGCCACGTCGAGGGAGGTGTGGTCGAACACCCCGATGCCAAGGATTTCGGCAACGCGGCCGCGCTGCCCGCCGACCCAACCTGGTTCAAACACGCGGTCTTCTACGAGGTACTGGTCCGGGCGTTCTACGACGGCACCGCCGACGGTTCCGGCGACCTGCGCGGCCTGATGCAGCGCCTGGACTATCTGCAGTGGCTGGGTATCGATTGCATCTGGTTGCCCCCGTTCTACGATTCGCCCCTGCGTGACGGCGGCTATGACATCCGGGACTTCTACAAGGTCTTGCCGGAGTTCGGCACCGTCGGCGACTTCGTTGCCCTGGTAGACGCGGCCCACCGGCGCGGCATCCGGGTGATCACCGACCTGGTGATGAACCACACCTCGGAATCGCACCCGTGGTTTCAGGAGTCTCGGCACGACCCCGACGGCCCCTACGGGGACTACTACGTCTGGAGCGACAGCAGCGAGAAATACACCGACGCCCGGATCATTTTCGTGGACACCGAAGAGTCCAACTGGACTTTCGATCCCGTGCGCCGCCAGTTCTACTGGCACCGGTTTTTCTCCCATCAGCCGGACCTGAACTATGACAACCCGGCCGTGCAAGAGGCGATGATCGACGTCCTGCGGTTCTGGCTGGGCCTGGGGATCGACGGATTCCGGTTGGACGCCGTTCCCTACCTGTTCGAGCGGGAAGGAACCAACTGCGAGAACCTGCCCGAGACGCACGCCTTCCTCAAGCGCGTCCGCAAGGTAGTGGACGACGAATTCCCGGGCCGGGTGTTGCTGGCCGAGGCCAATCAGTGGCCGGCCGACGTCGTCGAGTACTTCGGTGAGGCCAGCACCGGTGGCGACGAATGCCATATGGCCTTTCACTTCCCGCTGATGCCGCGCATCTTCATGGCGGTCCGCCGTGAATCGCGGTTTCCGATCTCGGAGATTCTGGCAAAGACCCCGCCCATCCCCGATATGGCACAGTGGGGAATCTTCTTGCGCAACCATGACGAGTTGACGCTGGAAATGGTCACCGACGAAGAACGCGACTACATGTACGCGGAGTACGCCAAGGACCCGCGGATGAAAGCGAACGTCGGGATCCGCCGCCGGCTGGCGCCGTTGCTGGAGAATGACCGCAACCAGATCCAGCTGTTCAATGCGCTGCTGCTCTCGCTGCCCGGCTCGCCGGTGCTCTACTACGGCGACGAAATCGGCATGGGCGACGTCATCTGGTTGGGGGATCGCGACGGGGTGCGGACTCCGATGCAGTGGACCCCGGACCGCAACGCCGGTTTCTCCACCGCGAACCCGGGCCGGCTGTACCTGCCCCCAAGCCAGGACTCCGTTTACGGGTATCAGGCGGTCAACGTCGAGGCGCAACGGGACACCTCGACATCGCTGTTGAACTGGACCCGCACCATGCTGGCGGTACGACGCCGCCACAACGCGTTCGCCGTCGGCACGTTCCAGGAGCTGGGCGGCTCCAACCCGTCGATCCTGGCCTACGTGCGCGAGGCCCCGGGACCGGCCGGCGAAGACGGGGACGTCGTGCTGTGTGTGAACAACTTGTCGCGCTTCCCGCAGCCCATCGAGCTCAACCTGCAGCAGTGGAACAGCTACACGCCCGTCGAGCTGACCGGGCAGGTGGAATTTCCCAAAATCGGGCACCTGCCTTACCTGCTCACCCTTCCGGGGCACGGGTTCTACTGGTTTCAGCTGTCCGCATCCGAGGAGGAACGATGACCGCGCCGGTGACGATGCACTGGGGGCACCACCCGCTTGCGGGGGACCAAGCAATGAGAAGGAGCGGCGCTAAATGAACTCGCCAGCCACGCTTGCAGCCAAGCTGCCCTGGTCGGAATGGCTCCCGCAGCAACGCTGGTACGCCGGACGCAACCGCGAACTGGCCGCCGCCGAACCGGGTGCGGTGGTGGCGCTGCGCGATGATCTGGACCTGGTGCTGGTGGATGTCAGCTACACGGACGGCTCCGCGGAGCGCTACCAGGTGCTGGTGCGCTGGGATGCCGGGCCGGTCTCGGAATTCAGCACGCTGGCCACCATCGGCTCCGCCGACGACCACACCGGCTTCGACGCCCTCTATGACCCGGTGGCGCCGCAGGTTCTGCTCTCGCTGATCGACTCGTCGGCCGTGCGAAGTTCGTCCGACGGGCAGGTCAGCTTCGCTCGCGAGCCCGATGTCGAGCTGCCGCTGGATGCCTACCCGCGGGTCTCTGACGCCGAACAAAGCAATACCAGCGTGATATTCGACCGCGGGCAGGCCGCGATCCTGAAGGTCTTCCGCCGGGTGAGCAGCGGGATCAATCCCGACATCGAACTCAACCGGGTGCTGGGCCGGGCGCACAATCCGCACGTGGCGCGGCTGCTGGGCACCTACGAAATCGGCATCCCCGGCGAGCCCCCGGAGGCCGCGTGCCCGCTGGGCATGGCAACCGCCTACGCGGCCAACGCGGCCGAAGGCTGGGCGATGGCCACCGCCAGCGTCCGTGACCTGTTCGCCGAGGGCGACCTGTACGCACACGAAGTCGGCGGCGACTTGGCCGGCGAGTCCCGCCGGCTCGGTGAAGCGGTCGCGTCGGTGCACGCGACCCTGGCCGAGCAGCTGGGGACGGCACAGGCCACCTTCCCGGTGGACCACGTGCTGGCGCGGTTGTCGTCGACCGCTGCGGCGGTGCCCGAACTGCAGCAGTACGCCGGCACCATCGAAGAACGGTTCGTCAAGCTGGTCGACGAGACGATCAGCGTTCAGCGCGTGCATGGGGATCTGCATCTGGGGCAGGTTCTGCGCACGCCGGAGAGCTGGGTGCTGATCGACTTCGAAGGCGAACCGGGGCAGCCGCTGCGGGAGCGGCGGGCCCCCGATTCGCCGCTGCGCGACGTCGCGGGGGTCTTGCGCTCGTTCGAGTACGCCGCCTATGGGCCGCTGGTCGACCACGCCGACGATAAGCAGTTGGCGGCTCGCGCCCGGGAATGGATCACCCGCAACCGCACCGCGTTCTGCGAAGGCTATGCGGCCGCCTCGGGAAACGATCCGCGGGATTCGGAGCTGCTGCTGGCCGCCTACGAACTCGACAAGGCCGTCTATGAGGCCGGCTATGAGTCGCGGCACCGGCCCGGCTGGCTGCCGATCCCGCTGCGCTCGATCGCGCGGCTCACCGCCACCTAGGTCGGCGGGCGCACCGGCCGCCGGCGCCCGGCCGGTGACTGTGGCTCGCCCGAACGGGCATGGTCTGGCCTGCTGATTTCTGCGGTCGTCGAACGGGTCTGACAGCATGGCTGGGTGAGGAGTGACATTTTCGACAGCGAGGCGCGACTGTCTTGGGTGCTGGCGGTGCTGGCCGGCGTGCTGGGTGCAACCGCTTTCACCCACTCTGCCGGCTACTTCGTGACATTCATGACGGGAAACGCCCAACGAGCCGTGCTGGGCTACTTTCGGGACGACGTGTGGCTTTCGGTCACGGCGGGGCTGCTCCTGGTGTGTTTCCTGGTGGGAGTCGTGGTCGCATCGGTGTGCAGACGGCACTTCTGGGTGGATCACCCGCACGGCCCGACCGTGCTGACCACCTTCAGCCTGGTCGCCGCGACGGCCCTGGACATCGTCATCGGTGGATGGGAAGGCAGCCAGCTGGACTTCCTGCCGATCATGCTCGTGGTCTTCGGTGTGGGTTCGCTGAACACGTCGTTCGTCAAGGACGGCGAGGTGTCGGTGCCGTTGAGTTACGTGACCGGGACGTTGGTCAAGATGGGGCAGGGCATCGAACGCCATATCGCCGGCGGACAGGCGGCGGACTGGCTCGGCTACTTCATGTTGCTTGCCAGCTTCATTCTCGGCGCCACCGTGGGTGGGACCATCAGCTTGGTGGTCAGCGGAACCCAGATGCTCGCGGTCGCCTCAACGGTGTGTGCGCTGACAACCGGCTTCACCTATTTCCACTCCGACCGTCGGGCCCTGTTGAAGTAGCAGCGCCACCAAAAAGCATCGGCAGCAGCGCTGGCCGTTGCGCTGCTGCCGATGCAGGTTTTGGAGCTAGCGAGCCCCTCAGGCGGCCGGAGCGACCGGGGCGGCGGGAGCCTCCGGGGCAGCCGGAGCCGCCGGGACGGCAGGCCCGTTGAGCACCTTGAGGATGTCGCCCTTCATGGCAACCAGCTGCTGGTTCCAGTAGGGCCACGAGTGCGTGCCATTGGTCGGGAAGTTGAACACCCCGTTGCGCCCACCCGAGGCCAGGTAGGTGTCCCGGAAGGTCTGGTTGGTGCGCAGTGTCAGGCCTTCCAGGAACTTCGCCGGCATGTTGTCGCCACCGAGGTCGCTGGGGGTGCCATTGCCGCAGTAGACCCAGATGCGGGTGTTGTTGGCGACCAAGCGCGGAATCTGGACCATCGGGTCATTGCGCTTCCAGGCCGGGTCGGTGGACGGGCCCCACATGCTGTTGGCGTTGTAGCCACCCGAGTCGTTCATCGCCAGACCGATCAGCGTCGGCCACCAGCCCTCGGAGGGGTTCAGGAATCCCGACAAGGACGCGGCGTAGGGGAACTGCTGGGGGTAGTAGGCAGCCAGAACAAGCGCCGAACCGCCCGACATCGAAAGGCCCACCGCCGCATTGCCGGTTGGCGAGACGCCCTTGTTGGCCTGCAACCAGGCGGGCATCTCCCGGGTCAGGAAGGTCTCCCACTTGTAGGTGTAGCCCTGACCGTTGCCCTGAGAGGGCTGGTACCAGTCGCTGTAGAAACTGGACTGGCCGCCGACGGGCATAACCACCGACAACCCGGAGTTGTAGTACTCCTCGAAGGCGGGAGTGTTGATGTCCCAACCGTTGTAGTCGTCCTGCGCCCGTAGCCCATCGAGCAGGTAGACCGAGTGCGCTCCACCGCCCTGGAACTGAACCTTGATGTCGCGGCCCATCGCCGCCGACGGAATCTGCAGGTATTCCACCGGCAGACCCGGCCTGGAAAATGCCCCGGCGGTCGCCGCGCCACCCACGGCCCCAACAAGTCCGGACAACAGGGCAGCCCCTATGGCCGCGATGGTCAGCCGGCGCGGAGCGCCGGCCGCTGCGCCACGCAACTTCTCAACGAACTTCATAGCTCCTACCCAACTTTCATCTGCCGCACGGCACGGTCAAATCTGTCTGGGCGAGTGAAACACAGGGCCGCGCCCCAATTCGTCTGTCGCGGCCGGAGAAGAATGTCGCGGTTATCTAACGATTGAGAATCGGCGCCGAGTCGTTTCGACACGATAACGATTGATGCTCAGATTGGTGTTGAAAACTTGAAGAATTCGGCCGCGATGCGCTATTTGCTTCGTAATTCGGTAACGCGAATTTGCGATGTTTCGGGTGTTCATTGCCCGTCATAGGCACTTTCGAGCCACTTTGGTGCGCAACTCAAAACCATTGTAGTCGTGCATATTTGAAGAATATGCGCGATGGAAGCGGCTACTTTTCGATGTTGTGCAGGGTGACCCCGGCAAGCGCGCCGCTTTCGACTGTCGCGGTCATGTAAGTGCAATGGGGAGCTCGGCGACGATCGGTGGGAGACCCCGGATTCAGCAGCCGTAAACCGGTGCTGGTTGTGGTGTCCCACGGGATATGACTGTGACCGAACACCAGTACGTCGCTATCGGGATAGAGCCGAGACATCCGGGCCTCGCGACCGCCCGCCGCGCCGGTCTCGTGAACGACGGTGAAGCGCAGACCCGCCAGCACGACGTCCGCCCGCTCCGGTAACCGGCTGCGCAGATCGGGTCCGTCGTTGTTTCCCCAGCAGCCCACCAGCCGGGCCGCCCTGCTCTGCAGTTCGTCGAGCAACTCGACGGTTACCCAGTCGCCCGCGTGGATCACCACGTCTGCCCGGGCGACTTGCTTCCATACCTGGTCGGGTAGGTCGCGGGCGCGCTTGGGGACGTGCGTATCGGCGATCAGCAGTAGCTTCACAAGTTCTATGCTTACCCACGAGCAGAGGAGACAGCCATGCGCACCTTCGAATCCGTCGCCGACCTTGCTGCCGCTGCGGGTGAAACCATCGGGCAAAGCGACTGGGTGACGATCACTCAGGAAGACGTCAACCTGTTTGCCGATGCGACGGGAGATCATCAGTGGATCCATGTCGACCCGGAAAGAGCGGCCAAGGGGCCATTCGGCACCACCATCGCACATGGCTTCATGACCCTGTCGCTGTTACCTCGCCTGCAGCACGAGATGTACACGGTCAAGGGCATAAAGCTGGCAATCAATTACGGGCTCAACAAGGTTCGATTCCCCGCCCCGGTGCCGGTCGGTTCCAGGGTGCGCGCCCAGAGTTCGCTGGTCGGTGTTGAAGACGTCGGCAACGGCGCGGTCCAGGCGACGGTTGCCACGACCGTCGAGGTCGAAGGGGCCGGTAAGCCGGCCTGTGTGGCAGAAAGCGTCGTCCGGTACGTCACCTGACCGGCCGGGGCGGGGGCCGTGAGAATCCAGTCGCCGCACCACTTTTCGGCATCCGGACGCCGAGCGGCCGGCGTCCGGTGTTAGAACTCCGCGATGCTGTGTTCCAGGCGCTCGGCCAGCCGCGCCTCGGCCGCCGCTCGCCGGGTGGGTATGTGCTGTGACGGGAACGGCGTTGTAACAGGCTCGTATTGGCGCAGTGTCCGGCGTGCCACCGTCATCTTGTGCAGTTCGGTGGCGCCGTCGGCGATGCCCAGCGATTCGGCGGCCACCATCATCTTGACGAACGGCATCTCGTCGGAAACGCCGAGCGCGCCGTGCAGGTGCATGGCGCGCTGCACCACGTCGTGCAGCACCTGTGGCATTGCGACCTTTACCGCCGCGATGTCGCGACGCACCTTCTGATAGTCGTGGTGCTTGTCGATCAGCCACGCCGTGCGCAGCACCAGTAGTCGGAACTGCTCGATCTGGATCCAGCTGTCGGCGACCTTCTCCTGCGTCATCTGCAAGTCGGAAAGCCGGCCGTGTCTGGTCTGCCTGGATACGGCGCGTTCGCACATCATGTCAAAGGCTCTGCGTGCCAATGCAATTGTGCGCATCGCGTGGTGAATGCGACCGCCGCCGAGTCGCGTCTGCGCGATCATGAACGCCTGGCCTTCACCGCCGAGTACATGATCGGCTGGCACCCGAACATCGTGGTAGCGGACGTAGCCGTGGCTGGCGTGCTTGCTCGATTCGGTCCCGACGCCGACGTTGCGGACGATCTCGATACCGGGTGTCTCCGCCGGGACGATGAACAGCGACATCTTCTCGTAGGTGCGGGCCTGCGGGTTGGTCACGGCCATCACGATGAAGAACGAGGCGTGCTTGGCGTTGGTGGAAAACCACTTCTCCCCGTTGATGATCCAGCTGTCTCCGTCGCGGGTGGCGGCCGTGACGAACGACCCTGGATCCGAACCTCCCTGAGGTTCTGTCATCGAGTAGCAGGAGGTGATTTCGCCGTCCAGCAGCGGTTGCAGGTAGCGGGCCTTCTGGTCCTCGGTGCCGAACAGCGCCAGGATCTCGGCGTTACCCGAGTCTGGTGCCTGACAACCGAACACCGAGGGCGCCCAGCGCGAGCGTCCGAGGATTTCGTTCAGCAGCGCAAGCTTGACTTGGCCAAACCCCTGCCCGCCGAGTTCCGGTCGCAGGTGAGCGGCCCAGAGCCCCTGGTCCTTCACCTGCTGCTGCAACGGCCGCAGGACGGCCATCGTCTCGGGGTTCTTCTTGTCATAGGGATCGAGAGCTACCAGATCCAGTGGTTCGAGTTCGTTGACCATGAACTCTTGGACCCAGTCCAGCTTCGCCTGGTATTCGGGGTCTGTTTCGAAGTCCCACACCGTAGGCCAACCGTTCCCCGGCGCAGCGCCGCACCGGCATCGATGATGGAGCCACCCCATCGTAAGGGCGTGGTGGAGCTGCTGGGTATCAGGCGGGATCGGGCCGCCCGGCGGTACGGTGACCCGGCGATGCCATGGCGGTCCCAGATACCCTCGCTGAGATGACCCCACAGGCGCGTCCGGCACAGCAGGCCGATATCCGTGAGCTGTCCCGAACCATGGCCCGGGCTTTCTACGACGATCCCGTGATGACGTGGCTGTTTCCCGGTGACCGGGCCCGGACCGCGCAATTGTGCCGGTTGTTCGCGGCCATGACACGCCACCACCATCTGGCCCGCGGTGGCGTTGAGGTGGCCTGCGACGGACCGGGTATCGGCGCGGCGGCATTGTGGGATCCGCCGAACCAATGGCGCGAGACACGGCTCGGGGAACTGGCGATGACCCCGGCCTTGCTTCGGGTGTTCGGGTTCCGAACGGGGGTGGGACGTGCCGTGCAGTCGGCGATGAAGCGCGCACACCCCGAAGAACCACACTGGTATTTGGCCGCCATCGGCAGCGAACCGACGGTTCGCGGACAGGGTTTCGGTCAGGCGCTGCTGCGGTCGCGGCTGGACCGCTGCGACGCCGAGTACTGCCCGGCCTACCTCGAGTCGAGCAAGCCCGAAAATGTGCCCTATTACCAGCGTTTCGGTTTCACCGTTACCGGTGAGATCGCGCTGCCGCACGGTGGCCCGTCGATCTGGCCGATGTGGCGTGATCCGCGGTAGGCCGGCCCAGTCACGGCACCGTCGTTGCGGCCGGTGTCAACGCCGCGCGCGCTGAAACGCCTCGCGATCCACGGCCACCAGGATGGTGTCGCCCACCGCTCGCACGGTCGCCGTACGTGGGACGTCGCGCAGGATCGCCTGCTCGCCGAAGCCCTCGCCGGGGCGGAGGTGGTGCACCGCGGTGCCGTCGTCGAGGACCTGGGCGGCGCCCTCGAGGATCACGTAGTAGGTATCGCCGTGGTCGCCCTCGCAGGTGATGAGCGCACCGTCGGGGGCGGCCAGCACCTTGGCGGTGTCGGCGAGTTCGCGCAGCGCGCCGTCGCCGATGCCCGCCAGCGCCGGCTGCGCGGCGAGCAGCTCGGACAGCGAATGGCTGTTCAGTGCGGGATCCGGGCCGAGTTCGATGAGGCGCTCCTCGACGGGCACGGTGCCCAGCCGGGTGCGGGCGAGCCCGCCCAGCCGCAGACCCGCTGCCGTGTTGCTGGACAGCGCGGCGAGGAACTCGGCACGATCCACCGCGACCAGGTCGAGGTCCTTTCGCGCTGTCACGGTGGCCGAGCGCGCCACGTCGTGCAGCAAGGCGATCTCCCCGAACGACCCGCCGGGACCAAGGGTGGCCACCCGGCGACCGTTGACGGTGGCGTCGGCCAGGCCGCTGGCGATCATGTAGAACCGGTCGCCTCGGTCGCCCTGGCGGATCACGTCGGAGCCCGCAGGCACGGCCATCCGCGTCGCCGTGCGCGCGAGCTGCTCGAGAGCAAGTGCGGGCAGCGGGGCCAGCACCGGGGTCGCCCGGATCACCGCAAGCTTGGCGCTGTCGTCGTCGCTGAGCTTGTCGGCGCGGCGCACCTGCGGCCAGGCCAGCACCGTGATGAGCGCCGCGGCACCACTGACGATGGCCAGGGCGCCGGTCAGTCCCAACGAGTCGACCAGCACCGCCGCGATCCCCGCACCCGCGGCGATCGCCAGCTGTGACACGCTCTGCAGACTGGCCGCCGCGGTCACCATCGAGGCTCTGTTGACGCTGCGCTGAACAAGCGTCGGTGCGATGGCCCACGAGGCCGCGCTTCCCCCACCCACGCCGGCGGCCAGCACCAGGCCCAGTGCGGGCAGACTGGCCGCACCGATCGCCGCGAGCAGGAGCGCCTCGCTGAGCCGGGCCAAGGTGAACATGCGGGCCAGCCCGCCCCGTCCCGCGATCGACAGCATTGCCACCGCACCGAGCAGGCCGCCGACGCCGTAGATGGTCATGATCGTCGTGACACCGCTTGGGCCGAGCCCAAATTGGTCTGCGGCCAACGGCGCGCTCGCGACGTACCAGAAGCCGTCGAGCAGCGTCGTGGTGAGAAGGAACAGGGTCGCCGCCGCGGCGGCCGGACGGCTTTCGATGATCGCGCGAAACCCGGCTCCGACCGCCCTGAGCTGGACGCGCGCGACGCCGCCGGATGGCCGGGCACCGCCGGTATCGGGCATGTCATCGATGGGCGCCACGGTGATCCGTAGCGCTGTCAGGGCGCCGACGACGAAGAGCGCCGCCGGCAGGGTCAAGGCCCAGCCGACGCCGACGAAGGCCAGCATCACCCCGGCCAGCGCCGGCCCGGCCAGGGCGCTGGCATAGAGAAGAACCCCGGTCGCCGCGTTGGCGGTTGCCGCCTCGGCCACGCTGGTGGCCAGACGCACCACCAGCGCGGCATGCAGGGAGCGCACGGCCGCCGACATCAGCGAGTCGACGCCCAGCACCACCAAGACGACACCGAGCGGCGCCCCGGACACCACCACGATGACGGTGGCGATCGTTGTCATCCCGCGGGCGCCAACCCCGATTGCCAGGTGTACCTGGGGGCGTGGACTGGTGGCCAGCGTTGCCGCCAGCGGCGCCAGAAGTGCGCTGGGCAGCATTCGGACCAGGGTCACCACGCCGACGGTGGCGGCACCGCCCACCGAGAAGGCGAAGACGGTGAGCAGCACGCCGTGCGCGGAATTACTGGTGAGAAAGGTGGCGCATACCGCCATTAGTCTGCGCAGCTGAGGATCGCGCACCAACTTGCGAGTCGCGGCCAGAGCCACGCGTAGAACTATAGCGGCTTGAATCTGGCGCAGTGCTCGTTTGCCGAGGGGCCACCGCGCACCTCGAGCGGTAGCCGCCCGAACGCGGTTTGGGGCCTGGGTGATCAAGCGGCATCAGCCCGAAACGGACTCAGGGCCTGCTTTTCCAGCCGGCGACACCGATTGCGACCATCCGCAGCTGTTTGACCGCGATCCTTCGGATCTCCTCGAGCGCCTCGGAGCTCTGCGCGTCCTCGATCGCCTCGGCCGTGACAATCATGGCGTTGACGAACAGCGTCGCCAGGATGTTGAGGTCTTCGGTGCTCCACTCATTGAGCCCGGGAAACCGCGCCAGGTCGGTGGCCAGTTCCGAGGTGATCAGCCGGATCTCGGTACGGATGGCGTAGCGCAGCACCGATAGGCCGGTGGAGCGCTCACGCACGATGAATCGCCAGTGCTCGCGGCGTTCGGCCACGCTGCCTATCAGGATCTCGACGGACGATTCGATCACCCGGTTCGGGTCCAGGCGGCCCGCCCGCGCGCCGCGCAGGGTGTCGCGCAACGTTCGGAACGACTCGTCGATCAGAACCAAGCCCAGGGCTTCCATCGATTCGAAGTGGCGGTAGAACGCGGCTGGCACGATTCCGGCTTCGCGCGTGACTTCACGCAGACTCAGCGCGCTGAAGCTGCGATCATGCACCAGCTTGAGGGCGGCGGCGATGATGGCGCGCCGGGTGGCCTCCTTGCGCTCCTCGCGTGACGGGCTGTCCCGGGAGCGGCCCGATCGGTGCGGGCGTGAGCTAGGAGTACGTTCGTTCACTATGTGAACCCTACCACAGAGCTGCGGAAAAACCTTGACGACCAGCGTCGTCACGTCGCACCGTGTACATATGTTCACTCAAACTTTGACCCAAACTCTGGCAAAGCGGGTCCTGGGTTCCGGCCTGGTCGACCTGCTCACCGGTCCGCACGGAATCGATCGATACACCGAGTTGGTGGAGCCGACGTGGACGCTGGGCGAGGCCCGCGCCAAGCTCATCGACGTGCGGCGCACCACGCCGCGCAGCGTCACCCTCACGCTGGCCCCCAATGACACGTTCCGCTCGCCCATGGCGGCGGGTACCGGCCCCCTGGCCGGTCAGTACGTCAACCTCACCGTCGATATCGACGGTCGACGTCACACCCGGTGCTATTCGCCGGCCAACGCCGAAGGCAGCGAGACTCTCGAGCTGACCATCGGTCGCCACGACGGCGGGCTGGTGTCGACCTATCTCTATGACCATGCCCGCCGCGGCATGGTGGTGGGCCTGGCCGGTGTCGGCGGCGACTTCGTGCTGCCGCAGCGCCGGCCGCGCCGCATCCTGTTCGTCTCCGGCGGCAGCGGCATCACGCCCGTGCTGGCGATGCTGCGCACCCTGGTTGCCCAGCACCATCTGCACATTCACGGTGCCGAGATCACCTTCATCCACTACGCGCGCAATCCCGCCGAGGCCTGCTATCGCACCGAGCTGGCCGCACTGCCCGGGGTGCGGGTTCTGCACGGCTACACCCAATCGGGTGGCGGCGACCTCGTCGGCCGATTCGGCCCGGATCACCTGGCCGCCGCGATGGACGCCCCGGACGCGGTGTTCGTTTGCGGTCCCACCACTTTGGTGGACGCCGTGCGGGAGAACTGTGAAAACGTGTTCACCGAAAGCTTCGTGCCGGCGCCGATCGAAGCGCCCGCGCAACCATCCGGCGGCCGGGTGAGGTTCGCAGACAGCGGCATTGACGTCGTCGACGACGGCCGCTCGCTGCTCGAACAGGCCGAATCGGCCGGACTGGCACCGGAAAACGGCTGCCGGATGGGCATCTGCCACACCTGCACGAGGCGCAAGACCTCCGGCACGGTGCGCAACCTGGTCACCGGTGCGGTATCGGTCGCTCCGGACGAGGACGTCCAGATCTGTGTATCGGTTCCGGTCGGCGACGTCGACCTATCGCTCTAGCCATCAATCCACATCAACCTTGGGAGGGGAAACCCATGGGAAACAACAACATCGCAACCATTGCAGAAACTGCAGACACCGCAACCCGCGCGAATTTCGCCCTGACGCCCGAACAGGCCGAGGCATTCGGCCGCGAACTCGACGCCATCAGGGAACGCGTGATCGCTGACCTCGGCGAAGCGGACGCCGACTACATCCGCCGTGTCATCAAGGCTCAGCGGGCGCTGGAAGTCGGTGGACGCGCACTGCTGTTCGCCGGCATACTGCCACCGGCCTGGCTGGCGGGCACCGCAATGCTGGGCTTGTCAAAGATCCTGGACAACATGGAGATTGGCCACAACGTCATGCACGGCCAGTACGACTGGATGCGTGACCCCGCGATTTCCGGGCGCTCCTTCGAGTGGGACACCGCCTGCCCCGCCGATCAATGGCGGCATTCGCACAACTACATGCACCACACCCACACCAACATCGTGGGAATGGACCGCGATATCGGTTACGGCATCATCCGGATGAGCGAAGACCAGCCGTGGCAGCCGTACTACTTGGGCAATCCCGTCTACGCGTTCCTGTTGATGGTGCTGTTCCAGTACGGCGTCGCGCTGCACGAACTGGAAACCGAGCGCATTCGCTCCGGCGAGATCACGCTCCGCGACAAGCGTGAGACTTTGACGGAGATCTGGAAAAAGACCAGACGTCAGACCCTCAAGGACTACGTCGCCTTCCCGCTGCTGGCCGGGCCGTTTGCGCCGTTCGTCTTCACCGGAAATCTCACGGCGAACCTGATGCGCAACGTGTGGTCGTACATGATCATCTTCTGCGGCCACTTCCCCGACGGCACCCAGGAGTTCAGCGTCGAAGAAACCCAGAACGAGTCTCGGGGGCAGTGGTATTTCCGCCAGGTGCTGGGCTCGGCCAATCTGACCGGCGGCAAGACCTTCCACCTGCTGTCGGGCAACCTGTCCCACCAGATCGAGCACCATCTGTTCCCCGACATCCCGGCCCGCCGGTACGCCGAGATTGCCCCCGAGGTGCAGGAGATCTGCGAACGCTACGGCATTCCTTATAACCGGGGCCCGCTGCTGCGCCAGTTCGGCACGGTTGTTCGCAAGATCGTCAAACTGGCATTCCGTGGCTCCGATCGACAGGAAGCGCACGCGTTGGCCTAGCACCGTGTCGGTGGTGACCGACGACGCCGGCACCCGCACCAAGCCTTGTCCAGAAAGTGGACAGCGGCGAGCTGCCGATGCGCTCCCCCAATCGTGACCAAACCGGTACGTTGGGCCCAAGCGTGGTCACCGGCAGCGGAATTGCCTAACGCCAGATGAGTTCTCGCAGATCGTCGCGTGCATCGCCGGCGAACCCGCAGGCCTGAAATCCCCGGCGAGCGGCCGTGGTGGCGACGCTCACGTCTATTGCACGTTCCCGCTGGAGGACAATGGGATCCGTGGAGTGGACGGGCGCACGCTATGCGGATAGGCCGACCGTGGAGGCCTCGACGTGGATTGACGCCGAGCCCGAACGGGTCTGGAGCCTCATTTCCGACATCGCGCTGATGCCGACGCTCAGCAACGAGCTGCAGGCCGTGGAGTGGGTTGGCGGCGCCAGCGAACCACGCGTCGGCGCCCGGTTCATCGGACACAACCAACACGAGGCGTTCGGGCAATGGACCAGCACATCCCAAGTTGTCCGATGCGATCCGCCCCGCGAATTCGCTTGGGCCGTCGGTGAACCCGACTATCCGGCCGCGGTGTGGCGGTTTCGTCTGGTCCCCCGCGACGGTGGCACCAACCTGACTTACCGGACGCAGATCGGGCCAGGGCGCTCGGGATTGTCCAACGCCATCGATGCGATGCCGGACAAGGAAGAAAAGATCGTCTTCGTGCGACTGCGGGAGTTCGAGGCGGCGATCGACAAGACCCTGGCCGCGATCAAGAGGTTGGCTGAGCACGGAGTGCGTTGATGCGTACGGCGACGACGGTCGAGCTGTCCGGCGGCAAGGACGGCAAGGACAGCAAGGATGTGGTCGACTTCGTCGTCGAGGCCGAAAAGCTCGGCCTACACACCTGCTGGGTGGCCGAAGCCTGGGGCAGCGATGCGCCATCGGCGCTCGGCTACATCGCGGCCCGGACCGACCGGATGCAGCTCGGTTCGGGGGTGCTGCAGCTTGGTACCCGATCCCCGGTGCTGGTCGCGCAAACGGCGATCACCCTGTCCAATCTGTCCTGCGGCCGTTTTCTGCTCGGGTTGGGGGCATCGGGCCCCCAGGTGATTGAAGGTCTACACGGCGTCGCTTTCGACCGGCCGCTGGCTCGGCTCAGGGAAACGGTCGAGATCGTGCGGCAGGTGTTCGCGGGCGGCAAAGTTACTTACTCCGGCAGCGAGTTTCAGATTCCCCGCCGGGGCGGGGAGGCACGGCCCATGCGATTGTCGACTCGTCCCGAGTACGACATTCCGATCTACCTGGCCGCATTGTCGCCGGCCATGTTGCGGCTGACCGGGCGGATTGCCGACGGTTGGCTGGGTACCAGCTTCGTTCCCGAAGGCGCCGGTGACGCGTATTTCACGCACCTGGATGCCGGGCTGGCCGCTGCCGGTCGCAGCCGAGCCGACATCGACTTCTGCCAGGGCGCTGAAGTGGCGTTCGTATCCGATGCCGAAGAGCTGCGGGACATGGTCGCGGCGCGCAAGACGGAACTCGCATTCAGCTTGGGCGGGATGGGGTCGGCGAGCACCAACTACTACAACCAGGCTTACAGCAGGCAGGGCTGGTCGGAGGTCGCGGCCGCGGTACGCGAGCGCTGGCAACGGGGCGACCGCGATGGGGCGGCCAGGCTGGTCACCGACGAGATGGTGCTGGCCACCACGCTGATCGGGACCGAGGAGATGGTCCGGTCCCGGCTGATGGCGTGGCGCGACGCGGGGGTGAACACGGTGCGGCTCTATCCCGCGGGCGACACGATGGACGCCAAGCTTTCCACGCTGGGCCGGGCCATCGAGTTGGTCGGTGCGGTCGGGTGACTCAAGCCACCTCGGTCGGGGCATCGGCGAGCTTCACCAGCTTCACCTCCGGCCGCGCCGGCACGCCGTCGGCGAGAAACCAGCGGAATGCGAGATTGCCGCGGGGATAGTCCAGCGCGGTCAGCGAGTTCGGGTGTGCGGTGACCCCGCGGGAGAGCACCACGGTCACCGAGCCATCGCTGTTGGCGATGGCGCTGTGGCCGTTGACCGAGCACCGGGCATCGGCGGCGCCACAGGTGGCCATGAACTGGTTCCACACCACCAGGTTCCAGAACCGGCACGACGGCGGTCGGTGCGTGATGACCAGCGCCTCGTCGTCGTCGAGCACAAAACTGCCGTAGGAGTAGCAGGCGTCGCGTGCCGACCAGCCGAAGTTGGCGTCGGGCACCTGGTAGGGGTCGGCGAATTGGTTCGCGGCGTGGGCGGTGTTGTGCCCAAGCGCGTGTTCGTCTGGCAAGTCCTGGTCCCGTGTCCCAACGGGCAGCGGCATGATGGCGAACATGGTGCGCAACCAGGTCGCAACCGACCGCAGGCCGGCAGCGGTCTGCGGATCTGCATGTCGGATCGGGTCGGGCTCGTCGAGCGCCTCGATGTGCCAGGTGATCGGGCGCCCGGTCAGTGGGTTGGCCTGGTAGTCGCGGGTCATCAACACCGCCGCGTCGGGGGTGGGGCCCAGTTCGAAGGAGAAGTTGCCGTCGGCGTCGACGTCGAGATCGCCATCGCGAACGATCGCAACGATCCGGTCTGACCACGCGCCCGGTGCTGGTTCGTTGTAGGCCGTCACCGAGAAGTACACGCTGTCGCCCTTGTTGCCGCTGATGCGGTAGCGGCGATCGGGGTCGACCGGGCACATGAAGTAGTAGGCGTCGGTGTTGTCGCCGCCCCATCGGCGGTCGCGGCGAAACGGCGTGTTCACCGCGACGAACTGGGGCCGACCGGGCTCGGGAAAGAGGTAGGCGTCGAAGGCGACGCCCAGCGTGGTGGCGAGCATGCGGTAGCCGTCGGCGACGTGACGGTCGTCGGTGACGGCGCGCTCTCCCTCGAGGAACGAGCTGTCCAGAGTGCGCAGGGTGTCCAGCAGCTCCTGCCACGCGGCGGTCGACTCGTATGTCATTGCGGGGTTCCTTTCCGGATTCCTTTCAGCAGCAACGTCGTCGTGCGGTCGATCCAGGCGTCCCCGACGCCGGGCTCGAGTTCGCCCGGGCGGGTCAGCAGACCGATCAGGACAATGCCGGCGATCGCCTCGGCCAGTTCGGCTGCGGTGACATCGGCCCGGACCTGGCCCCTGGCCGCGGCATTGTCCAGCCAGGTGGTGAGCCCACGCCCGAAGATCTCGCCGAATCGCACCAGCAGCGCGGAATGCAGCGTTGGGTCGGCGGCCATCTCGCCGATCAGCCCCGGCAGGGCCGCCTTGGCGGCCGGGGTGCTCAGCACGGCCGTCGTGCGCCGCACCATTTCGCGTAGATCGTCGGCCGGTGATCCGGTATCGGGGACGGCGGTGACGGCGTCGATCGGGAACACCGCCTCATGCACCAGGTGCGCCTTGCTGGGCCAGCGCCGGTAGATCGCGGGCTTGCTGGTGCCGGCGCGTTTGGCGATGGCGGAGACCAGCAGCCCGGCGTATCCGGTTTCGGCGAGCAGCTCGACCGTCGCGCGCAGCACGGCGCCGTCGATGCGCGGGTCACGGGGCCGGCCAAAATCAACTACCATTACGAAACTCAGAGTAACATAAGTTGCCATGACGAAAGCCGCGCTCGTGCGCCTCGACGATCTGTCCCGGCCCCGGTTCAGCGCCGAGGCTCAGCAGATCCTCGACATGATGGCCGCCCTCGCCCCGGACTGTTCGTTGGATTCCGACGCGCTGCACGCAAAGGCCAGCGCCGACACCGGGCTGCACGATTTCGGCGACGACGACTACCGGGAAAGGCTCGACGTCTATCTGGCCGCCCTGGCCGAGATCGACGGGATGCAGCCGGCCGGAGTGGTCAACTTCTATGGGCAGCTATTGCAGCTGCTGAAGAACCGGCTGTTGTTGAGCGAACTGCGCCACCGGCATCCGGAGATCGACGACATCGAACTGCAACCGCCGGTGGTGATAGCTGGTCTGCCCCGCACCGGCACCACCCACCTGCACAACATGCTCGCGGCGCCGACCACGTTCCGGACCATGCCGTACTGGGAGAGCGTGGAGCCGTTTCCCCTGCGCCAAGAGGCGGGGGTGGAGCCGGACCCGCGGCGGGTCCGCATGGATGTGGCGGTCGGGGTCATCAACACCGTGATGCCGCACTTTGCGCTGATGCACGAGATGACCGCCGACCACGTCCACGAAGAGATCCAACTGCTGGCCAATGACTTCTCGACGATGCTCTTCGAAACGCTTGGCCACGTTCCCCGCTGGCGCGATTACTACCAGACCCACGACCAGACGCCGCACTATCAATACCTGGCTACCCAGCTCAAGGCGATGCAATTCCTGCGTGGCGGCCGGCGCTGGCTGCTCAAGTCGCCCCAGCATCTGGAACAGGTTCCGGTGCTGGATCGGGTGTTCCCGGGCAGCATCGTGTTGTTCACGCACCGTGACCCGGTGCCGGTGGCGTTGTCGATGCTCGCGATGATCACCTACTCGGCCCGGATGCACCGCTGGCCGGTCCCGGTCGAGCGGATCGCCCACTACTGGGTCGATCGCCTCGACCGGATGCTCGCCACACTCGTGCGCGATCGCGACACCATCGGTCCCGAGCGCTCGATCGATATCCGGTTCGACGACTTCATGGCCGACGAGGTCGGCGTCGCGGAGCGGATATATGCGCTGGCCGGCGAGCCATTCACCGACTCGGTGCGCACCGCAACGGCCGGCTACCTCGCGGGCCATCAACGAGGCCGGCTGGGCGCCGTGCAGACATCCTGCGAGATGTTCGGGCTGACCGAGGAGAGTCTGAGGGAACGCTTTGCGCCCTACCTGAAGCGGTTCCTCGGTTAGCCGACCGGGACCCGCCGCGTCCACTACCTTCTCAACACATGAGCACTCTTCCCGCCCTCGATGGTGTCGAGCACAGGTTTGTCGATCTCGACGGTGGCATCACCATCCATGTCGCAGACGCCGGCCCCGCCGATGGCCCGGCGGTGATGCTGGTGCACGGCTTTCCGGAGAACTGGTGGGAATGGCACGAGCTGATCGGTCCGCTGGCCGCGGACGGGTATCGGGTGTTGTGCCCCGACTTGCGTGGCGCCGGATGGAGTTCGGCTCCGCGCTCGCGCTACACCAAAAAGGAGATGGCCGACGATCTGGCGGGTGTGCTGGATCGGCTGGGCATCGCCTCGGTGCGCCTCGTCGCCCACGACTGGGGTGGCCCGGTGGCGTTCATCATGATGCTGCGCTACCCGGCCAAGGTGACCGGATTCTTCGGAATGAACACCGCGGCGCCGTGGTTCCCGCGCGATCTTGGCATGGTGCGCGACATCTGGCGGTTTTGGTATCAGATCCCCATCATGCTGCCGGTCATCGGCCCCCGGGTGATCGCGGATCCCAAGGCTCGCTACTTTCGGGTGCTGACGTCTTGGGTCGGTGGGGGATTCACCATTGCCGACGAGGATGTTCGCATGTATGTCGAACGCATGCGCCAGCCCGGGCACGCGGTGGCGGGCTCACGGTGGTATCGCACGTTCCAGAGTTCGGAAGCGTTGCCCTGGATGCGCGGCGAATACGCCGACGCTCGGGTTGATGTTCCGGTGCGCTGGTTACACGGCACCGAAGACCCGGTGCTCACCCCGCAGCTGTTGCGCGGATACGAGGACCGCATCAGCGATTTCGAGGTCGAGTTCGTCGACGGGGTGGGCCATTGGATCGTCGAGCAGCGGCCGGATCTGGTACTGGACCGGCTGCGCGCGTTCCTTCGTATCGAGACTTAAACCGTTGCGCCACTTCTCGGCGCGTCGTGTGCGTGGTTTAAGTGTCGTGGAGGCGCGTGCTCGTCAGGGCTGGACCAGGATGCGGATCGGGTTGCCGTCCTGGCGTTCCAGCTTCTCGATACCCAACGGCAGGTCTTCAAGCGGGACGATCTCGCTGATGGAGCGCGAGAGATCCAGGCGCCCAAGTGAAACCAGCTTCGCCAGGGTTTCGATGTCGACGTTCTGGTAGCCGAGGTGACCGAGTACCTGCTTGTGGGTCAGCCCGAACATCGAGGTGGGGCCGACGGTCGGTGATTCGGCACTCATGCCAACACCGACCAGCCGGCCTCCGGCGGTCAGCGATCCGAGCGCCTGCTCGAAGGTGGCTTTGAGGCCGACCGCGTCGAACGCCACGTCGAGCATGCGGCCGCCGGTGATCTCGGCGAGCTTGTCGTGCAGTTGGTCGTCGCGGGAGTCGAAGGCGTAGTCGGCGCCTAGTTCTAGCGCACGGTCGAGCACCACGGGATTGATGTCCAAGGCGATCACCGGCACCGCGCCGACCAAACGGGCCAGTTGCACGATGTGGGTTCCGACACCGCCCACGCCCCACACCCCGACCGATTCCCCGACGGCCACTTTGCCGGTCCGCACCACCGCACCGAACGGTGTGGACACCGCATCGGCCAGAATCGCGGCTTGGTCGAGCGAAACGTTGTCGGGCACTCGGGTCAGACCGGCCGCCTGTGCCACGGTGTACTCCGCCCACGCCCCGTCGTAAGCGAACGCCATCAGCTGGATCCGCAGGCAATTCACGGTGTCGCCGCGGCGGCAGTTCGGGCAGCTCTGGCACGGCCGGCCGGCGGCCACCACAACGCGGTCGCCCTCCGACCAGCCGTCCACCTCGGGGCCGAGTTTGGCTATGGTGCCCGACGCCTCGTGTCCCTGGGTCACCACCGGTGCCTGGGTGGGGAAGGTGCCATTGATCAGACTCAGATCGGAGTGGCAGATCCCGCAGTAGGCCACTTTGACCAGGACCTCGCCCGGCCCCGGCTCCGGTATCGGAACATCTTCGAGTACAACTGTTTTGGAATCGGCGTAGAAGCGCTCGGCTCGCATCGTGGCCGCCATGTCGGACTACTCGACCCCGATTGTGACTTCGGTGGACTTGATGAACACCGTCGCCGGCTGGCCGACCGCGAGGCCGAGGTCGGTCGCGGCATCCTTGGTGACCGAGGAGGTGATGACCTGGTCGCCGCCGTCGAGCCGCACCTTCACAACCGCCATCACGGCGCCGAGATCCACCTCGATGATGGTGCCCTTGAGCTGGTTTCGGGTCGACAGCCGCATCGTTGGGTCCTCCGTCTACTAGAGCTACACAGTCGGGCACCGAGCCTAGTGCCGTGGGCCGACCAATGCGATGGACGCAGCCACCGCCGGTTCGACGATTTCCCGGATGTCTCGTCCGTCCTCGACGGTCAGCGCGGTCAGTTCACGCAAACCCCCCAGCAGGATCACCGCCAGCGGCCCGGGCACCGCGGGCAAGCCGGCCCGCCGGAATCCGGGGCTGGCGCTGAGCTCGACGAGCAGGCTGGTCAGCAGGTTCATCCCGTGCCTTTGGACGGGGTAGGAGATGGGCCCCAGGGAGGGGAATTCGCGGATCCAGCTCAAGGTGACTGCCAGCCGGGATTCGATGTGGCTCACGTAGGCCTCGACGGCTTGGCGAATCTGGGCCTGCCAGTCCGCCTCGGGATCGACGGCCGCGCGGATCCGCTTGGCGAGTCGCTCGTTGTCGGCCCGTAGCAAGTCCAGGAAGCACTGCTCCTTGCTTTCGAACCGGTCGTAAAACGTGCGTTTGGAGGTTCGCGCGTGGCGCACGATGTCGGCGACGGTGGTGGCGTGGTAGCCACGTTCGCCGATCGAGGCGACCAAGCCCTCGAGCAGGCGCTGCCGAAACGGGTCGCTGTCCAGGGCCGCCGGGCTGCTAGCAGCTGCCGTCACGAGCGCGCCTCCTCGGTCGACCCGAACTCCTTGTCAGGACTGGTACCAAAGAGTACCGTACTAGAAAAGCGAGTGGTACACGGTGGTACCAACCCCGTTTCGGGGGCGAGTGTTGGGAGCGATACCCCCATGAATCAAGCGATCTCCGACGCACCGGCAGTGCCGGCGGTCAAAATGGCGCAAGCGACCCGAATTCCGAAGTTGTTACAGGGCCTGGCCTTTGCCACCTCCCGGCGGCGGATGATGGACTGGCTGAGCCGCCGCAACGGCGACGTTTTCGCACTCAACGTCCCGATCTATGGCCACATCGTGGTGGTCAACGACCCGCAACTGGCCAAGCAGGTCTTCACCGCCAGCCCGGAGGACCTAGGCAACATCCAGCCCAATTTGAGTCGGATGTTCGGGTCTGGCTCGGTGTTCGGGCTCGACGGGGACGACCACCGCCGCCGGCGGCGGCTATTGGCGCCGCCGTTTCACGGCAAGAGCATGAAGAACTACGAAACCATCATCGAACAAGAGACCCTGCGCGAAACCGCCAATTGGCCTGAGGGGCAACTTTTCCCGACGCTGCCCTCGATGATGCGTATCACCCTCAACGCGATCCTGCGCGCGGTCTTCGGTGCCGATGGCGCCGAACTCGACGAACTGCGCCGGATCATTCCGCCCTGGACCACACTGGGCTCACGGCTGGCGTCGATGCCGAAGCCGAAGCGGCGATACGGCCGCTTCAGCCCGTGGGGTCGGCTCGCCGAGTATCGGCGCCAGTACGACGTGATCATCGACAGGCTGATCGACCAGGAGCGGTCGGACCCGAACTTCTCGGATCGGACCGACGTGCTGGCCCTGATGCTGCGCAGCACCTACGACGATGGTTCACGCATGTCGCGCAAGGATATTGGCGACGAGCTCCTGGCATTGCTGGCGGCGGGGCATGAAACGACGGCGTCCACGTTGTCGTGGGCGTTTGAGCGGGTGACCCGCCACCCTGATCTGCTGGCGGCCCTGGTGGCCGAGGCGGGCGATGCCGGACAGGCCGAAAATGCGGGGGGCGAGCTACGCCAGGCCACCATCCTGGAAGTGCAGCGAGCCAGGACGGTCATCGATTTCGCGGCCAGGCACGTCTATGCGCCGCAGTACCAGCTTGGCCAGTGGATGATTCCGCGCGGGCAATCGATCCTCGTCAACATCGCGCAGATGCATGCCAATCCCGACATTTTCCCAGACCCGCAGCGCTTCGATCCGCAGCGTTTCATCGGTGGTAGACCGTCCACCTTCGGGTGGATCCCGTTCGGTGGCGGAACCCGGCGGTGCGTGGGTGCCGCGTTCGCCAACATGGAAATGGACGTGGTGCTGCGAGCGGTGCTGCGCAACTTCACCATCGAACCGACCACCGCTGCCGGCGAGCGGCTGTTTTGCCGGGGTGTGGCCTACACCCCCAAGAACGGTGGCCGGATTGTGGTGCACCGTCGCTGATCCCGGGGCCGGGCTTCAGGGCCAGCGGCGCCGCGGCTATTGGCCGGCGGTGGCCCGTCGCGGCAGCTTCCACCCCGGCCGGATGAAGTGGCAGGTGTAACCGCTGGGGTAACGCTGCAGGTAATCCTGGTGTTCGGGCTCCGCCTCCCAGAAGTCCCCGGCCGGGCTTACCTCGGTCACCACCTTGCCGGGCCACAGGCCGGACGCTTCGACATCGGCGATGGTGTCCAGCGCGACTCGTTTCTGCTCGTCGTCGAGGTAGTAGATGGCCGACCGGTAGCTGGTGCCGCGGTCATTGCCCTGGCGGTTCGGCGTCGTCGGATCGTGGATCTGGAAAAAGAACTCCAACAGTGTGCGGTAGTCGGTGGCTTGGGGGTCGAAGATGATTTCGACGGCCTCGGCATGAGTTCCGTGGTTGCGGTACGTCGCGTTGGCGACGTCGCCGCCGCTGTAGCCGACTCGCGTCGCGATCACACCGGGCTGCTTGCGGATCAGGTCTTGCATTCCCCAGAAGCAGCCACCGGCCAGTATTGCCTTTTGCGGGCTCGTCATCGTGGTCCTCCTCGCCAGCCGGGTACTCCGGGTACCCCAGGGACCCAGGCCGTTCCCAGGCTACACTCCGGCGATGTGGTGTAACGGTGTCAGAAAGCTTGACGTGAGATCCGATGCCGGCCAAGAAATTCGCTTTTCCAGCAGATCGGTCTTGTCGTGAGTGGGCCGGAGTTTTCTCGCAGCGAACTGGCGGCGGCCTTCGAGAAGTTCGAGGACACCGTTGCCCGCGCGGCCGCGTCGCGGGATTGGGATGCCTGGGTGCAGCACTACACGCCAGACGTCGAGTACATCGAACATGCGGCCGGCACGATGCACGGCCGCGAGCAAGTGCGCGCCTGGATTTGGCAAACGATGACGACCTTTCCGGGCAGTCACATGGTGGCGTTCCCGTCGTTGTGGTCGGTCATCGACGAGTCCACCGGACGGATCATTCTGGAACTGGACAACCCGATGCGCGATCCGGGTGACGGCAGCGTGATCAGCGCGACCAACATTTCGATCATCACCTATGCCGGCGACGGCCAGTGGTGCCGTCAAGAAGATATCTACAACCCGCTGCGCTTTCTGCGAGCCGGGCTGAAGTGGTGCCGAAAGGCCGCGGAGCTGGGCACGATCGATGAAGCCGCCGCGAACTGGATGCAGCGGTACGGGGGCTCGCAATGAGTGCGGGGCCCAAACTCGTCATCGGCGCCAATGGGTTTCTCGGCTCGCACGTCACCCGCATGCTGATCGAGGATGGCGCGCAGGTACGGGTGATGGTGCGGCCCACCGCCAACACCCGCAGCATCGACGACCTGCCGGTCACCCGATTCCATGGCGACATCTTCGACACGGCCGTGGTGCGCGAGGCGATGCAGGGTTGTGACGACGTCTATTACTGCGTGGTCGACGCGCGCGCCTGGTTACGCGACCCGGCGCCGCTTTTTCACACCAACGTCGAAGGCCTGCGCAATGTCCTCGACGTCGCCAAGAACGCCGGCCTGCGCCGCTTCGTGTTCACCAGCAGCTATGCGACGGTGGATCGTCGGCATGGGCACGTGGCGACCGAGGAGGACCGGATCGGGTCACGGCGGGTCTCGTCCTACGTCCAATCCCGGGTTCAGGCCGAAGATCTCGTCATGGACTACGTGGCCCAACATGGACTGCCCGCGGTGGCGATGTGCGTCTCGACTACCTACGGCAGCGGCGACTGGGGCCGCACCCCCCACGGCGCCTTCATCGCCGGTGCGGTGTTCGGCAAGCTGCCGTTCCTGATGAACGGCATCAAGCTGGAAGTGGTGGGTGTCGACGATGCGGCCAGGGCGATGATCCTGGCCGCCGAACGCGGGCGCAGCGGCCAGCGCTATCTGATCTCCGAGCGGATGATCGCGTTGAAAGAGGTGGTGCGGATCGCGGCCGACGAGGCCGGGGTAGCACCGCCGCAACGGACGATCTCGGTGCCGATGCTCTATGCCCTGGGTGCGCTGGGCAGCTTGCGGGCGCGGCTCACCGGCAAAGACGCCGAACTCAGCCTGGAATCGGTGCGGATGATGCGCGCCGAGGCCGAGGTCGACCACGCCAAGGCGGTGCGCGAGTTGGGCTGGCAGCCGCGGCCCGTCGAGGAATCGATACGCGAGGCAGCGCGGTTCTGGGCGTCGATGCGCAAGAACACCCAAGGCGCCAGGACGGGACAGTCGGAGTAGCCGCGCGGGCTCGCGTCGCCCGAGCGGTGCGAACACCGGACCAAAGGTGGGAAGTCTGCAACGCCATCGAGCGTTGCAGACCAAAGACTCGGATCCGAGGAGGTACTGACCATGAGCCATCGAAAAGTTCTAGAGCCCTCGGCGGGGCACCCGATCACCATCGAGCCGACCAAGGGACGGGTTCAGGTGCGGGTCAACGGCGAGCTCATTGCCGACACCGCCGCGGCACTGGAATTGCGCGAGGCTACTTTGCCTGCGGTGCAGTACATTCCGCGTGCTGACGTGGTTGCCGACCGGTTGACCCGCACCGACACCAGCAGCTATTGCCCGTTCAAGGGTGATGCCAGCTACTACAGCGTGACCACCAGCACCGGCGACACCGTCGCGGATGTGATCTGGACTTATGAACAGCCCTATCCCGCGGTTGCCGAGATCGCCGGGCACGTCGCCTTCTACCCCAACAAGGCAGAAATCAGCGTCATACCGGATTAGCGCCGGCCGGGAACACCGCCGCGAAGGACTGGGTGTCGCTGTATTCCCGCAGCGAGACGATCAGCCCGTCCTTGGTCTCGAAGATGCAGACAAACGGGCTGTCGTAGCGCACGCCGGTGGCCGTCATGCCCTCGGACTGTCCCTCGATCACCACCGTTTCGCCCTCGTTGACGCAGCGCCGCAGGTCGATGTTGATCTCGAAGACCTTCTTGCGTTGTTCCACCGCGCGGCGCAGCGCATCCTTTTCGAACGCGCTGCGGGTGATGATGCTCCAGTAGGTGAAATCGTCGCTGAGCAGCGCGAAACCCTCGTCTAGATCCCCGCCCTCGCACATACTTTGCAGAAACATCCACGCCAGTTCTGCCTGCGGGTCATCGAACGGCGTCATCACGTAAGTCATCCTGTCTCGGAAGCCAGTTTGCGGTCAATTGACCGGGCCGTCGGAATACGGAGTTCTCAGGTGAAGATTGAGCGCACGGTCACGTTCGCTGGGGCCGCTGGGTTCGGGCACACCCTGGCGCCGCTTCGCCGCGGCCGCGGGGACCCGTGCTTTCGGGTCCCGGGGGACGGCACGATCTGGCGTACCAGCCTGCTGGGCTCCGGCCCCGTCGCCGCCCGGTTCAGCCGCTGCGCGCCCGATACCGCTCATTGCGAGGCCTGGGGGAGCGGCGCCGAGGAATTCATCGATCGGCTACCGGCGTTGCTGGGTGCCGACGACGACGCCGCGGATTTCGTTCCGCGGGATCCGACGGTTGCCGCCGCGCACCGACGGCTGCCGAATTTGCGGTTGGGGCGCACCGGACAGGTGCTGGAGGCGGTGCTTCCCGCGGTCATCGAGCAGCGGGTGCCCGGCGCGGAGGCGTTTCGGTCCTGGCGGTTGTTGGTCACGCGGTATGGGACCCCGGCCCCCGGTCCGGCGCCGGACGGGATGCGGGTGCCGCCGTCGGCGGATGCGTGGCGGGCCATTCCGTCCTGGGAGTTTCACCGCGCCAACGTCGATCCCGGGCGGGCACGGACGGTCGTGGGCTGCGCGCAGCGGGCGTCGGCACTGCAACGGCTTGTCACGCGGCCCGCGGGGGAGGCCCTGGCCGCGCTGACGAGCTTGCCCGGCGTCGGGGTGTGGACTGCCGCCGAGACCGTGCAACGCGCGTTCGGTGATGCTGATGCGGTATCGGTGGGGGATTACCACATCCCGAAGATGATCGGCTGGACGTTGCTGGGCCATCCGGTCGATGACGCCGGCATGCTCGAGCTGCTGGAACCGATGCGGCCTCACCGGCATCGGGTGGTTCGGTTGCTCGAGGCCAGCGGACTGGCGCGCGAGCCCCGCCGCGGGCCGCGGCTACCGGTGCAGAACATCCGCTCGCTCTGAAGATGTCGCGGCAGCCGTCGGGGCCCCATCGGGGCTCAGACGCGAAGACCCGGCAACCGGCGCCGATGTGCGGCCCAATCCCGCGGTGTCGCGTCAGTTTCCGCGGTCGGCGGCCCTGGCTGCGCGTTCGGCTTCGGCGGTTTCGCGATTGAGCCGTTGCGCTTCGTAGATGGTGACGTTGGTGCGAGACATCAACAGCGATGCGATCCCGACCGCGAGGATGGCCCCGGGCACCACCGAGAAGGAGCCGGTCATTTCCGCGACCATGATCATGACGGCCAGTGGGGCACGTGAGACGCTGCCGAAACAGGTCATCATCGCCACGACGACGAAGATTCCCGGTGCGTCTGGCACACCGGGCAGCCCGGTTAGCTCGCCCAGTCGCCAGATCGCGGCTCCCACGAAGGCGCCGATGACGATTCCCGGGCCGAACAACCCGCCGGAGCCACCGGTTCCGATCGACAGGGAGGTGGCCAGGATCTTGGCGACCGGCAAGACGATGATGATCCACAACGGGATTGCCATGAGTGCATTGCGATCGGCCGCCAGCTGCGCCCAGCCGTAGCCACTGCTCAAGATCTGGGGAATCAAGAGTCCCATCAGCCCGACCAGCAGTCCGCCGACCGCCGGCTTGATGACCGGACCACCGGGCAGGCGGTGCGCAAGTCCCACCGACGCGTGAAACACCCGCGCGTACAGGTAGCCGATGGCCGCGGCGACCACCCCGATCACCACGAACCACAGCAGGGGCCAGGCCTTTTCGAAGCGATACTCGGCGTCGATGTAGCCGAACAGGGGGTCGAAACCCATGAACGCGCCCAGCACCGCGTACGCCGTGCCGGAGGTGATGAAACCGGGCAACAGACTGCGGTAGTCGAAGTCATCGCGGTAGGTGATCGATGCGGCCAGCACCGCTCCGCCCAGCGGCGCGGCGAAGATAGCGCCGATGCCCGCACCGATACCGAGGGCCACCGCGGTCCGGCCGTCCTCGTCGGATAGGCCCAACCGGCGGGTCAGAAAGGAACAGAAGCCGGCCGAGATCTGTGCGGTGGGGCCTTCCCGGCCACCTGAACCACCCGATCCGATGGTCAGCGCGCTGGCCACCATCTTCACCAGGACCGCCCGGCTGCGGATGCTGCGGGGATTGGTGTGTACCGCCTCGATGGCCTCGTCGGTGCCATGCCCGGTGGCCTCCGGCGCGAATCTGGCCACGATGAATGCCGAGAGCAGCGCACCACCGGTGGTGATCAGCGGAATCGCCCAGGGGCGCACGAAACCGCTGGAGCCGTGGCTGCCGCCCTCCCCGACCGGCGTCGGGATGTGGTAGTCCGCAAGGTAACCGAGCAGAAACTCGCCGGTGTATTTCAGCGCGAGATAGAAGACCACCGCGCCAAGCCCGGCGATCCCACCGATCGTGATGCCCAACAGGAACCATTTTTGTAGGTAGCCGGCATTCCTGATCGAGGCGCCGAATCTCCCGCCGGCGGCGGCGGGAGACACCTCTGTTGACTCGTTGGGGTTTGGTTTCTGGTCGCTCACAGCACGGCCCTGACAAGCATTTGGCCATCCTATGACAGACCGGAATAAGCGGACTCTAGTCCGGTTATACCGGTAGTCGTTTGAATAGGAGGTAGTGATGCCCGCTGTTACCGCAGACACGCTCACGTTGCCCCGGGTGCGTCCGCCCCGGCCCGTCGACACGGAGCGTCCGGTCCGTTCGATCACATCCGGCCCGCGCGGCTACGAGGGTGAGGGATTCCCGGTGGTCCGGGCCTTTGCGGGGGTCGGCATGGCCGCCCTGGACCCGTTCGTGCACATGGACCAGATCGGCGAAGTGGAGTACGAGCCGGGAGAGCCTCGGGGCACCGACTGGCATCCGCACCGAGGGTTCGAGACGGTCACCTACATGATCGACGGGAAACTCGCGCACCAGGACTCTCATGGCGGCGGAGGCCTGATCACCGACGGTGCGACGCAATGGATGACGGCCGGATCGGGCATCCTACATATAGAAACACCACCTGTCGATACCGTCTTGCGCGGCGGAACGTTCCACGGCATTCAGCTGTGGGTGAATCTGCCGCGGAAAAGGAAGTTCACGCCACCGCGCTACCAGGCCATCGAAGGCGGCGACGTTGAGCTGCTCGCGTCCGCGGATGGTGGGGCTCTGGTTCGCCTTATCGCCGGCGAGATCGACGGCCATCGCGGGCCCGGAATCACCCATACGCCGATCACCCTCGCGCATGCGACTGTCCACGCTGGTGCTCAGCTGAACATTCCATGGCAGCGTGATCTAAATTCGCTGGTGTACGTTCTGGCCGGCCGTGGCGCGGTGGGGCCGGCCGGCCACCCAATTCACCAGGGGCAACTGGCGGTCATGGGTGCCGGGGACCGGATTACCGTCGTCGCCGACTCTGTGTCGGACAAATATCGTGGTACGGCTCTTGAGCTGCTCATCTTGGGCGGTCGCCCGATCCGGGAACCGGTCGTTCACTACGGGCCGTTTGTGATGAATTCCAAGGCCGAAGTGATCGAGGCCTTCGAGGATTATCAATCTGGGAAGTTCCGTAGCATCCCGGCGAACGCGCTGGAGCCGCATCGTGGCGGTGGCACACTCGAGTGATGCAGTTAACGGCCAGCCGAGGTCCAGGCCGTCCCCCCGCGGCGAAAGCTGACGACACCCGCCGGCGCATCGTTGGTGCTGCCCGCGAAGTGTTCAGTGAACGCGGATATGACGGGGCGACGTTCCAGGCGATTGCTATCAGCGCCGATTTGACCCGGCCAGCGATCAATCACTACTTCGCCAGCAAGCAGGCTCTGTATCGCGAAGTGGTGGTTCAGACCAACGAACTGGTCGTCGCCGCCGGTGTTGAACGGGCTCGCTCGGTGCAGACCCTGCTGGGGCAGCTGTGCGCGTTCGTGATGGTGGCGAAGGAGGCCGATGCCTCCCATCCTGCCACCACGGCGTTCCTGGCCACGGCCGTGCTCGAATCGCAGCGTCATCCGGAATTGCGGCGCAGTGACCACGACGCGGTCGCGGCCACCCGTGAATTTCTGGACACCGCCGTTCGCGATGCGATCCAGCGGGGGGAACTCGAGGCGGGGGTTGACGCGTCTCAGTTGGCGGAGGCGTTGTTGGTCCTGCTGTGCGGCGTGGGCTTCTATGCCGGGTTTGTGGGCAGCTACCGGGACATGGAAAACATCCTGGACACGCTGTGCAAGATGATGGCCGGCACGCTGTGGAAGCCGCGGTCCTAGCGGAGCGGTCGCAGGCGTAATTGCTGGATTACTGGCCAATTAGCGGTGTCGGCCCAGTTGTAGCCCCCAACGGTGGATCGGCTTGCCGTGACCTGGGCCACACAGAGTATAGGTTGCCTAACTTACTAGGTAGCATGGTTTGGTCATGACAGAACTTGATGAGGTCGACTCCCTGCGTAGTGATGGTGACAGCTGGACCGTCACCGAAAGTGTTGGCGCGACCGCATTGGGCGTCGCCGCCGCCCGGGCGGTCGAGACGGCCGGTGCCAATCCCCTGATTCGCGACGAGTTCGCCCCGATCCTGGTGTCATCGGCCGGCCCGGCGTGGGCCCGGTTGGCCGATCCCGACATCGGCTGGCTCGATGACGACCCGCACGGGCAACGCCTGCACCGGCTTGGCTGTGACTACCAAGCGGTGCGTACCCACTTCTTCGATGAGTACTTCGCCGCCGCTGCCGGTGCCGGCATTGGGCAAGTGGTGATCCTTGCTGCGGGGCTGGATTGCCGGGCCTATCGCTTGAACTGGCCGCCCGAGGTCGTCGTCTTTGAAATCGACCAGCCGAAGGTATTGGAGTACAAGGCCGAGATCCTGGAATCATACGGGGTGACCGCCGCCGCGACGCGACATGGGGTCGCGGTGGATCTGCGTGAGGACTGGCCGGCCGCGCTGCTGCGCGCCGGATTCGACCGGGACCGGCCGACGGCGTGGCTGGCCGAGGGCTTGCTGCCATATCTGCCCGGCGATGCCCAGGACCGACTCTTCGAGATGATCACGGACCTCAGCGCGCCGCGCAGCCGCATCGCCGTCGAGTCGTTCACGATGAACCTCACCGGCAACAAGCAACGCTGGAATCGGATGCGCGACCGGCTGGGTCTGGACATCAACGTCGAGGCGTTGACCTATCGTGAACCGGGCCGCGCGGACGCGGCCGAATGGCTGGTCAATCACGGCTGGCAGGTGTACAGCGTGAGCAACCGGGAAGAGATGGCCCGGCTGGGTCGGCCGGTTCCCGAGGACCTGGTGGACGAGGCGATCACGACCACACTGCTACGAGCATCACTCGAGATTTCGCGATAGAGCGGAGGACGCGATGAGCACAATGCGCACCCACGACGACACGTGGGACATCAGAACCAGCGTCGGCGCGACCGCTGTCATGGTGGCAGCGGCCCGGGCCGTCGAAACCAGCAAGCCCGAGCCGCTGATCCGCGACCCGTACGCCAGGATGCTGGTCACCAACGCCAATGCCGGGGTCATCTGGGAAGCGATGCTCGATCAGGAGATGGTGGCCAAAGTCGAGGCCATCGATGCCGAAACCGCCGCCACCGTCGAGCACATGCGCAGCTACCAGGCGGTCCGGACGAACTTCTTTGACACCTACTTCGCCGACGCCGTCGCGGCCGGGATCCGGCAGGTCGTGATCTTGGCGTCGGGGCTGGATTCGCGCGCCTACCGGCTGGACTGGCCGGCGGGCACCACCGTCTACGAGATCGATCAGCCTCAGGTGCTGGCCTACAAGTCGGCCACCCTGGCCGAAAACGGGGTAACGCCGGCGGCCGAGCGCCGTGAGGTGGCCATTGACCTGCGCCAGGACTGGCCGAGCGCCCTGCGCGCCGCCGGGTTCGATCCGAGCGCGCGAACCGCATGGCTGGCCGAGGGCTTGTTGATGTACCTGCCCGCCGAGGCGCAAGACCGGCTGTTCACCCAAATTGGCGAACTCAGCTGCGCGGGCAGCCGCATTGCGGCCGAAACCGCGGGCAACCACGCCGATGAGCGGCGCGAACAAATGCGGGAGCGATTCAGAAAGGTCGCCCAGACACTCGGCCTCGAACAAACCATC
Source organism: Mycobacterium marinum (assembly GCF_003391395.1). NCBI lineage: Bacteria > Bacillati > Actinomycetota > Actinomycetes > Mycobacteriales > Mycobacteriaceae > Mycobacterium > Mycobacterium marinum. Next base: position 382,144 of record NZ_CP024190.1, read on the forward strand.
GACGTGCACGAGCTGATCTACCACGACCCGGACCGCGCGCTGCTCGGACAGTGGCTCAACGAGCATGGCTGGCGGGCCAACGCCCAGAACGCCTGCGACGAGATGCACCGGGTGGGGCGCTGGGTCGAAGGCGTGCCGATGGCCGACGACAAGCAGGCCTACTCCGACTTCGTGACCGCGGAACGGCTGTAATGCCGCGCACCGCCGACGATTCCTGGGACATCGCGACCAGTGTCGGAGCGACCGCGGTGATGGTCGCGCTGGCTCGGGCCGCCGAGACCGCCAGCGAGACCCCACTGATCCGTGACCAGTTCGCCGAGCCGTTGGTCTCCACCCCCGAGCTGGCGGCGGTTCGCGAACAGGTCGCCGCCTGGTGGGCGCAGACCGATGACGACGATGATCCCGACTTCACCGTCGACTCCCAACAGATGACCGACTATCTGGCCGTGCGCACCCACTTCTTCGATAGCTACTTCATCGATGCGGTAGCGGCCGGGATCCGCCAGGTGGTCATTCTGGCGGCCGGTCTGGATTCCCGCGCCTACCGGCTGGACTGGCCGGGCGGTACCACGGTCTACGAGATCGATCTGCCCAAGGTGCTGGACTACAAGGAACACACCCTGGCCCGCCATGGCGCCGCACCGGTCGCTGCGCTGCGGGCGGTACCGGTCGACCTGCGCCACGATTGGCCGCAGGCGTTACGTGACGCGGGTTTTCAGACGTCGCTTCCGACGGCCTGGCTGGCCGAAGGGCTGCTGCCGTTTCTGCCGGCGGCCGCCCAACACGCGCTGTTCACCGCCATCGACGCCAACAGTGCGACCGGCAGCCGGGTGGCCGTCGAGATGTTCGGGGTAGACGAGGACGCTCGCCGAGCGGCCGAAGAACGGGCCCAAAGGTGGGCCCGGCAGCGCGCCAAGCGCCAGGCCCGCGGTCAGGACACCTCGTTTGATCCCTTTGACCTGTGGTTCGACGACGAAGGCCAGCCCGACCCCGCCGATTGGTTCGCCGCGCACGGCTGGACGACGGATTCGGTCCAGGCGGGCGCGGAAGCCCTCCGGCTGGGCCGGACGGCGCACTCGCAGGAAGGACCGTTCGTCAACCGTTTCGTGACGGCGGGTAAGCCCTGACGAATCCGTCGGCCGTTGCCGTTGTGCGGGCGGATGCTCGGATCCGGCACGATCTTTCTATTGCTGCGCTGGCCGGGTGACTAGGATCGCGGTTATCACCGGTGTGCGACCACGCGACGTAGCCTGGGCACCGCCGGAAGGGAAGGACAATGATGACCACCGAATCGGTTGCAGCCAAAGCTCAGGAGCGCGGAGCAAACGGAGCCGGCGGAGTTCGAGCCCCGTCCGACGATTCCAAGCCAACCGATGTCGGTGCCACCGTCGCCCGGCTACGCCAGACGTTTGCCTCCGGGCGGACCCGCAACGTGCAGTGGCGCAAGCAGCAACTGCTGCAGCTGCAAAGGTTGATGGAGGAAAACGAAGACGCCATCACCAAAGCGCTGGTTGAGGATCTGGACCGCAACCCGGTAGAGGCGTTCATCGCCGACATCGCAACGACCATCGCCGAAGCGAAGTACGCGGCCAAGAAGGTACGCAAGTGGATGCGGCGCAAGCACGTCTTGCTCGAAGCGCCGCAGTTGCCCGGCCGGGGTTGGGTGCAGTACGAGCCGTACGGCACCGTGCTGATCATCGGCGCCTGGAACTATCCGTTCTATCTGACGCTGGGTCCGGCGGTCGGTGCGATCGCGGCCGGCAACACCGTCGTTCTCAAACCCTCCGAAATCGCCGAGGCATCGTCGCGTTTGATGGCCGAATTGGTGCCTCGCTATCTGGACCGTGACGCGATTGCGGTGATCGAAGGCGACGGCGCGGTGAGCCAGGAGCTGATTGGGCAGGGCCTAGATCGGGTGATGTTCACCGGCGGCACCGAGATCGGCCGCAAGGTCTACGAAGGCGCCGCGCCGCATCTGACCCCGGTCACCCTTGAACTCGGCGGCAAGAGCCCGGTGATCGTCGCCGCCGACGCCGACATCGATGTCGCGGCCAAGCGGATCGCCTGGATCAAACTACTCAACGGCGGCCAGACCTGTGTTGCTCCCGACTACGTGCTGGCTGACGCAACGATTCGGGACGAACTCGTGGGCAAGATCGGCGCCGCCGTCACCAAGTTCCGCTCCCAAGACGACCCCGACGGGCTGCGGATCGTCAACCGGCGCCAGTTCGACCGGTTGAGCGGCTACATCGCGGCGGCCGAATCCGAAGCCAAGGCCGGGGGTAAGTGCAAGGTTGAGGTGGGCGGCAAGTGCACGGCGGAGAGCCTGCGTATTCAGCCGACCGTGGTCGTCGACCCCGATCCGAGCGGTCCGGTGATGACCAACGAGATCTTCGGGCCGATCCTGCCGGTGCTTACCGTCAAATCGCTGGATGAGGCCATCGGTTTCGTCAACTCACGGCCCAAGCCGTTGTCGGCATACCTGTTCACCAAGTCGCGCGAAATCCGCGAACGGGTGATCAACGAGGTGCCCGCGGGCGGCATGATGGTCAACCACCTCGCCTTCCAGGTGTCGACGGCGAAGTTGCCGTTCGGCGGTGTCGGCGCTTCGGGCATGGGCGCCTACCACGGCAAGTGGGGCTTCGATGAGTTCAGTCACCGCAAGTCGGTGTTGACCAAGCCGACTCGCCCCGACCTCTCCAACATCATCTACCCGCCCTACACCGAGCGGGCCTTCAAGCTGGCTCGCAGGCTGTTCTAGCCTGACGCCCATGCCCAACGGCTTCGGCCCTGGTGCCGGGCCGAACCCGACCGTGTCAACAGAGAGGAACCTGATGCCCGGAGTACAGGATCGCGTCGTCGTCGTCACCGGAGCCGGTGGGGGACTGGGCCGCGAATACGCGCTCACCCTTGCCCGCGAGGGAGCCAGCGTGGTCGTCAACGACCTCGGTGGGGCTCGCGACGGCACGGGCGCCGGATCGGCGATGGCCGATCAGGTTGTTACCGAGATCCGTGAGGGCGGCGGTCGCGCGGTCGCCAACTACGACAGCGTCGCCACCGAAGACGGCGCGGCGAACATCATCAAGACCGCGCTCGACGAGTTCGGCGCCGTGCATGGTGTGGTGAGCAACGCCGGCATCCTGCGTGACGGAACCTTCCACAAGATGACGTCGGAGAACTGGGACGCCGTGTTGAAGGTGCATCTCTACGGTGGCTACAACGTCGTCCGTGCGGCATGGCCGCACTTTCGCGAGCAGAGCTACGGCCGGGTCGTCGTTGCCACCTCCACCAGCGGCCTGTTCGGCAACTTCGGGCAGACCAACTACGGCGCGGCCAAGCTCGGGCTGGTTGGCCTGATCAACACCCTGGCGCTGGAGGGCGCCAAGTACAACATCCATTCCAACGCGGTGGCCCCGATCGCGGCCACCCGGATGACCCAAGACATCATGCCCCCCGAGGTGCTCGAGAAGCTCACGCCGGAATTCGTCGCGCCCGTGGTGGCCTACCTGTGCACCGAGGAGTGCGCCGACAACGGGTCGGTGTTCATCGTCGGCGGCGGCAAGGTGCAGCGCGCCGCGCTGTTCCAGAACGACGGCGCCAACTTCCAGACGCCGCCGTCGGTGCAGGACATTGCGGCGCAGTGGGCTCAGATCACCGATCTGTCCGGCGCGCAAAAAGCCGGATTCAAGCTGTAACTATATGAAAGCTTGTGTCGTACAAGAGCTTTCTGGTCCGTCCGGCCTGGTCTACACCGAGGTAGACGACGTTTCAGATGGCGGCGGCAACGTCGTCATCGACGTTCGGGCGGCCGGGGTGTGCTTTCCGGATCTGCTGCTGACCAAGGGCGAATATCAGCTGAAGCTGCCGCCGCCGTTCGTGCCGGGGCTGGAAACCGCGGGTGTCGTGCGGTCGGCGCCCGCGAGGTCGGGCTTTCGGGTGGGAGAACGGGTTTCGGCGTTCGGCGTACTCGGTGGCTACGCCGAACAAGTGGCGGTTCCGGTTTCCAACGTGGTGCGCAGCCCGGCCGAACTCGATGACGCCGAAGCGGTGTCATTGCTGGTCAACTACAACACCATGTACTTCGCGCTGGCTCGCCGGGCCGCGATGCGGCCGGGTGAGACGGTGTTGGTGCTCGGTGGTGCCGGCGGAGTTGGCACGGCGGCCATCCAGATCGCCAAGGCGATGGGCGCCGGCCAGGTGATAGCCGTGGTGCACCGGGAGGGTGCGATCGACTATGTCGCCTCGGTGGGGGCCGATGTGGTGCTGCCCTTGACCGAGGGCTGGGTCGAGGAAGTGCACAAGCACACGCACGGGCGGGGCGTGGATATCGTGGTCGACCCGATTGGTGGCCCGGTCTTCGATGATGCGATTCGCGCGCTGGCGATCGACGGCAAGCTCCTGGCGATCGGCTTCGCCGCGGGCAGCATCCCGACGCTCGCGGTCAATCGCTTGCTGCGGCGCAACGTCGGCGTGCTGGGTGTCGCGTGGGGTGAATACCTCAACCGGGTGCCCGGTTCGGTGTACTTGTTCTCCTGGGGGCTCAATCACCTGGTTTCCCTGGGGCTGAGACCGCCTCCGCCGCAGCGTTTTCCGCTCAGCGAGGCGCAAGCCGCGCTGCAGAGTTTGGCCGACGGCGCCGTGCTGGGCAAGATCGTTCTGGAGCCGTAGCGGGTGCGGGCCGGCCCGTGCCGTCCTAGAACGCGCCGACGATGTCGCTGACCACCTCCTGGGCGGTGTCGGCCAGGACGATGACCTCGAAGCCCCCGGCGAGCGCCGCCACGGCCACATCCGCAGCGATCGGATAGCCGATGGCGTTGATCAGCCCGACGGGGTCACCGTTGACGAACTGCTGGATTCCGTCCAGGAACAGGTTGACGTTGTAAGACGGAACAGTGGTCAACACGGTGTTGATGATGTCGGCGGTCGGAAGCAACGCGGCATAGGTGTCGGCGGACACATTCGTGATGGCGTTGGCGATATTCGTGTTGGCCGCCTGGAGGGCGTCGATGAATCCGTTGATCGAGGCATTCGTGACGGTCGGCACGGCCGGCAAGGTCGACGGCACCGACGAACCGCCGGTCTGCGAAAAGTCCGGCAGCGAAAGGCTGGGCAGTGTCGCGGGAATTGCGCTGATGTCGTTGACGAAGGCGGTCACACCCTGTTGGGTGCCGTTGACCATGGCACCGGCGAAGTCCACCGGGTCGATCGGGGGAAGCAGGCCAAACGGTGTCGTTACGTCGGCATACCCGGTCGAGTAACCGTAATTGGGATCGCCGTAACCGAGGTTGACCAGATAGGTGAGATTGGGCTCGACCAGATCCGCCAGCGGATTGCCGATCACCGGGATTGCCCGCAGCGGCTCCAGGATTGGCAGGCCCGGGTAGGTGATCATGTAGTAGTTCTCGAGGCCGTTGTTGCCCGGGGAGACCGGCAACTGCACCAGGTTGTAGCCCGCAGGAAGGTTGTTTGGATCCAGATCCGGGTAGTCGCCGTGGACGAATTGGATGCCGGCGAATGCGTTGAGGTCGGCCAACAAATTGAGTGGGTACTGCGGGAAATCGGCGTATCCGTCGTAAAGCAGTGTGTACTGATTCAGCTCGTAGCCGGTGTTCGACGGTGTCCCTCCGTAGAAGTCCAGACCCAGCGCAGGCAGCGACAACCCGGGGAAGCGCGACAGCAGGCCGCCGTTGGGGGCCATCGGATTACCCAGCAGGGTGAAGGCGAGATTGTCGGTGTTCGGGCTGCCGAGTGCTTGCAGATTGCGCATCTCCAGCGAAGAGACGACGGCGCTTTGCGAGTAGCCCAAGACGTTGACGTTGTTGCCCAAGGTGATCAGGCCCTGGGGCCCGAACAGCGCGTTGTCCAGTATTTGAACGCCGTTGGCCACCGACGTGTTCAGCGGCAGATCTTTGATGGCGGTGAGCGGATACAGCCCCTCAGGTGTGTTCAGCGGCAGCAATTGGGTGGGCATGCCGGGGATGTAGGGGGCGACGTTCTGCAGGTAATCCGGCGGCGGAATCGGCGTGCCGCTGCCGCCCATGATCAATGCGACGAACGGGTCGGCCAGTGCCGCGGGCGCCACCGCCGCACCGCCCGCCGCGACCGTTGAGGCCGCACCTCCGCCGAGCAGGGACTGGATGGGGGCGGTCAGCGCGTCCAGTGCACCGGAGATCGTTGCCGTATTGACCGCTTCGGCCCCCGCGTATGCGGTGCCGGCGGCAGCCAAGGTCCGGACGAATTCCTCATGAAATGCGGTCACGTGGCCGATGACGGACTGGTATTCCAGGGCGTACCCGCCGAACAGCTTCGCGGCGGCCGTGGACACCTCGTCGGCGGCGGCGGCAACCAAACTCGTCGTCGGCCCGGCCGCGGCGGCATTGGCCTGTGTCAGCGCCCAACGGATACCTTCCACATCTGCGGCCGCGGAGGCCAACAGCTGCGGCTGCGCCATCATGTACGTCATCGACGGGTTCCCTTCAGATACAGGGCTTTTCGCTTGGTCCCGCGCCGGTCGTCGCGCGGCTCGTCATGTTGTCGGGGCAAATCTGTCCGGTCGACCGCATCGTGTATTTCCCTGTGAGTGTTGCTGCGCGTTGTGCGTCAGATGTGTTGGGCCGGCCCGAACTGGGGTGCCGATGGGCTGCGGCTTGTCGAGTAGCTACCTGGCGGTTGTCCTACCCGGCGAGCGGACCTCTTTTCCGGTCGCGCCGCGACTCGCACCTCGGCCGAAGCGGCCAGGGACAGATTATGGCGCTACCGGGGCCCGCGTCCGGGTTTTGCGTTAACCGGGATGTCATTTCTGTGAGATTGGGCGGAAACATGGTGCGGCGAAGTCATGGAGGTGCATGCCGGTGGGCCGGTGGCCGGTCTCAGGGGATGAGGGAGCCGATGTCTTGCACAGTCGTCTGCGCTGCCGCGGCGATGGTGAGGAATTCGACCGCTCCGCCGATCGTGAGCAACCCCACCGTGGCTGCGATCGGGTACCCGAACGCATCGATGAGGTTGCCCTGCAGGAGTTGGTCGAAGAAAAGTTGGGTGCTGTACAAGGGCAACGTGGTGACAACGGCAAGCCCGATGTCGGCGGTGGGTAGCAGCACCGCGTAATCGTTTGCGACCACCGCGGTCAAGGTATTCACCACCTGTGCCGGTGACGGCAGCTCTGACAACTTGCCCAGGATGTCGGCCGGGGTTGGCAGCATGATCTCGGGGGTCGGAATCGGTTGTCCGAACATGGCTTGCAGGTCGGCGGTGAAATCTTGGATCCCTTCCTGGGTTCCCGCGGCCAGGGCGTCCACGATGGTGCCCGGGCTGACGTCGGGGAACAAGCCAAACGGCGTGCGCACATCGGCGTAGCTGGTCGAGTAGCCGTAGTTCGGGTCGCCGTAGCCCAGATTGACGATGACCTTCAAGTCCGGCTGGATCAGGTTTGCCAGCGGGTTGCCGATCACCGGAATCGCTCGAAGCGGTTCTAGCAGCGGCAGATTCTCCGTCGGGATCACGTAATAGCTGGTGACGCCCGAGTAGCCCGGCGACGTCGGCAATTCGATCGCGCTGTCGACCTGTGCCGCGGTGAGGTCCAGATATTTGACGTGTACGAAGGGGATGCCCATCACCGCATTGAGGTCGGCGATGAAATTCAGTGGATAGCGTGGGAAGTCGGCGAATCCGTCGTATTCGAGGGTATAAATCGCGGTTGGGTAAATCGTATCGGAAGGTGTGGCGCCATAGAACGTCAAACCGAGGCTCGGCAAGGATAGGTCCGGGAAGCGGGCCAGCATTCCGCCGTTCGGGTTCATCTCGTTGCCGACGAGCACAAAGTTGAGTTGGGATGCGGTCGGTGCGCTTGGCCCCAGGGCGGCGAGCTTTTGCATCTCCAGCGATGCGATTATCGCGCTTTGTGAGTAGCCGAACACGGTGACGCTGTTTCCGGGGATGCTGAGCTGCGCCATGATCGCGTTGTCGAGAATGGTCAGGCCCTCCTCCACCGAGGCGTTGAGGGTCAAGCTCTTCACGCCGGTGAGTGGATAAAGCTCTTCCGGTGTATACAGCGGGCGCAAAATATCGGATGAGCGGACGAAAAGATTGTTGGCGGCTTGCACATACGATTCGTCGGGAATCGGAACTCCGGTGGGCCCCAAGAACAATGAGGTGAGGTTTGCCGTGAATGGCGGAATTGTGCTCGCGCTCGATACGGCCGGCGCGGCGCTGGGTATTCCCAGCGCGCCGCGCAGGGCGGCGAGGCTGGCGGCCTCGGTCTGCGCGTAGGCGACCCCCGCGGCGGCCAATGTCTGGGCGAATTCGCTGCGAAACGCCTCGACCTGTGCGAGGACGGCCTGGCACTCCCGGCCATAAACGCTGAACAGGTTGGCGATAGCCCCCGATACCTCGTCGCCGGCGGCCGCCAGCAGACTCGAGGTCGGGCCGGCCGCGGCCATGCCGGCGGTGCTGATCGCCGATCCAATCCCGTCGATCTCGGTGGCGACCGAGGCCAGCAATTCCGGCTCAGCGAGCAGATACGACATTGGCCTCGTCCTTCCCGACGACCCAAGCTTTCTGGTCTGTTGCTGCCTTGCGAATTGCCGGCAATTCGCAATGGCGGCGGGGCGGTTTCAGTAGCCTAGCGGGAGCGAGAACCCCGGCGTCGCATTTTCGGGAGGAGTCTCGCCCCCGGGCTTTACCGCTGGTAGGCGGCTAGAAGTCGGTGACAATGGCGCCCAAGAGCACCAGGGCTTCAAGGCCGCCCGCCAGTCCGAGCAACGCCGCGTCGGCCGCGATCGGATACCCGATGGCGTTGATCAGTCCGATGGGATCGCCATCGACCGCCTGCTCGATCCCATCCAGAAATAGATTGACGTTGTAGGACGGAACCGTGGTGAGGCCGGCATTGATGATGTCAGCGGTAGGCAGCAGCTTCGCGTAGCTGGTTGCCAGGACGTCGGTGAAAGCGTTGGTGACAGTTGTGTTTGCCGTCTGCAGGGCATTGATGAAGCCGTCGATTGACGTCGGTGCCACCAAGCTGGCCGGCGGTGGCAACGCGATCGACGCCAGCGGATTGGGGATGTCCAGGAACAGGCGCGGGGTGGGTGGCGATGGCTGCGGTGCGACCAAATCGTATGCGGCATTGTGGAATCCCTGCTGAGTGCCGATGACCAGCTGTTGGGCGACCACCTTCGGGTCGACCTCCGGGAACAGGCCGAACGGTGTCTCGATGTTGGCCGGCGCGGTCGAGTAGCCGTACCGGGGATCTCCGTAGCCGAGATTGACGATCGTCGTCAGATCCGGTTGCAGTAGATCTGCCAACGGATTTCCGACTACCGGGATGAACCGCAGCGGTTCCAACAGTGGCAGTCGCTCGGTATGGATCAGGTAATACGAGGTGTTGCCGGTGTAATCGGCAGACGTGTCCATTTTGATCAGGTCGCCGGGCGGAAGGGTCTCGGGATTGATCGTCGGGGTATCGGTGTGCACGAACGCGATGCCCGCAATGGCGTTGAGATCCGACACGATGTTGAGCGGGTAGCGCGGGAAGTCGGCGAACCCGTCGTATTCGTGGGTGTAGATCGAGGTCGGATAGATCGTGTCGGCGGGGGTGGAGCCGTAGAAGTCCACGCCCAGACTGGGCAGGGTCAGCCCGGCGAAGCGCGATAGCAGGCCGCCGTTGGGGTTCATCGGGTTGGCCAGCAGTAAGAAGCCGAGTTGGTCGGCGGTCGGAGCGGTGCCGGGCGGCATGGCCGCGAGATTTTGCATCTCCAGAGAAGCGATGATCGCGCTTTGTGAATAGCCGCCGACGACGACGCTGTTGCCTTCGGCGAGCTGACCCAGGATCGCGTTGTGCAGTATCTGGACGCCCTGGCTCACCGATATGGCCAGCGGCAGACTCTTCTCGCCGGTGAGCGGGTAGAGCTGCTCGGGAGTGAACAGTGCCTGACTTGTGGTGACACCGAATTGCGGGGTGATGTAGTTGAAGAAGTCCGCCAGGTAGTCGGGCCCGGGCAGCGGGTTCCCGCTGCCGCCCATGACCAACGAAACCGTGGGTCCCGTCAGTGGGGTGGTGGTGATCGAGGCGGACGGCGTGGCCGATGCCGCGGCATTGCCACCTCCCAGCAGCGAATAGGCTTGTGTCCCAAACGCTTCTAATGCGTTGGAGATTGCGGCGACCGACGAAGCCTCGGTCTGGGCATAGGCCAACCCGGCGGCCGCCGCGGTCTGCGTGAACTGCTGATGAAACGCGGAGGCGTGGGCGACGACGGCCTGGTACTGCTGGCCGTAACCGCCGAAGAGGCCCGCAATCGCCGTCGAAACCTCGTCGGCGGCCGCGGGCACCAGCCTTGACGTCGGGCCGGCGGCCGCGGCGCTGGCGGCGTCGATCGCCGACCCGATGCCCTCGAGATCTGCGGCCATCGTGGTGATGGTCTCTGGTTCAACGAACACGTACGTCATGGGTTCGTTCGTCCTCCCAACAACCAGGGTTGGCAAGGGTGGCCCAGCTAGCCTAAGTCCGTCTCGCCGGTCTGTCGGGAGTTTGGCGCCGAGCGGCCACTAGAGATACAGACTCTGCAGATCCTGGGCGATCTCGGCCGCGGCTTCCATCACCGCGATGAACTCGATCATGCCACCCAGCGCGCCCAGCCCGAACGTGGCGGCCAGCGGCAGTTCGATCGCGGCCCGGAGATCACCCTGCGCCAGCTGGCTCAGGAACAGGGTGAGGTTGTAGGCGGGCAGGCTGGTGACGAATCCCAGACCGATGTCCGCGGTCGGCAGCAGAACCGAGTAGCCGGTCGAGACGACAGAGGCAAGCGTGTTGGCGATGTTGATCGGCGTGGCCGGCATCGGCGGCGGCGCGGGCGGCAGCACCGACTGCACGTACGGCGGGAATTCCAGCGGAGCGATCTGGGGTGTGGTGCTCAGCGCGGTCGGCAGGGCGGCGCCAAAGTCGTTGATGCCCTGGTGTGTTCCGGCGACCAGCGCATCGGCGACAACCTGCAGGGAGACGTCCGGGAACAGGCCGAATGGGGTGGGCACGTTTGCCGGGCTCGTTGAGTAGCCGTAGTTCGGGTCGCCGTAGCCGAGGTTGACCAGCACCTTCAAGTCGGGCTGGACCAGGGCGGCCAGCGGCTCTCCGATCACGGGGATCGCGCGCACCGGGTCCAGTAGCGGCAGATTTTCGGTGCGGATCATGTAATAGGTGCCCGTCGTCGGACCTTCGGTCGGCAGCAGCGTGGCCGAGGCGATCTGTTCGGGAGTGAGGTCCGGGTAGGTTCGGTGCACCGTGAGAATGCCGAACACGGCATTGACGTCGGACAGGACGTTGAGCGGGTAGCGCGGGAAGTCGGCGAAGCCGTCGTACTCGAGGGTGTAGGTCGTCGTGTAGTAGGGATTGTCCGGCGTCGCCCCGTAGAACGGCAGACCCAGGCTCGCGACATTGAGACCGGGGATACGCGCCAGGATGCCCCCGTTCGGATTCATCTCGTTGCCGGTCAGGATGAAATTGATCTGGCTGGGGTCGGGGGCATTCGGGCCCAGGGAGATGAAATGCTGCATCTCCAGCGAGGCGATGACCGCGCTTTGGGAATAGCCGAAAACCGTCACATGGTTTCCGGCATTGATTTCGTTCCAGATCGAGATGTCGAGGATTTTCAGGCCCTCTTGTACCGACGTCTGGAAGGGCAGGCTCTTGACGCCGGTGATCGGGTACAGCTGTTCGGGGGTGAACAGCGCCTTGGCGATCGCGCCGGGCGCAATGTGCTGAATGTAGAGCGTGTTGACGGCGTCGAGGTAGCTGGTCGAAGGAATTGGCGTTCCGGTTCCGCCCATGGCGATCGCGACGTAGTCGTTGAACACGGCCGGCACGGTCGGCGGCGAATTCGGCGAATAAAGTCCAGCGGTCGCTTCTTCTAGCAGGGCGGCGTTGTTGATTTCTTCGGCATTGATGTAGTAATTCGCAACCGTGGCCAGCCGCTGAGTGATCTGCGCGTGAAACGCGGCCAGTTGTGTGCTGATCCCCTGATATTCGGCGCCGAACGTGCCCAACAGTTGCGCGATGGCGGTCGACACTTCGTCGGCGGCCGCCGACAGGATCGCGGTGGTGGGGCCCGCCGCAGCGGCGGTGGCTTCACTCAGGGCCGAACCGATACCCGCCAGCTCAGTAGCCGCCGCCGCTATTGCCGGCGGTTGCGCAACTACGTACGACAACGCGCTGTCCCTCCTGGCAAGCGGGGGCGGTTACTCACCCGCAATGCCGGTACCCGTTGAGCGTAAAGCGATTCCACGCTCGCGTTCGGGCTTTTGGAGCAATCAGCGCCGACCCGTGGTGCGTCAGCCGAGCAACGCGCTGCGCAGCTGGTGCCGGTCGGCTTCGGTGATGCCGGAGTCGGCCAGATAGCCATCCAGTGAGCCGAAAGTCTCGTCGATTGTCTGCCATGCCGCGGCCAGGTATTCGGGGCGGACGCCGAGGACGCCATCGGATAACCGGGCCTTGGTGAAGGTCACTACCTCGGGCGTCAGTTCGACGTCGGTGCGCTCTCGGATCATTTCCGAGATCCGGTCACGCAGCTGCGGCACCGCGTCGTTGCTGCGCAGGTAATCCGCCAGGATCACGTCGCGGTCCACGCCGACGGCTTCGAGCACCGTGGCGACCACAAAGCCGGTGCGGTCTTTGCCGGCAAAGCAGTGCGTGAGCACCGGGCGCCCCGCGGCCAGCAGCGTGAACACGCGGTGTACCGCGCGCTGGGCCCCGGTGCGCATCGGGAATTGCCGGTATTCGTCGGCCATGTAGCGGGCGGCGACCTGATCGATCGCCTCGCTGGATTCGCCCGCGTCGCCGTCGGTCAGGAGTCGTTTGAACGCCGTCTCATGGGGCGCGTTGTCGTCGGTGCCGGCTTGGTCGTCGGCGAGATCGGGAAACGGCAACAGGTGGATGTCGACCCCGGCCGGCACCTGCCCCGGACCGCGCCGGGCGACCTCGCGCGACGAGCGCAGGTCGGCGACGTCGGTGATCTTGAATCGGCGTAGGGCGGCACGGCCCTGATCGTCAAGACCGCTCAGCTCGCTGGACCGGAACAGCCGTCCCGGGCGAAGCGCCGCCGTGCTGTCGGCAACGTCGCGAAAATTCCAGGCGCCCGGAAGTTCGGGACCGGTCTCAGCCATGGGAGGTGACCGCCGCCGCGAACGCGGATTTTTCCCGTCCGAGTTCGGCACGTGCGATGGATCGCATGTGTACCTCGTCGGGGCCGTCGAAAATTCGCATCGCGCGATGCCAGCTGTACAGCCGGGCCAGCGGGGTGTCGTTGCTGACGCCCGCGGCGCCGTGCACCTGGATGGCGCGGTCGATGACGTCGCAGGCCACCTGAGGGGCCACCGCCTTGATCATCGCCACAAGATGGCGGGCCTCCTTGTTGCCGTGCCGGTCGATCGTCCACGCCGCCTTCTCGCACAGCAGTCTGGCCTGGTCGATCTCGTTGCGGGATTTGGCGATCGCCTGCTGCACCACGCCCTGCTCGGCCAGCGGCCGGCCGAATGCCACCCGGTTGCGGGCGCGGTCCACCATGAGCGCCAACGCGCGTTCGGCCCCGCCCAGCGCTCGCATGCAGTGGTGGATGCGCCCTGGTCCCAGGCGCGCCTGCGCGATCGCGAACCCGGTTCCCTCTTCGCCGAGCAAATTGGTGGCCGGCACCCGGACGTTGTCGTATTCCACCTCGCAGTGGCCGTGCTGATCCTGCCAGCCGAACACCGGCGTCGACCGGGCGATCGTCACCCCCGGGGTATCAGTCGGGACCAGGATCATCGACTGTTGCTGATGGGCGGCCGCGTCGGGGTTGGTGCGGCCCATCACGATGAGGATCTTGCAGCGGGGATCGGCGGCACCCGACGTCCACCACTTGCGGCCGTTGATGATGTAGTCGGCGCCGTCACGCGAGATGGTGGTCTCGATGTTGCGGGCATCACTGCTGGCCACCGCCGGCTCGGTCATGGAGAAGGCGCTGCGGATCTCGCCGTGCAGCAACGGGTCCAGCCACTGCCTGCGCTGCTCGTCGGTGCCGAACATGTGCAGGATCTCCATGTTTCCGGTGTCGGGCGCCGCGCAATTGAGTGCCTCTGGCGCGATCTCGAGACTCCACCCGGTCAGCTCGGCCAGCGGCGCGTATTCCAGGTTGGTCAGGCCGGACTCGGCCGGGAGAAACAGGTTCCACAGGCCGCGCGCCTTGGCGTTGGCCTTGAGTTCCTCGACGACCGGCGGGACGGTGTGATCGTGCGGACCGGCGTCTTCGCGGTACTTGTCGTAATCCGCCTCGGCCGGAAATACGTATTCCGTCATGAAGTCGGACAACCGCTGGTGGTAATCGATGGCCTTGGCCGACATCGCGAAGTCCATTCCGCCACCATAGGACACGTGTCACGGCGCTGATTCTTAGGTCGTCAACGCGACACTTAAACGTCTGCCAAGACACCCCGTTGGGTATCGCAATGGTTTAAGTCTGGGCGGGGCTGTCGGCGGGTCCTGCCAGGGTCTGGTCATGGACGCCAGGGCTGCCAGGGCCGCCAGGAACGAAGACGTGTTCGTGGGCAGCGAGGCGGTGCGGCGGGGGAGGCTGAGCCCGTATCGGCTGCGAACCGAATTCCGCGCCATCTACCCCGACGTCTACCTGCCCGCCCACGCCGCACCGTCGTTTCGAACGCGCTGCAAGGCGGCGTGGCTATGGACGGGCCGGCGGGGCGTGCTGGCCGGGCTCGCGGCCGCCGGGTTGCATGGCTCGGACTGGATCGGCGACGACGAGCCGGTCGAGTTGATCTGGCGCAACCCCCATCCCCCGGCCGGGGTGATCACGCGCAATCTGCGAATCGAGCCCGACGAGGTGACGCGTGTTGCCGGGCTGGCGGTGACCACGCTGGCGCGGACGGCCTTTGACCTGGGGCGGCAGCTACCCGGCGGCGAGTCGGTGGCGCGGCTGGACGCGTTGATGCGCGCGACGGCGTTCTCCGGCGAGGATGTGCTGCTGCTCGCCAAGCGGTACTCGGGAGCGCGCGGGCTGCGGCGGCTGCGCGCCACGCTTCCGCTGGTCGACGCGGGCGCCGCCTCGCCCCGGGAAACCTGGCTGCGGATGGTCTTGATCGATGCGGGCCTGCCCGTTCCCGTCACCCAAATACCGGTACACCAGAACTGGCGTCTGGTCGCAGTGCTCGACATGGGCTGGCAGACATACCAAGTGGCTGCCGAGTATGACGGTGACCAGCATCGCTTCGACCGCCGGCAATATGCCCGTGACCAGTGGCGGCTGCGCAAGCTCGACGAGTTGGGCTGGATCGTCATCCGGGTGATCGCCGGGGACGCACCCGAAGACGTCGTCCGTCGGGTCCGCCAAGCCCTGGCCCGGCGGGGCCATCGCGAGACATAAGCGGTTGCGACTTGCTGCGGCGTGTTCGCGCAACCGCTTCAGTGTCGTGTCGGTCGAGGCGCACGATGAACCCCATGACTGAGAGCCGGCCGCCATTTCCGCCGTTCACCTTCGAAACCGCTACCCAGAAGGTCCAAGCCGCCGAGGACGCGTGGAATACCCGCGACCCGCAGCGGGTCAGCCTGGCCTACACGGTGGACTCGCGGTGGCGAAACCGCGACGAGTACGTCGTCGGCAGGGAACAGATCGTCGCCTTCTTGACCCGCAAGTGGCAGCGCGAACTCGACTACTCGCTGCGAAAGAGCCTGTGGAGCTTCGGTGAGGACCGCATTGCGGTGCGGTTCCAGTACGAGTCGCGTGATGCCACGGGACAGTGGTACCGCAGTTACGGAAACGAACTGTGGGAATTCACCCCCTCGGGGCTGATGGCCCGCCGCGAGGCGAGCATCAACGATGTGGCGATCACCGAATCGCAGCGACGCTTCTTCGGCCCGCGACCGGCCGCTGAGCACGGCCAAGAGATCCCGATGTGGTGAGTGGCCAGCCGGTGTGACGCGGCGGAAAACACAACGCCATCTTGTGGCGCCACAACACCTCGACCGGTACCGAAGGCCGGGTGAACGGCGCACCATCAAGCCTTGAGTTGATGCTTCGCGATCAGCTCCCCGTGGACAGCGCAAATCGGTGTTTCGGCTGGCACACGTTAAGGTAGCCAAGCGCGCAGCCGAGCAAAACGGCAGATGAATCGCGCCGGAGAGTTAGAGGAAGTAGACGCGCCATGACAGATCCGCAGACGACGGTGGGCGTGGTGGCCGAGTCCACGCCCGACGAGCGCCGCGTCGCGCTGGTACCCAAGGCGGTCGGCTCGCTGGTGAACAGCGGGGTGGCCGTGGTGGTGGAATCCGGCGCCGGTGAGCGAGCGCTGCTGCCCGACGATCTCTACACCGAAGCCGGCGCCACCATCGGCGATGCGTGGGCCGCCGACGTAGTCGTCAAGGTCGCACCGCCGAGCGCCGACGAGGTCGGCAAGCTGCGCAACGGGCAGACCCTGATCGGCTTTCTGGCCCCCCGCAATGCCGACAACTCGATCGGTGCGTTGAAGCAAGCCGGTGTCCAGGCCTTTGCGCTGGAAGCTATCCCGCGTATCTCGCGTGCCCAGGTGATGGACGCGTTGTCATCGCAGGCCAACGTGGCCGGCTACAAGGCCGTGCTGCTGGCGGCTTCGGAATCGACCCGGTTCTTCCCGATGCTGACCACCGCGGCGGGCACGGTGAAGCCGGCCACCGTCCTGGTGCTCGGCGTCGGGGTGGCCGGCCTGCAGGCGCTGGCCACGGCCAAGCGGCTGGGCGCCCGGACCACCGGGTACGACGTGCGTCCCGAGGTGGCAGACCAGGTGCGCTCGGTGGGTGCGCAGTGGCTCAACATCGGTATCGATGCCGCCGGTGAGGGCGGGTACGCCCGCGAACTCACCGACGAGGAACGTGCCCAGCAGCAGAAGGCGCTGGAGGCGGCGATCAGCGGTTTCGACGTGGTGATCACCACGGCGCTGGTTCCCGGCCGCCCCGCGCCGCGGTTGGTGACCGCCGCCGCCGTCGAGGCGATGAAGCCCGGCAGCGTGGTGGTGGACCTGGCCGGCGAGACCGGAGGCAACTGCGAACTCACCGAACCCGGGCGGGTCGTGGTCAAGCACGATGTCACGATCGCCTCGCCGCTCAATCTGCCGGCGACGATGCCCGAGCACGCCAGTGAGCTCTACAGCAAGAACATCACCGCGCTGCTGGATCTGTTGCTCACCGACGGCAAACTGGCCCCGGACTTCGACGACGAAGTCATCGCGGACTCCTGCGTGACCCGCGGCGACGACTGAGAGGACTGCTCAACGATGTACGACGAGCTATTGGCCAACCTGGCGATCCTGGTGCTATCCGGGTTCGTCGGGTTCGCGGTCATCTCCAAGGTGCCCAACACCTTGCACACCCCGCTGATGTCGGGGACCAACGCCATCCACGGCATCGTCGTGCTCGGCGCGCTGGTGGTGTTCGGCGAGGTCGAGCATCCGTCGCTGGCGGTACAGATCATCCTGTTCGTCGCCGTGGTGTTCGGCACGCTCAACGTCATTGGCGGCTTCATCGTCACCGACCGCATGCTGGGCATGTTCAAGGGCAAGAAGAAAGTCGCGGCCGTCAAGGCCGAAAAGGCAGAAGGGTCCGCCGCCAAATGAACTACTTGGTGATCGGCCTCTATATCCTGGCGTTCTCGCTGTTCATCTACGGCTTGATGGGCCTGACCGGGCCGAAGACCGCGGTGCGCGGCAACCTGATCGCCGCGGTGGGCATGGCTATTGCGGTGGCCGCCACGCTGGTCAAGATCAGGCACACCGATCAGTGGGTGCTGATCATCGCGGGCCTGGTCGTGGGTGTCGCACTGGGTGTGCCGCCGGCCCGGTTGACCAAGATGACCGCGATGCCGCAGCTGGTCGCGTTCTTCAACGGCGTCGGCGGCGGCACCGTCGCGCTGATCGCGCTGTCGGAGTTCATCGAGACCAAGGGATTCTCGGCGTTCCAGCACGGCGAGTCGCCGACCGTGCACATCGTGGTGGCCTCGTTGTTTGCGGCGATCATCGGGTCGATCTCGTTCTGGGGCTCGATCATCGCGTTCGGCAAGCTGCAGGAGCTCATCTCCGGCGCGCCGATCGGCTTCGGTAAGGCCCAGCAGCCGGTCAACCTGCTGCTGCTGGTCGGGGCCGTGGTGGCCGCGGTGGTGATCGGTCTGGATGCGCATCCGGGCAGTGGCGGGGTGTCGCTGTGGTGGATGATCGGCCTGCTGGCCGCCGCCGGCGTGCTGGGTCTGATGGTGGTGCTGCCGATCGGCGGTGCCGACATGCCGGTGGTCATCTCGCTACTCAACGCCATGACCGGGCTGTCCGCCGCGGCGGCGGGTCTGGCGCTGAACAACACCGCGATGATCGTCGCCGGCATGATCGTGGGCGCCTCGGGTTCGATCCTGACCAACCTGATGGCCAAGGCGATGAACCGCTCCATCCCCGCGATCGTCGCGGGTGGCTTCGGTGGCGGGGGCGTGTCCCCCAGTGCTGACGGCGGCGGTGACAAGCACGTCAAGGCCACCTCGGCCGCCGATGCGGCGATTCAGATGGCCTACGCCAACCAGGTGATCGTGGTGCCCGGCTACGGTCTGGCCGTCGCGCAGGCGCAGCACGCGGTCAAGGACATGGCCTCGCTGCTCGAGGACAAGGGTGTGGCGGTGAAGTACGCCATCCACCCGGTCGCCGGCCGGATGCCCGGGCACATGAACGTGCTGCTGGCCGAGGCCGAGGTCGACTACGACGCCATGAAGGACATGGACGACATCAACGACGAGTTCGCCCGCACCGATGTGGCGATCGTCATCGGCGCCAACGACGTGACCAACCCGGCGGCGCGCAACGACGCGTCCAGCCCGATTTACGGGATGCCGATTCTCAACGTCGACAAGGCCAAGTCAGTGATCGTGCTGAAGCGTTCGATGAACTCCGGGTTCGCCGGGATCGACAACCCGCTGTTTTACGGCGAGGGAACCACGATGCTGTTCGGTGACGCAAAGAAGTCGGTCACGGAGGTCGCCGAAGAACTCAAGGCGCTGTAGCGCGCCTCGAGAGCCGGGCTCGGCGGGCCCGGCTCGGGCCGCCTAGACGGGCGGGTAGGCCGGTGGCGGGTAGCCGTTGCCGTCGGTTACCCCGCGCAAGCCCCACGTCAGGTAGTTGAAGAAGAACTCGATCTCGTCGCTAGCGTCGTAGTCAGGACTCGGATCCATTACTCCACCTCTCGACTCGCGACTTCGTCCGCTAGCGAGTCTAGCCCCAACCGCGCCGGTGCAACAGGCGGTGCAGCCGTTGCATAGACTGTCCAACCAGTTGATTGGTAAATGCCTGATTCTGTGGCCCGCCCGGCTCGGCCAGGCAGTGACGATAGCGAGGGCAAATGCCGTCCGAAACTGGACTTTCACGTCGTGAGGAGTTGCTGGCAGTAGCGACTAAGTTGTTTGCTGCCAGGGGCTATCACGGCACTCGGATGGACGACGTCGCCGACGTGATCGGGCTGAACAAGGCGACGGTTTACCACTATTACGCCAGCAAGTCGCTGATCCTGTTCGACATCTACCGCCAGGCCGCCGAAGGCACCCTGGGCGCGTTGCACGCAGAGCCGTCGTGGACGGCTCGCGAGGCGCTCTATCAATACACCGTCCGGTTGCTCACCGGAATCGCCGACAACCCCGAGCGCGCCGCGGTGTACTTCCAGGAGCAGCCCTATATCGCCGAGTGGTTTACCCCCGAACAGGTTGCCGAGGTCCGCGAAAAGGAAGCCCAGGTTCACGAGCACGTGCATGGCCTGATCGACCGCGGGATCGCCAGCGGGGAGTTCTACGAGTGCGATTCGCACGTGGTGGCGCTGGGCTATATCGGGATGACGCTGGGTAGTTACCGCTGGTTGCGGCCACACGGTCGGCGTACGGCCAGAGAGATCGCGGCCGAGTTCAGCACCGCTTTGCTGCGCGGGCTCATACGCGATGAATCCATTCGCAACCAGTCGCCGCTGGGGTCCTGAAACCGGCAGGTTCCTAGCCGGGGTTGATCGCCGGAAGCCTTTGCAGCACCGGCCCGATGGCATTGGTGACCAACGAAATGTCGGTGACGCCCGGTTGGCCCAGGAAGAAATTCAGATCCGTGTCCAGGGACGGCAGATACGGATAGGCATTCGGTAGCGCCGATGCCGGCAGCAGGCCAAGATCCACCGCCAAGGCGGTGGATCCGTGCACGGCCCCGATGACCAGATCGGTGCCGATCACAAAGGGGTTGGGTATCGGGAACAGCGTGGCCGGGGTGGGGACGTTCGCGTAATCCTGGCCGGATCCCCAATCCGAATAGCCCAGGTCCACCAGCACCCGCAGGTCGGGCTGGATGAAGTCGGCTATCGGGTTGCCGATGAAGGGGATGGCGCGAACCGGTTCGAGCAGCGGCAGGTTCTTCGTCATGAACATGTAGTAGGTGGTGTTGCCGGTGTAGTCGGGTGAGGTTGGCAGCTGGACGGCGTTACTGACGTCGAGATTCGGATACAGCTCGTGTTGGCCGAGGCTCATCAAGGTGTTGAGGTCGGACAGGATGTTGAGCGGGTATCGAGGGAAATCACTGGTGGGGTCGTATTGGGTGGCGTAGATGGTGGTCGGGTAAGGGGTGTCCGGCGGGGTCGGCGAGGTAAACGTCAAGTCCACGAAGGGGATATGCATTCCGGGGAAGCGGGTGAAGATCCCTCCGTTGGGGGTGGCTGGATTGCCGGCCAGCACGAAGGACAGGTCACTGGGGTCCGGTCGCATGCCGACGGGCAGGGCCATCAGGCGCTGCATTTCCTGGGTGGCCACCACCGCGCTTTGTGAGAATCCGAAATTGATGACGTGCTGGCCCCCGTTGATCTGCACGCTGAGTGCGTTGTTCAGATCGATGACGCCTTCGGCGACCGACTGATTGAGCGTCAGGCCCGAGGTGAGCGGCCAGAACTGTGCGGGATAAGACAGGCCCACCGAGGTCGCGCCGGGGAAGAAGGGCTGGATGAATGCGTTGTTGATGGTCGTCACGTACAAGGGGAACGGTTGCGGGTCGAAGGTTCCGCCCATGATCAACGCGAATTCGGGGGTCAGCGACGGCTCGTTTGGTTGTGGATTCGGTCCGGTGGCGATGTTGGAGCCGATATAGGTGTAAGCCGGGTCCCACAGCTGTATGAACGGCTCGCTGAATTCGCCCACCGCGTTCGTCAGTGCCTCGGCGTTGTCGACCTCCGCCTGGGCGTATATGCCCCCGGCATTGGCCAGCAGTTCGGTGAATTCGTCGTGAAACGCACTGGCCTGGGTCAGGACCGCCTGGGCCGACAGCCCGTAGCCGCCGAATAACTTCGAGACGACGGTGGACACTTCGTCGGCAGCCGCCGCCAAAAGGTTGGTCGTCGGGCCGGCGGCGGCCGAGCTGGCGTCGGTGAGCGCCGATCCGATGCCGCCGATGTCCGCGGCCGCCGTGCTCAAGAATTCAGGGATGGTTCGCACATACGACATATCGCCGCCTTCCCCGCAATCCGGGCGCTTCACCGTCGTTCAGAGACGACACTCAACCCGGTCATCACGCAACCTGAGTTCTAATGCGAGCGTAGAACGGTTCTAGTCGACAGTTGGGGCGATTTAAAAAAGCTTTTACGCCAATGGCACATTGCGCGCTTGTTGTCGGTGCGGCTGGAATGCGCGGCCGCCTCACACCGCGGAGGGAATCAATCCCAGGACGGAATCCATCCCAGGTCGCGAGCCGCCGTTCCCAGGGCGCCGGTCAGCAGCGATAGTCCGGTCACGCTCGGCTGGCCCAGATAAACGTTCAGCCCGGGCGACAACGACGCCACGTAGGGGTAGGTGTCGGGCAGGTAGGACTGCGGCAACCATCCCTCATCCACCATGAATGCCTGCACCCCCTGCACGGCACCCTTGCCCAGGTAATAGCTCACCGCGAGCGGGTTGGGCAGCGAGAACAGTGAGGCGGGGGTGGGGATGTCCGCATAGTTCTGTCCCGGTCCGTAATCGCTGTAGCCCAAGTCCACGATCACCCGCAGCGAGGGCTGGATCAGATCGGCGATGGGTGTTCCCACGTACGGGATCTGACGAAGCGGGTCGGTAAGCGGTAGATGCTGGGCCAGGACCATGTAGTACTCGGTATTGCCGGTGTAGCCGGGCGAGGTCGGCAGCTGCACCGCGTTGGCAACGGTGGGCCCGGAGTCTATGGCGTTCGGGTCCGATGTCAGGCCCGCGTAGTAGTGCTCGTCATAAAGGAAGCCCATTATCGCGTTCACGTCCGACACCACATTGAGCGGGTAGCGCGGGAAGTTGGCTATGCCGTCGTATTGGGCGGTGTAAATGGCGGTGGGATAGGGCGAATCCGGCGGGGTCGCGCCATTGAACAACACATCCACAATCGGGAGGTAAAGACCGTTGAAGCGTTCGAGGACGCCGCCGTCGGGGTTGTTCGGATTGCCGGTCAGCACAAACGACAACTGGCTGGGACCGGGCGGATTCAGCTGGCTCATGAAAGCGCGTATTTGGTTGGTGGCAATCGTGGCGCTTTGCGAGTAGCCGAAGACGACGGCGGTATTTG
Source organism: Mycobacterium marinum (assembly GCF_003391395.1). Classification (NCBI taxonomy): domain Bacteria; kingdom Bacillati; phylum Actinomycetota; class Actinomycetes; order Mycobacteriales; family Mycobacteriaceae; genus Mycobacterium; species Mycobacterium marinum. The sequence continues at coordinate 404,713 of NZ_CP024190.1, forward strand.
CCGGGTCGCTGAGTTGGGCACTGAGCGCATCTCGCAATATGGCCACACCCTGGGCGACGGATTGACCGAACGTCAGGCTGCCCAGATTGCTGGTAAATGGCCAGAGTTGCTCCGGCGTGAAGAGGACCTGTGTGCTGAACCCCGGGAAATGGGGATCGATGAAGAGATCTTGGACCGCCGTCACATACGTCGCGTCGGGCCAGGGTATTGCGGTGCCGCCCATGACGAACGCGACGTGGGTGCCCGCGGCCAGTGGGGCCGTCTCCGAAGTCCCCGCGGCGGTGCCGAAGGCCCCGCCCAGCAACGTCTGGGCTTGCGTGTTGAGCGCACCAAGCGCGTTGGAAGCTTCGGTGATCGCGTAGCTATCCCCCGCGGTCGCCAGCAACCGGGTGAACTCCGTTTGGAAAGCGCCGGCTTGCGCGACGACGGACTGGTATTCCTGGCCGAACATGCCGAACAGTTTTGCGATGGCTCCCGAAACCTCGTCCGCGGCCGCGGCCGCCACACCGGTGGTCGGACCCGCAATGGCGGCGCTGGCCGCCTTGATCGCCGACCCGATCCCGTCTAGGTCGGTTGCCGCGGTCGTCAACATCTCGGGCGCCGTGATCACATACGACATATCCGCGCCCTTTCTAGACCGGGGCCGCTCGGCTGGGCCGGGACAAACCCGGAACCGGCGGAGCTGAGGTACGCAACCGACAGTAGAGCGAATCCGCGGGCCAGCGCGGCATTTTCCGCAAGCTATTGCTAGTGCCACTCATGGACGCCACTCATGGAAAGACAGGTGGCGGAATCAGATGAAATATGTCTCCGAGGCCACCGCTGAGCAGCGATAGCAGCGTCACGCTCGGCTGGCCGAGGTAGAAATTCAGGCCCGGGTTGAGCGAGGGCACCCATGGGTAGGTGTCGGGGAAGGACTCCGGTCCCAACAATCCGGCTTCGACCCCGATTTCCACCGCGGCACCGTAGGGCGCTTGTAGGCTCCCCTTGAGCAGGTAGTAGCTGACGGCGAAGGGGTTGGGCACCGACAACAGTCCGGCCGGGGTGGGCACATCCGCGTAGCTCAGGCCCGGTCCGTAATCGGAGTAGCCCAAGTCGACGAGCACCCGAAGTTGGGGCTGGATCAGATCGGCGAGCGGTGGTCCGGCATAGGGGATGTCGCGAATCGGCTGGACCAGCGGCAGGTCCTGGGTCAGGTACATGTAGTAATCGGTGTTGCCGGTGTAACCCGGAGACGTCGGCAACTGGATCGCTTGTCCCGACATCAGATCCGGGTAATTCCCGTGCACGTAGAAGTACCCCATGATGGCGTTGATGTCCGACAGGATGTTCAGCGGGTACTGCGGAGCGTGCGCGATCCCGTCGTATTGCGCCGTGAAGATCGAGGTCGGGTAGGGGTTGGCCGCCGGGGTCGCACCGTTGAACGACACGTCCAGGAACGGGATGTAGAAGCCCGGGAAGCGGGCCAGCAGGCCGCCGTCGGGATTGTTGGGGGCGCCGACCATGATGAACGACAGGTCGCCGGGGTCGGGGGCACCGGTCCCCATCGCCATCAGCGCCAGGATTTCGTTGTTGACGATGGTGGCGCTCTGCGAGTAGCCGAACGCGACGACCTTGTTGCCCAGAGCCAGCTGCGTGTTGATGGCATCGTTCAGCAGCGTCACGCCTTGCGCGACGGACTGGTTGAACGTCAAGTTGCCCAGCCCGGGAGTCACCGGCCAGAACTGTTCGGGAGTAAACAACGCTTGTGGGATGGCTCCGGAGAACAGCGGCTGGATGTAGTTGTTGTTGATGTCCGAAACGTAGCCGGGCCCGGGCAGTGGGACGCTGGTGCCGCCCATGATCAGCGCGACTACCGGATCGGCCATCAGGGTCGAACTGACCGCGGTGAGGGCACCGGCGCTGCCCGCGCCTCCGGTGCCGATCGCCGCCGGCCCCAACAGCGACTGGATCGGTGTGGTGATGGCGGTGAGCGCGTCAGACACCCCGGCGGTTATCAGGCTCGCGTTCGCGGCTTCGGCTTGCGCATAGGCGGCTCCCGCGGCCGCCAGCGCGCGAGTGAATTCGGTGTGGAAAGCCGACGCCTGGGCGATGGCCGCCTGGTACTCCTGGCCGTAGGCGCTGAAGACCTTCGCGATCGCTGCCGATACCTCGTCCTGTGCCGCCGCCAGCAGGCCCGAGGTTGGGGCCGCGGCCGCCGAATTGGCCACCTGGAGCGTCGCGGCGATTCCGTCTACATCGGTGGCCGCCGACGCTAATAGGTCGGGCGCTGTGAGAACGTACGACATCTCCCCGTCCTTCCCCGCAATCCGGGCCCAGGCCCGGTCGATCAGGACCAACCCGGAACCGCGGGTATTAGGTATCAATCAGAGGGTAAAACGGTGTCGCCGTTAATTCCGGCGTTTGGGCAACCTCTTAGGGCTGGCCGGCCGGCTTCAGGTGCTTGTCGAGAAAGGCGAGTTGATCGGCCACTACGTGTTCGAAGGCGTCGCCGAGATAGATGGCGAAGTGCCCCTCTGGATAACGGATGACCTCACCGCGAGGAGCCCGGGCGGCGTAGCGCAGGGTGGGACCGGCGGGCGCGACGGAATCGGTTTCGCACACGCAGAACAGGATTGGGCAGGCGATCTTGCGCGCGCTGCGTCCCGGACGGTAGCCAAGCACCTTGATCCCGATCCGGGCCGCGACCTCATTGGGCACCTGGGCGCCCTGCGGCATCAGGCCCAGGTAGCCCGGGTAGGCGTCCGGAGCGGTCATCAGGGCAACCTCGCCCGGTTTGCCCGCGGTGGGAATCATCACCGGCGGCCTGCCCAACCGGGATCCGATGAGGTCGCGCATCGACCGCGCCGTGACACGGATGGCCGTGGTCGGCGCGATCGCGAGCACCGAGGCGATGCCATCGGTGAACGGGCACTGCGCCACCACCGCGGCGATGCCCGGTAGCCGGGCCGCCGTCGCGATCACATGCCCGCCGCCGAAAGAGGTGCCCCACAGGCCGATCCGGGCGTGGTCGACCCCGTCGCAGGTGCGCGCGTAGGCCACCGCCGCCGCCCAGTCCTGCAGCTGCATTCTGATGTCGAGTAGCTGGCGGGGCTGGCCCTCGCTGTCGCCGAAGTTGCGGTAGTCGAACACCAGGCAGGCGTAGCCGGCCGCGCTGAACCGTTGCGCGTAGGCGTCCAGGCGCATGGTGCGAACCGCGCCCAGACCATGCGCCATGACCAGCATGGGCACCGGGCGCGCGGGGTCGGCGCCGGCGGGCCGGTAGAGCCACGCGCTGATCATCTCCTCGCCGCAGGGGAACCGCACGTCCTGGCGCTGTGTCATCGGGGCTCTCCTTTGCGGCAGGGGCCGACGGCGTCCGTCACCTCAAAGAATTATGGACTACTGTCTAGAAAAGTTGCAGCGTTGCGGCGGGATGGAGGACACCCCATGGCGATCCGGGTTGCTCACGTCGGAACCGGAAACGTCGGGCGGCTGGCCCTGAGCGAGCTGGTGACCAACCCGGCGTTCGAGCTGACCGCGGTGTGTGTATCCACGCCCGAGAAGGTGGGCCGTGACGCCGGCGACCTCGCCGGGGTGGGTATCGAGACCGGGATCGCGGCGATCAACGACCTGGATGCGGTGCTGGCCACCGCGCCCGAGTGCGTCGTCTACTGCGCGATGGGAGACACCCGGCTGCCCGACGCAATGGCGGACGTGATGCGCATCCTGGCGGCCGGCAGCAATGTCGTAGGCTCTTCGCCCGGCTTGCTGCAATACCCCTGGGGCGTTATCCCCGACAAATACATTGCTCGGGTGCAACGCGTTGCCGAGCAGGGGAACTCGAGCATCTTCATCACCGGTGTCGACCCGGGGTTCATCAACGACCTCCTGCCGTTTGCCCTGGCCGGAACCTGTCAGCGCATCGAGCAGGTGCGCTGCATGGAGATCCACGACTATGCCTCCTATGACGGCGCAGAGGTCATGCACTACATGGGGTTCGGCAGATCCCTGGACGAGGTGCCCATGCTGCTGCAGCCGGGCGTGCTCGGCATTGCCTGGGGGACGGCGATCCGTCAGTTGGCGGCCGGCCTGGGTATCGAGGTTGACGAAATCACCGAGTCGTATCAGCGTGAACCGGCGCCGGAAGATTTTGAGATCGCGGTGGGGCCGGTGGCCAAGGGCACCCAAGCCGTGCTGCAATTCGAGATCCGGGGCATGGTCGACGGGCAGGCCGCCATCGTCATCGAGCACATCACCCGGCTGCGGCCCGACCTACGACCCGATTGGCCCCAACCCGCCTCCGGTGGAGGGTCCTATCGCATCGAAATCACCGGCGAGCCGTCCTATGCCGTGGACATCGTTCCGAGCAGCCGCAACGGCGATCACAACCACGCCGCCATCGTCGGCGCCGCGGGCCGCATCGTCAACGCGATCCCGGCGGTCCTCACGGCGACACCGGGCATCAGGACGACACTGGACTTGCCCCTAATCACGGGTAAAGGGCTGTACACGCCCATGGTCTCCAACTAACCGAAAGGATCACGACGGCATGGGACGGGTAGACGGAAAGGTTGCACTCATCAGCGGCGGCGCCCGGGGCATGGGCGCTTCACATGCGCGACTGCTGGTGCAAGAAGGCGCCAAGGTGGTGATCGGCGACATCCTCGACGAGGAGGGCAAGGCGCTGGCCGAGGAGATCGGGGACGCGGTGCGCTATGTGCACCTCGATGTCACCCAGCCCGACCAGTGGGAGGCCGCGGTCGCGACGGCCGTCGACGAGTTCGGCAAGCTCGACGTGCTGGTCAACAACGCCGGGATCGTCGCGCTCGGGCAACTCAAGAAGTTCGATCTCGGCAAGTGGCAGAAGGTGATTGACGTCAACTTGACCGGGACGTTCCTAGGCATGCGGGCGGCGGTCGAGCCCATGACCGCTGCCGGTTCAGGCTCGATCATCAATGTGTCGTCGATCGAGGGCCTGCGCGGCGCTCCGGCGGTACACCCCTATGTCGCGTCCAAGTGGGCGGTGCGCGGCTTGACCAAGTCGGCGGCCTTGGAGTTGGCGCCGCTGAACATCCGGGTGAACTCGATTCACCCCGGCTTCATTCGGACGCCGATGACGGCCAACCTGCCCGACGACATGGTCACCATTCCGCTGGGGCGACCGGCGGACTCCCGTGAGGTGTCGACCTTCGTCGTGTTCCTGGCCAGTGACGATGCGTCCTACGCGACCGGTAGCGAATTTGTGATGGATGGGGGCCTGGTCACCGACGTGCCGCACAAGCAGTTTTAGCACTTGCTATAACCACGAGCATGCTGCGCAGTCTCGCGAATGTGGTTGGTTCCAGTCATGTCCTCACCGATCCGGACATATTGGCCGGCCGCAGCGTCGACCACACCGGCCGCTATCGGGGCCGGGCCAGCGCGCTGGTGCGCCCGGCTTCGGCCGATCAGGTGGCCGAGGTGCTGCGGGTGTGCCGGGATGCCGGGGCGCACGTCACCGTGCAGGGCGGCCGCACCTCGCTGGTCGCCGGGACCGTGCCCGAACACGACGACGTGCTGTTGTCCACCGAACGGATTTGCGACGTCGCCGATGTCGACACCCTCGAGCGCCGAGTCGCGGTGGGCGCGGGGGCGACTCTGGCGGCGGTGCAGCGCGCCGCGACCGCGGCCGGACTGGTGTTCGGTGTGGATCTGTCGGCGCGGGAGTCCGCGACCGTCGGCGGGATGGCATCCACCAACGCCGGCGGGCTGCGGACGGTCCGCTACGGCAACATGGGCGAGCAGGTCGTCGGCCTGGACGTGGCATTGCCCGACGGTTCGGTGTTACGCCGGCACAGCCTGGTGCGCAGCGACAACACCGGCTATGACCTGCCAGCGCTATTCGTGGGAGCCGAGGGAACTCTCGGTGTCATCACCGCGCTGGACCTGCGGCTGCACCCCACCCCGTCGCATCGGCTGACCGCGGTCTGCGGCTTCGCCGACCTCGAGGCACTCGTCGATGCCGGCCGGGTGTTTCGTGATGTCGGCGGGATTGCGGCACTGGAACTGATCGACGGCCGGGCCGCGGCGCTGACCCGCGAGCATCTCGGGGTGCCGGCTCCGGTGCCGGGGGACTGGCTGCTATTGGTGGAACTGGCCGCCGACCACGACCAAACCGAGCGGCTGGCCGATCTGCTCGACGGCGTACGGTTGTGCGGTGATCCGGCGGTGGGCGTGGATGTTGCTGCGCAGCAACGGTTGTGGCGCATCCGGGAATCCTTGGCCGAGGTGTTGGGTGTATATGGTCCGCCGCTGAAGTTCGACGTTTCGCTGCCCCTGGCGGCGATCAGCGAATTTGCCGCCGCAGCGGCGACGTTGGTCGCGGCGCACGTGCCCGAGGCGATTCCGCTGCTGTTCGGCCACATCGGCGAGGGCAACCTGCATTTGAATGTGCTGCGCTGCCCGGTGCCGCGCGAGCCGGCGCTGTACCAGGAGATGATGTCGCTCATCGCGCAGTGCGGCGGCAATGTCAGCTCGGAGCACGGAATCGGCAGCCGCAAGCGACCGTATCTGCAGATGTCCCGCGAGGACACCGACATCGCGGTGATGCGGGCCGTCAAGGCGGCGCTGGACCCGACCGGTTACCTCAACCCCGCGGTGCTGTTCGATTGATCCCGTTCAGCCGCCCTTGAGGCCGACGGCATGGCGCAGCTGGGCGAGGAACTGGTCGGCGTCATCGCTTCGAACAATGTAGTGCGAGATGGCAATTCGGATCGCTGTTGCCGCCTTGACGGCGGCGTTGGGGCCGGGCAACAACCGCTGCAGCCCTTCGCGCATTTCCGGGATCACACCCGACATCTGGGAGATGACGAGCTCCGGTTCGATGTCGACCATCCGCACGCCCGAGTAGGAATATTGGTAATCGACAATGAATCGTAAAGCGGCGTCGAGCTTGTCGACGCCCTTCAATCCGGCGGTGGCCTTGCTCAAGCCGCTTTCGAAGACTTGGCGCTCGTAGCGTGAAAACGTGGCGAGCAACTCTTCTTTGGAGGCGAACCAGCGGTAGAGCGTGGGGCGCGATACGCCCGCCTGGGCGGCGACTTCGGAGAGGCTGAGCTTGGTCTTGCCGCTGCGCGCCAGCACTTCGGCGGTGGCCGCGAGGATGCGCTGACGCGTCGACGTGTCGCCGTCAGTGGTGTCGATTGCCCCAAACGCCTGGCTCATGTCTGAAACCTTACGAAAGATCCGCGGGTGTCACCGATTTTGGCGCTGCTTTCCAACATCATCGGGCCCGCCGGCGCACCAGGACCGATTGCGCGATGGTGCCGACCGCACCTTGCTGGTCGAACAGGGTGCCCGCCGCCGTGCCGATTCCGTCGGGTCCGTAGCTGGTTTCGGCGCGAATGCCGATCCAATCCCCGGCCGGGATGCGGAACACGTGCACGGCCAGGTCGGTGTTGAGGAAGGTCCACTTGGTGATGTCCAGCTTGCTGCCGATGCCGTTGGCGCAGTCCGCCACCGCGAACAGCCGTTCTAGCGGCGTCATGGTCTCGCCGTTGACCAGATCCACGGTCGGCTTGATCCAGCATTCACCCGGGCCCGGGGTCATCGGCTCGGTGAGCCAGCGCCAGTCCAGGCTGTGCACGTAGTTGCGATCCCAACTCATCGGCGCCAGCTTGCGGTTGCGGGCCTCGGCGAGCGGGCGGGGCGGCTGTTCGGCCGCGTGGCGGAGTTCTTGGGTGTCCAACTGGGCTAGTCGCCATCCGCTGGCGCGGGCCACCGCCCGGGGCCGGCCATCGGGGCCTGGCGCGGCCAGCTCGGCGCTGACCAACTCGATCTGCTTGCCGCCGCGTTCGATCCGCGAACTCACCCAGAGGTCGCCGTCGGCCGGCACCGCTCCGATCAAGTCGACGACCACCCGGCTCAGCCGGGTGTCTTCACGCCAGGCGCATCGCTGCAGCGCTCGGACCAGCAGCGCCGACACCGGCGCGCCGTGTTGGATCGAGGCCGACCAGGTGCCGCGCACCAGGTCGGTCGCGGCAAACTTCTCGCCCAGCGGATCGGCGTCATCGATCAGCTCGTAGTAGGAGTCGGTCATATCACCACTCTTCCGTGTTGGGGCCGGGGCCGGGGCCGGTCAAGGCAGGCCGGCGCCGGGGGTGGCCACGGTGACGGCATCCAGCTGGGAAAGCCGGGTGCCGATCAGCCGCTTGGGATACGCGTCGGTGCTGGACAGCAGGAACAACGTGCGGCGCCCGGGCCCGCCCAACGCGCATGCGATGGCAACCCGATCACCCATGTCGATGCGGTCGGTCACCACCCCGCCGGCGACGATCCGCTCGAATTGGTGAGCCAGCGTCATGGCCGCCCAGACCGCGCCCTCGGCGTCGAGGGCGATGCCGTCGGGTGGCCCGTCCAGGCCCGCGGCGAAGACCCGGCGGTCGTTGAGCGCGCCATCGGCGCTGACGGTGAATGCGCTGAGCCGGCGGCCGACCGACTCGGCGACGATGAGCGTGTCGTGGTCGGGGGTAATGACCATCCCGTTGGGGAAGTCGAGGTCCTCGGCGACGACCTGTGCGCTGTTGTCGGTATCGAGCCGGATGATCACGCCGCCCGAGAAGGACTGGCACCCGATATAGGCGCGGCCCGCACGGTCGATCACCATGTCGCCGAGGTCGGCGGGTGCCAGGTCGCGCAGATCGGCGACGGTGACCACGGTGTCGCCGTCGTAGCGCAGGACCAGCCGGTCGTGCGCCGACGCAATCAACAGTGTCCCGTCGGGCCGGAACCCCAGCCCGCAAGGGGAGTGGCCGGGCAGCGGCAGGGTGGTCAGCGAGCCGTGCATGTCCGAGGTGTGTACGGCCTCGCCCAGCATGTCGGAGAACCAGAGCAGCCCCTCGAACCAGCGCGGCCCCTCGCCGAAACAGAAGCCGCGGGCCAGCGGGCTTACCTCTCGACGCGTGCCGTTACAAATCACGGCAAAAGTGTCATGCACTTTGGGTGCCGCTGTCAACGCGGGGCGACCCGGCGTCCGTGCTTTACAAACAATATCCAAAATGTCACGCTGAGCCGGGAGCTGACAGCGAGGTGAGCGCATTGACCACAGATTCTGAACAGGCCCAATGGTCAGTCGATGGCCTGCTCGAACTTTTCCAGGTGCGCGCCGATGGGGTCGATCGGTTCACCGCCGACACTGGATTCGCCGGCCACGACGAGCGGCAAGTGGTGGAAGGCACCCAAGTGGTCGCGCAGGCCATCATGGCCGTGGCGAGCCGGTTCGAGGGCAAGTCGGTGCGCTCGGCGCACGCCGTTTTCTGCCGCGCCGTCATCGTCGGCCCGCCGCTCGAACTCGTCCTCGACGTCGTCCATGAAGGCCGATCGACGGCCACCGCGATCGTCGCGGCCAATCAGAACGGCAAGCGCTGCTTGACCGTGACGGTGCTGGCCGACATCCCCACCCCGGATGTGATCAAGCATCACCTGCCGCGCCCACCGGTGGTTGCGCCCGCCGGCGCCAACGTTTCGCAAATGCCGATGGCCGGCCGGCAGTTGCGGCTCGTCGATGTCGTCGACGTCAACAGTCCCGACGAGGTGGGGCCGCCGGAACTGTATGCGTGGCTGCACTACGAACCAATTCCGGACCGCGACGACCTGGCCAAGGCGCTGATCGCGTATTTCACCGGCCACCTTGGGATTTCAACCACCATGCGGGCGCATCCGGGCATCGGCACCAGCCAAGCCCATCTGAGCGTGTCGACCGCGCCGATGACGATCTCGGTTGCCTTCCATGAACCCGTGCGCTGGGACGGTTGGTTGCTCTACAGCCACGAGAGCACTCAGGTCGGCGCGGGAATGTCCTATGTGCGCGGCACGGTACACACCGAACAAGGCGCCCTCATCGCCTCGTTCGCCCAGGAGGCGCTGATCCGGCCGCTTCGCACCAGTGACACCTCGATCGATGCCCGGTCGCGGTTCTAGCGGCGGGAATATCGTTGCGCTTCATCATCACCCACCCGATGCACAGTCATCCCTACCACCCCGAACTCGCCTCCGGCGCCGGCGTCGCGGCCGTCGCGGCGGCAGCCGAGCGGGCCGGCTTCCACGGCTTCGGCTTCACCGACCACCCGGCACCGTCGCAGCGCTGGCTCGAGGCGGGAGGCCACGACGCGCTGGATCCCTTTGTCGCACTGGGCTTTGCGGCGGCACAAACGACGTCACTGCGCTTGATTCCCAACATCGTCGTGTTGCCGTATCGCAACCCGTTTGTGGTGGCGAAGTCCGCTGCCACGCTGGACCTACTGTCGGGTGGTCGGTTCATCCTCGCGGTCGGCGTGGGTTATCTCAAGCGGGAGTTCGCGGCGCTGGGTGTGGACCATGCCGAACGCGCCGAGCTGTTCGACGAGGCACTGCAGGTGATCCGGACGGTCTGGACCAGCGACGACATATCCTTTGAGGGAAGCCATTTCAGCGCGCGGGGAATCACCGCCCACCCCCGCCCGGCCAGCAATCCCTACCCGCCCATCTGGGTGGGCGGTAACACGGCGGCAGCGCGCCGACGCGTCGCCGTCCACGGGGACGGCTGGTGTCCTTTCCCCGCGCCGGCACCGCTGGCGCAGACCGCGGGCACTGCGGCCATCGACTCGGCGGGCCGGCTCGCCGCCGGTATCGACGATTTGCGGCGCAAGTGTGACGCGGCGGGCCGGGATTTCTCCGCGATCGATGTCGCCTTCACCAACTTCGACGGCGGCGGTCCGGCAAGCGCGGACTTCAATGCCGACGCCTATCTGGGGGGGTTGGAAAAGCTGGCGACGCTCGGGGTGACGTGGGTGCACGTCGGTCTGCCCGGTGACGGCCTTGCGCACGCGCTGGAATGTATCGACCGATTTCGCGCCCAGGTGATCGACGCCGCCTGAGCCTGGCGCCCCGATGTGCCGGCTACCTTGCTGGCAACTCCGCGGTGACCTGCACGGCCCCTTCGTCGAAGCTCAAGAACCCTTTGATCGGAACGCTTTCCGGCGGCGGATCTTCGTAACTCCAGGCAATGTCAGGGGCGACCATGTCGCCGACGACGGCCGACCAGTAGGTCGCCACGCCCTTGTAGTTGCAGTAGCTGGAGGTCTGTGACCTCACCAGCAGGTCGGTGCGCACCTGCGCTGGCGCCACATACAGACGTGGTTGCAGCGAAGTTTCGAAGACGATCACCGTGTCCTGGGTGTTCACCAGCGTGGTGCCGGCCAGCGCGACGTGCAGGTGTCGCGTGGTCGGGCGGCAGTCGACGCGGTGGTAGGGGTTCGGCGGGTAGTGCACGAGTTGGCGGCCCTCTTCGAGCCACATGTCGACGGCATCCCACCGAACATGGACGAAGCCGGGCGCCGCGGTCTCGGGCTGAGTCGGTAGGTCGGCGATCTCGTCGGTGGGAAACACGTAGCGCAGCGGGTGGCCCCGCCGGTGCACCATCAGCGCGCGCTCGGTGTCGATTACCAGGCGCCCATTGCGAAATGCCTGGATGCGCCGAGGATGTGGCTCGACGTAGACCAAACCATCGGGCACCGGCGGGCAGAAGCGCCCGGCCGGATGCTTGCTGAGCGGGCCGTGCCCGGTGGCCAGGCTCATGACGTTCCTCCTAGATCGGCGGCCCGTAACGCGGCCACGGTCTGCAGGTCGTGCAAGGCCGCGACTGTCAGGTCCAGGCCGGTGAGCGCGATGTCTGCGGCCTGCATGCCGCCCAGGCCGGCCACGATCGTGGTTGCGACATAGGCGTAGACGGCGGCTTGTCGATAGCGCAGCCATAGCTCTTCGCGGTCCAGCTCCGGCCCGCCGGCGGCGGCCAATGCGCGGCGGTAGACGTCGAGCAGTTCGCGCTCGGTGACCCGACGGTCGGTGGTGGTCATGCCGGTGATCAGCGTGTAAGCGAGATCGCGGGCGGGGTGGCCGAGCCGGACCGCCTGCCAGTCGAGCAGACCCGCCGCGAGCGGGCCGCCCGATGAGCGGAAATACCAATTACCCGGGTGCGCGTCGCCGTGCAGCACGGTGTGTGGTGGTGCGTCGATGAGTCCGGTGATCGCCCGGTAGTGCTCGAAGACAAAGTCGCGACCTGGCAGGAGCGCCGCGGCGTGCCCGCCCAACCTGCGCCACGAGGCCCGCAGCATGGTGGGAACCAGCGGCACGCTCGGATCACGCGAGGCCGCATACAGCCATCCAAATGGTCGGCCACCGCCGTGATTGAGCTGTACCCAGCACGTCGCGTGCAGGCGGGCAAGCAGTTCGACCGCCAGGGCGGCCTGATCGTTGTTGAACGGATGCAGCGTGTCCGAGAAATCGCATGTCCCTTCGGCGGGAGCTGCCAAGTCTTCCAGGACAAGCACGAATCGGCCGGTCAGCGAATCGAACGCGCAGCCGTATGCCGTTGGCGCGTCGGGCGCTAACTCGGGGGACAGGTCGCGGTAGAAACTCACCTCGGTCTCGGCCAGCCGGCCCAGCTCGCCGATAAATCTGGTCGCGGCCGTAGCCGCCGCCATCTTGACGAACACCGACTCGGGAACGTCGTTGCCGCTCAGCGCTAGTCGGGCCCGCGACGTCGTCCCACTGCTGTCATCGAGCACCGACACCGAGGACACCCTGCGCCCCATGATTGCCGACAACGCCGGCGCATCCAGGTCGTCGATGCGGCGGGGGAATGCTCTGGCGTTGCGCAGCACGGCGTCGGTTGCCACCCGGCCGAGGCCACGACCGAGATGAGTGGCTAGGCGAGCCAGCGCGATCACCCTGTTCTCCGGCAAGGCACCACCCCTACGTTACAAATGCCGCAAACAGTGTAAATGCACGGCCCGGGTGCCGATGCGGGCGCGATGCCGCGTGCCTACCGGAGTAGGAAGGAGCCATGGCGGGACCGGTGGAAGGCATCAAGGTTGTCGAGCTCGGGGTCTGGGTCGCGGCGCCGGCCGCGGCCGCCATTCTGGCCGACTGGGGTGCCGACGTGATCAAGATAGAACCGCCGGCCGGCGATCCGGGCCGGCTGTTCGGCCGGATGCTGGGCTGCGATCTCGGGATGAACCCGCCGTTCGAGATGGACAACCGCTGCAAGCGCAGCGTCGTGCTGGACCTGTCCACCGACACCGGCCGCGAGCTGGCATACGAATTGCTCTCCGACGCTGATGTTTTCATCACCAACGTGCGCCCGGCGGCGTTGCGACGGCTGGGGCTCGACTTCGCTGCGGTGTCCGGTCGCAACCCACGCCTCGTCTACGGGCTCATCACCGGGTATGGAGAGACCGGGCCCGACGCCGATCGCGCCGCCTATGACGTGGCTGCCTTCTGGTCGCGCGGTGGCCTCGCGCATCTGCTCACCCGGCCCGGGGACACGCCGCCGTTTCAGCGCGGCGGCATGGGGGACCACACGACCGGCATGACCTTGGCCGCCGCCGTCTGTGCCGCGCTGCTGGCGCGGGAGCGGACCGGGACGGGTCAGCTGGTGAGCACATCGCTGTATCGCCAGGGGGCCTACACCGTGAGCTTTGACCTCAACACCTACCTGCTCACCGGTCAGCAGATCGCAATCGGACAACGTGAATCAATGGGCAACCCGTGCATGAACAACTACACCGCCGGCGACGGGCGACGATTCTGGATCGTCGGACTGGAGATCGACCGGCACTGGCCCGCCCTGTGTCGCGTCGTTGAACGCCCCGGCTGGCTGACCGACCCGCGCTACGGCGATGCGCGCGGGCGTGCGGCCAACGCGGTAGAGCTCATCGCGCAACTGGACCAGATCTTCGCGACCAGGTCTCTCGCCGACTGGACCGAGATCTTCGATGCTGAACCGGATTTCTTCTGGTCGCCGATCAACAGCCTCGAAAACATCGTCGCCGACGAGCAGTTCCATGCCGCTGGCGGCATCGTTGACGTGCCGGACGGGGCCTCGAGTGTGCCGATGGTGGCAACCCCCGCCGACTTTCACGGCACACCATGCACGCCACGTTCGGTGGCGCCGCAGCTCGGTCAGCACACCGACCAAGTGCTGGGTGAACTGGCGGCGCGCCGCAAGTCCTGACCGCGCGCGAGCCTTTACAAAATGTCCCGAGAGTGTCACGCTGTCCGATGAGGGGCGGGCGGCTCGGTGTGGCGGGCGGCCCATGGCAAACGCGGCAGTCCGCGCGGGTCCGGCTGCGGTCCCGTGCAAGAGGGATGGATCGATGCTCACTCCAACTTTGGACCTCGGCGCCACGGCGGACGGGGGCACGCTACGACGAACCGGTGCCGACGACGACGGCCTGCACTATCGGGTCGAGGTCGTGGCCGCCAGCGTCATCGACGTAGTTCAGGCGGCTGGAGGCTGGCTGTGCGACCGGGTGATGGCCGGCTGGCAGGTGCGAGTGCTGGTGCCCGGCGGTGACGATATCCGGCCACTGCAGATCCTCGGGGCAACCGCGATGGACCTGGAAGCGGGTCTGACCGGCTGCGCTCCGATCGGCCACAGCCTGGCCGTCGGCGCCGCCGCCTTTGCCGCCGATGAGCGAGTGCGCGCGAAGGTAACCGAAGCCCTGCAGCGCCGGTGGACCGAAGTTGCGCTGTGGGGTCAGGGGTGGCCGCTGGGGGTCGATCGCGCGATCGAGCCGGTGCAACACGTGCTCAGTGCCGCGGCACTGGCGTTCAAGAGGGAGGCGCTAACGGCGGCCGGAATCCCTTACGGCTGTGTTGTTTCCGTCGAGCAGCTACTCGCCGACACGGCGTGGTCGGGCTAGCCGGGGAAGCGGTGAACCCGAGGAACCTGAGGGTCGATGAAAAAATATTACGGGCATACGCTGCTGTATCTGCACGAGACGATCAAGCTGGGATCCGGGCGAAGCGACCGCTTCACCGAAGTGTTTGTCCAAGTCTGTCAGCCGATGATGGAGGAGCTTGGCGCCCGGCTGTTCGCGATCTGGGAGTCCACCCCCTACAACGGGCACTGGCCAGAGGTGACGATCATCTGGGAGATAGATGGCTTCGCCGACTATTCCAGGATTGGTACCGCACAGGCCAAAGGCGGCAGCCAGGAGGCCGCGGCCGGGAAGTGGGCCGCATTCCTGGCGGACATCGGAGCGCGTGGCGAGGGGCGGATCATGTACCCGGGTCCGGCCAACAAGACCCTGGCACAGCTACGCTCATCCAATTTCACTGCCCCGCTGGTGATTCAAGAGATCATGCAAACCAAGCCCGGCCGCCAAGATGACTACATCCGAGAACTGGAGCGACTCTACGTGCCCTGGTCGGAGCGCACGGGCAAACACTGGCTTGGCTCCTTCACCACGACGTTTCGCTACAACGAGGTCATCCACTACTGGGCGCTCGAAGGCGGCTGGGAGTGCTTTGCCAACCACTACCCGTCCTGGAAACAGAGCCCGCCCGCCGAGATCGTCACCTGGATGAGTGTGGCCCCGGCGCTGCGTGACGGCTGGGAAGACTCCATTCTGCAGTCCCTACCGCCTTCGCCGCTGCAGTGAACTTCAGCTACGACCCTTTCGACGCCCGGGTGATGGCCGACCCGTTGCCCTACTACCGCGTCCTGCGCGACCAACACCCGGTGTACTACCTGCCGCAATGGGATACCTTCGCGATCTCGCGCTTCGACGACATCTGGCGGGTACTGGAAGTCAACGACGGAACGTTCGTCGCGTCGGAGGGGACGTTGCCGGCTGCGTCGGTGCTGGCCCGGCACAATAGCGGCCCGGTGGACGACCCGCCGTGGCATCCGTTGCCGTTTCATGCGGTCTTCGACGTACCGTTGTACGGCGAGATCCGCCGCGCGCACTCCCCACCGCTTCGGCCCAAGTCCGTGGCCGGGCTCGAAGCCAGAATCCGCGAGCTAGCCAACGAACGACTCGACCGGCTGCTGTCGCAAGGCTCATTCGACCTCACCCAAGACTACGGCGGCGTGGTGGTGGCCAGCATCGTATGCGAAATACTGGGAATGCCAGCATCTTTGGCGCCGGAGGTGCTTGCCGCCGTCAATGCGGGCAGCCTCACCGAACCTGGCGTCGGCGTCGACACCGCCGAGGCTCGGCCCAACTATCTGGAGTTTCTGGTCCCGGTCGTGCGGCAGCGCCGGGCGGATCCGACCGGGGAGCTTCCGGTTGTTGACGGCCTGCTGCGCTACCGATTGCCCGACGGCAGTGCGCTCGACGACACCGAGGTTGCCACCCAGATGCTCTGCATCTTCATCGGGGGCACCGAGACCGTGCCCAAGATCGTGGCGCACGGGCTGTGGGAGCTCAGCCGGCGTCCCGACCAGTTGGCGGCGGTGCGCACCGACCCGCAGTCCAACGTGAACGTCGCGCGCGAGGAGATGATCCGCTATTGCGCCCCCGCACAATGGTTTGCCCGAACCGCACGCAAGCCGTTCACCATAGGCGACCAAACCATCGAGCCGGGCCAGCGCGTCATCACCCTGCTGGCTTCGGCCAACCGCGACGAGCGTGAGTACCCGGATCCCGACGAGTTCATCTGGGATCGGCCGATCCGGCGCTCCCTGGCGTTCGGCCGTGGTCAGCACTTCTGCATCGGGTATCACCTGGCCAGGCTCGAAATCTCAGTACTACTGCAGGAATGGTTTCGGCGGGTGCCCGAATTCCAGATCTGCGCAGCGCAGGCCACCCGATTGCCATCCAGCTTCCAGTGGGGATGGAACAAGATCCCGGTGGAGGTTTGACGTGTGGTCCTATCGAATCAATGCTCCTTACCTGTTCGAGCGCACCTCGATCGCCGACAAGACACCCGAGTGCCTGGCGGAAGGGCAAGTGCTGCTGCGGTTTCAGGCCGCCGGGGTGTGTGGCAGCGACCTGCCCGCCTTTCGCGGTGCCAGGGGACACCTGCCCGGAGATGACGGCCACAGCGCGGCGGCCAAGGACGGCTTCCCGATTCACGAAGTGGCCGGTGAAGTCATCGCCAGCAGGCATCGCGCCCACCACCAGGGCGACCGCGTGGTGGGCTGGGCATCGGGATTCGACGGCCTGATGCAGCGGGTCATCGCCGATGGGGACGGCTTGGCGCCCTATGCCCCGGGGCTGACTCCCGCCCAAGCGGTCGGCCTGCAGCCGCTGGCCTGTGTGCTGTACGCCTGCGCGCAACTACCGGATCTGGCGGGTCGGCACGTCGCCGTCATCGGACAGGGGTCGATCGGGCTGCTCTTCTCCTATGCCGCGAAAGCGGCGGGGGCCCGCCGGGTAACCGGGGTCGATCCCATCGACCGGGAAAACCTTTCGGCAACCTTCGGAGTCGACAACGCCGTCCGGGCCACTAGCGATCGCTGGGTGAGCCAGCTGGGCGCCGGCGATCGTGCCGACATCGTCATCGAAGCCGTCGGACATCAGGTCGCTACCCTGGGGCACGCCATCGACGCCGCGGCGCCGGGGGGCACCGTGTTCTATTTCGGCGTCGCCGACGACGACGCCTACCCGATCAGCATGCGCACCATGCTGCGCAACAACCTGACCCTGAAATCCGGTGTCACCCAGGATCGCCGGCGCATGCTCGAACTCGCCGGGAAGTTCGCCGCCGAGCACCCCGAACTGCTCAGCGGCTATCTCACGCACAATTTCGACGTCGAAGACGTGCAGGCGGCGTTCGAACTGGCGTGCCGGCCGGTGCCCGAACGGGTGAAGATCGCGATCACCGCATGAAGGTCGTCAGCAACCTCCAACAGCGGCTCGGCCGGGGCACGCCGCTCTGGGGCGGCTGGATCACCGGTCCAACGTGGCTGGGGCCGGAGGAATTTGCCAGGGCCGGCTACGATTACGTCGGTTTCGACACCCAGCACGGTTACCTTGACGACGCCGACGTTGCCGGCCTGCTCCGGCGACTCGAAGGTGTGCCCATCGCCACCGTGGTGCGGTTGCCGAATGCGGATCCGGCGCCGATAGGGCGGGTGCTCGACGCCGGCGCCGATGCCGTCATCATCGCGATGATCGAGTCGGCCGACCAGGCCGCCGCGGCGGTAGCCGCCACCCGCTATCCGCCGGCCGGGGTGCGCAGCTACGGCCCGCTGCGGGCAAGCCTGGGCACCGACCCCGCCGAGCTGCAATCCCGGGCGGGCGTCTATGCGATGGTCGAGACCGCCGCGGCGCTCTCGACCATCGATGACATCTGCGCGGTCGACGGGCTGGCCGGAATCTATGTCGGACCCGCGGATCTGGCGATTTCGCTGGGAACCGGCGTCGTCGGCGCCCTCGATCACCCAGCGGTCCGGCAGGCCGTCGTCGGAATCCACCGCGCGGCTTCGGCGGCGGGCCTACACACCGGCATCCACGCCGGCGCCGCAAAGGCGGGTAAAGCGATGGCGCAGCTGGGATTCGAGATGATCACCCTGGCGGCCGAGTCCCAAGCGCTGCGCCGGGGAGCCGCGGAATACTTGAACGAGGCGACGGCGGGCACCCGATGACCGGCGGCGGGCGCGTCGCGCTGGTAACCGGAGCCGCCGGCGGGCAGGGGTGGGCGATTGTCCAACGACTTCGCGCCGAAGGCCACTCGGTGGCGGCATGCGATCTACGCGCCGACCGACTCGATGCGCTGGTCGCCGAGTCGGGCGACGATGCCGTGATTTCCCTGGCCCTGGATGTGACCGATGAAGCGCAATGGCAGGAGGCCGTCGAGCGCGCCGTCACCCGATTCGGGGCGTTGACCGCACTGATCAACAATGCCGGCGTGCTGCACCGTGCGGCGCTGGTCGATGAGACGGCCGCCGGCTTCGAAAGTGCTTGGCGGGTCAACTGTCTGGGGGCCTTCCTTGGCATGCGGGCGGCGCTCGGCGCGCTGAGCGCCGCCGAAGGCACGGTGATTGTCAACATCTGCAGCACCGGGGCGATCCGGCCATTCCCGCACCACTGCGCCTACGGTGCGGCCAAGTGGGCACTAAGGGGCCTGACCCAAACCGCTGCGGCCGAATTGGCGCCCGCCGGCATCCGGGTCAACGCGGTGTTCCCGGGGCCGATCGCGACGTCCATGCTCGATGAGCCGACTCAGGCTCGGCTGGCGGCGGTTTCGATGTTCGGCCGGCTGGGCCGGCCCGCCGAAGTCGCCGATGCGGTGGCGTTCTTGGTCTCCGAGAACTCATCATTCATCACGGGATCCGAACTCGTGGTCGACGGCGGACAGTGCCTGCAGGTCCGATGACCAGCCCGCTATCGGTCGGCATCATCGGCGCGGGCCCCGGCGGGCTGGCGTTGGGAATTCTGCTGAAAAACAGTGGTTTTGAGAACTTCACCATCTTCGACCGAGAATCCGACGTCGGCGGCACCTGGCAGATCAACACCTATCCGGGACTGGCCTGCGACGTGAAGTCGCACCTGTACTCGTACTCGTTCGACCTCAATCCGGGCTGGTCACGGCTGTGGTCCGGACAGCCCGAGATATTGGCATACTTTCAGCGCTGCGCCGATCGGTACCGGCTGCGACCCCATCTGCGGCTAGGCACCGAAATACGATCCGCACGTTGGGAAAGCCAGACCCGGCAGTGGACCCTGAGCACCGCGGACGGTGAACAGCACCAATTCAGTGTCGTGGTATCGGCCGTCGGCATCTTCAGCCGGCCGGCCTATCCGGATCTCGTTGAGCAGCAGCGCTTCACCGGAACCGTGATGCACTCGTCGCGGTGGGATCACTCGGTGCCGCTCGCGGGCGCCCGAATCGCGGTGCTGGGCACCGGTTCGACCGCGGCGCAGCTGGTGCCGGAGTTGGCCAAGGTCG
Source organism: Mycobacterium marinum (assembly GCF_003391395.1). Classification (NCBI taxonomy): domain Bacteria; kingdom Bacillati; phylum Actinomycetota; class Actinomycetes; order Mycobacteriales; family Mycobacteriaceae; genus Mycobacterium; species Mycobacterium marinum. Next base: position 424,393 of record NZ_CP024190.1, read on the forward strand.
CGGATCGGGTGTACTCGGTACAACGATCGCCGACCTGGATATTGCCCAAGCCGGATCGGCCCTACTCCCGCTGGGAACGCTGGGTCTTCGCCCACGTTCCGTTTGCCGCGCGGCTATACCGGACCCGGCTGTGGCTCCGCAGCGAGTCGAATATCTCCGTGATCGAGCACGGTAGCCCGAAGACCAAAGAGTTCACGGAGCTGGCGTTGCGGTTGCTCGAAAACACGGTCAGCGACCCGCAATTGCGTCGCCAACTCACCCCGGACCATCCGATGGGCTGCAAGCGCCTGGTGTTCTCATCGGAGTTTCTGACCGCCCTGACCCGCCCGAATGTTGAGCTGGTGGCCAGCCCGGCCCGCTACCTGAGGCAACGATCGTTGGTCACCGCGGACGGCGCCGAATACGACGTCGACGTCGTGGTGTGCGCCACCGGCTACGGCGCGGCCGACTATCTGGGTCAGCTGGAAGTCCTCGGAGAGGACGGTGCTGGGCTGCATGAAGTCTGGCGGGACGGGGCGCACGCTTATCTGGGGATGGCCGTGCCCGGCTTTCCCAACTTCTTCATGCTCTACGGACCCAATACGAATGTCGGCTCCAACAGCGTGATCTTCATGCTCGAAGCCCAGGCCCGCTACATTGTGGCGGCGCTGGCCCATCTGCGGCGCAAATCCAAGACCTACATCGCGGTGCGTCCGGGGGTGCTGGCCGAATTCATGGCCAAGGTCGACCGGTGGATGACAGGGACGGTCTGGACCACCGAGTGCAGCAACTACTTTCGTGCGCCCAACGGGCGTGTGGTCACGCAATGGCCGCGCAGCGCGCGTAGCTTTTGGGGGATGACGCGCCGCTTCAAGCCCGCAGACTTCAGCTTCCAGCCCGCTGCCGTGTCCGGCGCGGACGGTGGCGACCGCAACGCGGGGCAACGGTGACCCAACCCGAGGCCGTCGATCGGCTGGACCCCGTGCTGCGCGCCGTCGCGACGGCGCGAATCGACTTCACCGCGGAGTCGATCCTGACGATCCGCGAGTCGATGAACCAGCGCCGCCGGGAGGCGGCCGCGACCGAGACGGCCGCCGCCGGGGTAGCGGTGGCCGACGATGTTGCCACCGGGGAGGCCGGCAGGCCGGTGCCGGTCCGCATCTACCGGGCTGCCCCGACGCCGGCGCCGGTAGTCGTCTACTGCCACGCGGGTGGCTTCGCCTTGGGAAATCTCGACACCGACCACCGGCAGTGCCTGGAGCTGGCCCGTCGTGCCCGCTGTGCGGTGGTTTCGGTCGACTACCGGCTGGCGCCCGAACACCCCTACCCGGCGGCATTGCACGACGCGATCGAGGCGCTGACGTGGGTGGTTGGCAACGCGACACGGTTGGGATTCGACGCGCGGCGGCTGGCGGTGGCCGGTAGCAGCGCCGGCGCCACCCTGGCCGCCGGCCTGGCGAACGGCGCCGCCGACGGGTCGCTGCCACCGGTCATCTTCCAGCTGCTGCACCAGCCGGTGCTCGACGATCGCCCCACCGCATCCCGGTCGGAGTTCCGCGCCACCCCGGCCTTCGATGGTGAGGCGGCGAGTCTCATGTGGCGTCATTACCTGGCCGGGCAGACGCCTTCACCGGAGTCGGTCCCCGGCCGGCGCGGTCAATTGGCAGGCCTGCCAGCGACGTTGATCACCTGCGGCGAGATCGATCCGTTTCGCGACGAAGTGCTCGACTACGCGCAGCGGCTGCTGGGGGCCGGGGTTTCCACCGAACTGCACATCTTCCCGCGCGCCTGCCACGGGTTCGATTCGCTAATACCGGAATGGACGACGTCGCAGCGGCTGTTCGCGATGCAGGGCCATGCCCTGGCGGACGCGTTCTACCCGGATTAGTGGTTCAGAAGACGATGATTTGACGCACGGCGGTGCCGTCGGCCAGGTGGTCCATCGCCTCATTGAGGTCGTCCAGCCGAATCGTCGCGGACACCAGCGATTCCACCGGCAGGCGTCCGGATTGCCACAACGACACGAACCGCGGGATGTCGCGGCTGGGGACCGCCGAGCCCAGGTAGCTACCGATGAGTGAGCGCCCCTCGGCGACGAAGCCCAACGGTGCGACGCTGATCCGCGCATCCGGCGGGGGCAGGCCGACGGTGACGGTGCGGCCGCCGGGTGCAGTCAGCCCGATCGCGGTCTCCAGCGCCGCCGGGTGCCCGGCCGCCTCGATCACCACGTCGGCTTTCACGCCGGCGGCAGCGGCCTGCTGTGGGGTATAGGTGGCGCTGGCCCCGAGGGCTTTTGCGGCCGAGAGTTTTTCGGGCAATTGGTCGACGCCGAATACCGCGACGCCGTCCCGAGTCAAGGCGGTGAGCACCGCGGCCATCCCGACCCCCCCGAGCCCGACGACGGCGACCGACTGCCCGGCGACCGGCTTGCCGACATTGAGCACCGCGCCTCCGCCGGTCAACACCGCGCATCCCAGCAGTGCGGCCACCTGCGGGGGCACCTCGTCGGGCACCGCAACCGCGCTGGCCCGATTCACCACGGCATGTGTCGCGAAACCCGAGACGCCGAGGTGGTGGTAGATGGGTTGCCCAGAACGGCTGATCCGGATGCCGCCACCGAGCAAGGTTCCGGCGGCGTTGGTCGCGCTGCCCGGTGTGCAGGGGGTGATGCCCTCGGTGGCGCAGGACGGGCAGTGGCCGCAGCGCGGCAGGAACACCAGCACCACCCGCTGGCCGACGGCCAGATCGTCGACCCGGTCGCCGACCCGCTCGACGATTCCGGCGGCCTCATGGCCCAGCAGCATCGGCACCGGCCGCACCCGATTGCCGTCGACCACCGACAGGTCGGAGTGGCACACGCCCGCGGCCTCGATGCGGACCAGCACCTCGTCGTCGCCCGGCGGATCGAGATCGAGATCGACGACGCTGATGGGACGAGATTGGGCGTACGGCCGGGGCGAACCGATTCGCTCCAGGACCGCACCCCGGATATGAATCATGTTGGAATACAACCATGGCTGAAGTCCCAGTTCCATCGGTGCCTGCGGGGCCGTCCCCGGACGAGCTGTCCAGCGGTGATTTTCCGGTGCTCTGGCCGGTGCTCACCCGCTGGGCCGACAACGACATGTTCGGCCACCTCAACAACGCCGTCTACTACCAGCTGTTCGACACGGCCATCAACGCCTGGATCAACACCCGCACCGGCCTTGACCCGCTCACCACCGCCGCGCTGGGCATCGTCGCGGAGTCGGGCTGTCGCTACTTCTCCGAACTGCATTTCCCGCAAGAGCTCGTGGTGGGTCTGGCGGTGACGCGGCTGGGCCGCAGCAGCGTCACCTACCGCCTTGCGGTGTTCAACGCCAGTCCCGAGGCCGGGGAGGGACCGGCTGGGCCGGGGCCGATCGCCGCGCTGGGGCACTGGGTGCACGTCTACGTTGACCGCGTCAGCCGCAAACCCGTTCCGATCCCCGAGACCATCCGCACATTGCTGGCCACCGCGTGCGTGAATTAGGTACCGGCACACCCTAATCACCGGCCTGGCTGCACGCCCGGTGCCTGCCGAGTGCCCAGGTATGCTTCGCCAATGCCAGTTTTGAGCAAGACCGTCGAAGTCAGCGCCGACGCCGGATCGATCATGGGGATCGTCGCAGATATCGAGCGGTACCCCGAATGGAACGAAGGGGTCAAAGGGGCCTGGGTGCTGGCTCGCTACGACGACGGCCGTCCCAGCCAGGTGCGGCTTGACGCCTCGGTTCAAGGCTTCGAGGGCGTCTACATCCACGCCGTGTACTACCCGGGCGAGAATCAGATTCAAACCGTCATGCAGCAGGGCGATTTGTTCCTCAAGCAGGAGCAGTTGTTCAGCGTGGTGGAAGCCGGTGCCGCCAGTTTGCTGACGGTGGACATTGACGTCGAGCCCAGCATGCCGGTGCCGCCGCCGATGGTGAAGCTGCTACTCAACAATGTGCTCGAGCAACTCGCCGCAAATCTCAAATTGCGTGCCGAACAATTGACCGCCGGCTAGAAAATTCGGCGGAATTCTACGGGGTCAGTTGAAGATTCCGTTGGTCTCCAGCATTTGCGTCAGCCGGTGCGCGGCATCGGTGAATTGCCAGACACTGAGCTCGATCACCGCCGCGGTATCGCGGCGCCGCAATGCCGCGATCAATTGCCGATGATTGTCCACCGCTGCGGCACCCCATTGCGGGTCGCTGGCGTAGAGCTGCGCGGGCATGTAGCGCGCGGCATTGAGCAGAAACCAGGCCAACTTGATCCGCCCGCTGGATTGGTTGAGGACGCGGTGGAACGCGAATTCCAGCGCGGCGATCGCCTCGGTATCGCCGGCCCCGACCGCCGCGGTGAGCGCATCGTTGATGTGCTCGAGTTCCCCGATGTCGATTTCACTGATTCGTTCGGTGGCGGTGACCGCAAGTTCGCGGGCGATGGTGGCCTGCAACCAGAAGATGTCGTCGATGTCCTGGCGGGTCAGCGGCAACACCACATGACCACGGTGCGGCTCCAGCTGCACCATGCCCTCACCGCGCAGCTTCAGTAGGGCTTCGCGAACCGGGGTGATGCTCACCCCGAGTTCGGCCGCGGTCTCATCGAGGCGGATGAACGTTCCCGGTCGCAAGGTTCCGGACATGATGGCCGCTCTCAGATGGCCGGCGACTTCGTCGGACAACTGCGCGCGGCGTAGTGGCCGCCGGCTTTTGCGACGCGCGGACAGCGGTATGTTCATACGGCCTGCCAGGTCTTTCCGGAGCGTGGCGGGGCTTTGCGTGGTCTTGTCTCGGGTCTTGTTTGGGGCCGCCGGGCACATTAATGTGACCCAGGCAACACCATGTTTTATCAAATATCAGTCTGACGCAAGCGGTGCGCAAGTGAAGGGACTGCATAGTTGACCGCGGAACTGGCCAGCCACCTGCCGCAGGCCGCTCACGCCCTGGAGCAGCCTTATTTGGCTCGCCGGCAGAACTGGGTCAACCAACTCGAGCGGCATGCCATGATGCAGCCGCGGGCCACCGCGATCAGGTACCTCGGTCACACCGTGACGTGGGCTGACCTGCGATATCGGGTTGCCGCGCTGGCCGGTTCCCTAAGCCGCCGAGGGGTCGGCTTCGGGGACCGGGTGATGATCCTGATGCTCAACCGCACCGAGTTCGTCGAGTCTGTTCTGGCCGCCAACATGCTGGGTGCCATCGCGGTTCCGCTGAATTTCCGGCTCACGCCGTCCGAAATTGCGTTCCTGGTGGAGGACTGCGCACCGCGTCTGGTCATCACCGAAGAAGTGCTGGCCCAGGTCGCCGTGGGCGTCCGCGAGATCGCTCCCGCGCTGAGCACGATCGTGGTAGCCGGCGGCGCATCCGATCCCACCGTGGTGGGCTACGACGAGCTCATCAGTGAGACCGGGGACCCACCCGAACCGGTCGACATCCCCAATGACTCGCCGGCGCTGATCATGTACACCTCCGGCACCACCGGCCGGCCCAAGGGCGCGGTGCTGACACACACGAACCTCACCGGCCAGGTGATGACGGCGCTCTACACCGGCGGCGCCAATATCAACAGCGACGTGGGTTTCATCGGCGTACCGTTCTTCCACATCGCCGGGATCGGCAACATGCTCAGCGGAATGCTGCTCGGCGTCCCCACCGTGATCTATCCACTGGGCGCGTTCAGCCCCGGCCAGCTGCTCGACGTGCTGGAGGCCGAACGGGTCAGCGGCATCTTTCTGGTGCCCGCCCAGTGGCAGGCCGTCTGCGCGGAACAACAAGCCCGGCCACGTGAACTGAGCTTGCGGGTGATGTCGTGGGGGGCCGCACCGGCACCGGATGCGTTGCTGCGTCAGATGTCAGAGGTTTTCCCGGGAACGCAGATCATGGCGGCGTTCGGTCAGACCGAGATGTCTCCGGTCACCTGCATGCTGCTCGGCGAAGATGCGATCCGAAAGCGAGGTTCGGTCGGCAAAGTGATCCCGACCGTCTCCGCTCGCGTCGTCGACGACGAGATGAACGACGTGCCCATCGGTCAGGTCGGCGAAATCGTTTACCGGGCACCAACACTGATGAGCGGATACTGGAACAACCCGGAAGCGACCGCAGAAGCGTTCGCCGGCGGTTGGTTTCATTCCGGGGATCTGGTCCGGATGGACGAGGATGGCTACGTCTGGGTGGTGGACCGCAAGAAGGACATGATCATCTCCGGCGGAGAGAACGTTTACTGCGCCGAAGTGGAGAACGTGCTTGCCAGTCACCCCAGCATCGTCGAGGTCGCGGTGATCGGCCGAGCCGACGAAAAGTGGGGCGAGGTACCGATAGCGGTCGCGGCTGTAACGAAAGACCACCTTCGCATCGAAGACTTAGGTGAGTACCTGACCGAGCGGCTTGCGCGTTACAAGCACCCGAAGGCGCTCGAGATTGTAGACGCACTACCGCGAAACCCTTCCGGGAAGGTGCTCAAAACTGAATTGCGTTTGCGCTACGGAGTAGGCGCCTACTCCGAAAGCCGTTCTGTGTCAAGGTCATTTCAATCTAGAGAGGGAAGCTAAGAAGGTCGAAAATGTTCGCTGGTTGCAGACGATGTGTTAATTGTGTGGATGCGGTTCACACGTAGACAGGCATCAGGTACATTCCTGTGGTCTCGGTTACTGCCTGCCGGTAGTGAGCCGTCGGTCACACACCTAGGGACGGGGCAAGGAGGAGGCGTGCGACGAGATCGGCCGTGTAGCCGCGATCCGCGTGCTCCTATCGGGAAGGGGCAACGGTGACGACGTCTTCTGGCCCCCACCTGATGGGCTACCTTCGCGACCAGCTAGAGACACCGCTGACGATGGTCGGCGGGTTCTTCCGGATGTGTGTGTTGACCGGAAAGGCGCTATTCCGTAGGCCGTTCCAGTGGCGGGAACTCATTCTGCAGTGCTGGTTCGTCATGCGGGTGGCGCTGCTGCCGACCATCATGGTCTCCATCCCGCTGACGGTGCTGCTCATCTTCACGTTGAACGTCTTGCTCGCCCAGTTCGGTGCGGCCGACATCTCCGGCGCCGGTGCCGCGATCGGTGCGGTCACCCAGCTCGGCCCGCTGACCACCGTGCTGGTGGTGGCCGGTGCCGGCTCGACGGCCATCTGCGCCGATCTGGGAGCTCGCACCATCCGTGAAGAGATCGACGCGATGGAAGTGCTGGGCATCGACCCCATCCACCGACTGGTGGTGCCGCGCGTCATCGCCGCGACCTTCGTCGCCACCCTGCTCAACGCCCTGGTGATCACCGTTGGCCTGGTCGGCGGTTACCTGTTCGGTGTCTACCTGCAGAACATCAACGGCGGCGCCTACCTGGCCACGCTGACCACCATCACCGGCATGCCCGAGGTGACGATCGCGATGGTCAAGGCGGCGACGTTCGGCCTGATCGCCGGGCTGGTCGGGTGCTACCGCGGGCTGACGGTGCGCGGCGGTTCCAAGGGTCTGGGTACCGCCGTCAACGAGACAGTTGTGTTGTGCGTGGTCGCGCTCTACGCGGTCAACGTCATCTTGACCACGATCGGCGTGCGATTCGGGACGGGGCACTGACATGTCGACAGCCGCAGTACTGCGGGCCCGCTTCCCGAGGGCGATTGCGAACTTCAATCGCTACGCCGGCTCGGTCACCCGGGGACTCGATGAATCGGGGCGCCTGGCGTGGTTCATTCTGACCAGCCTCGGGCAGTCGGGTCACGCGCTGCGTTACTACCGCAAAGAGATTCTGCGGCTGATCGCCCAGATCGGCATGGGTACCGGCGCGATGGCTGTCGTCGGCGGTACCGCCGCGATCGTCGGCTTCGTGACGCTCTCCGGTAGCTCGCTGATCGCCATCCAGGGTTTTGCGTCCCTGGGAAACATTGGTGTGGAGGCGTTCACAGGGTTCTTCTCCGCACTGGTCAACGTGCGTATCGCCGGTCCCGTGGTGACCGGGGTCGCGCTGGCGGCCACCGTCGGCGCCGGCGCGACGGCCGAGCTGGGAGCCATGCGGATCAGCGAGGAGATCGATGCCCTGGAGGTGATGGGCATCAAGTCCATTTCCTACCTGGCGTCCACTCGCATCATGGCCGGCCTGGTGGTGATCATCCCGCTGTATGCGTTGGCGATGATCATGTCGTTCTTCTCCCCGCAGATGGTCACGACGGTGCTCTACGGACAGTCGTCGGGCACCTACGAGCACTACTTCCGGACGTTCCTGCGTCCCGACGACGTCTTCTGGTCATTCTTGGAGGCCATCATCATCGCGGCGATCGTCATGGTCACGCACTGCTACTACGGCTACAACGCCGGCGGTGGACCGGTGGGTGTGGGCGAGGCGGTGGGGCGCTCGATGCGTTTCTCCCTGGTCTCGGTCAATGTTGTTGTTTTGTGTGCCGCGTTGGCGCTCTACGGCGTCAACCCCAACTTCGCACTGACGGTGTAGCGCCATGACAAAACCGGGCAAGCTCAACAAGGTCAACGAACCGCCGTACAAGATCGCGGGCATCGCCCTGTTCTTGGTCGGCCTGCTCATCTTGTCCTTGGTCTACCTCCAGTTCCGTGGCGACTTCGATCGCAAGGTCAAGCTGACCATGTTCTCCGAGCGCGCGGGCCTGGTGATGGATCCGGGCTCGAAGGTCACCTACAACGGGGTCCAGATCGGGCGAGTGGACACCATCTCGGAGATCACCAGGGACGGCAAGCCGGCAGCAAAATTCGTCTTGAACGTCTATCCGCGATACCTGCCGCTGATACCGGAAAACGTGGACGCGCAGATCAAGGCGACCACGGTGTTCGGTGGCAAGTACGTGTCACTGACAACGCCGGAACATCCGTCGAACAAGAAGCTTTCGGCCCACAGCGTCATCAACGCCTCGGCGGTGACCACCGAAATCAACACCTTGTTCGAGACCCTGACCTCGATCTCCGAAAAGGTGGACCCGGTCAAGCTGAACCTGACGCTGAGCGCCGCCGCGGAAGCCCTCACCGGGCTGGGTAACCGGTTCGGCGAGGCGATCGCCAACGGCAACGAGATCCTCGACGACATCAATCCGCAGATGCCTCAGGCGCGGCGCGACATCCAACAGTTGGCGGCCCTAGGTGACGTGTACGCCGACGCCGCACCGGATTTGTTCGACTTTCTCAACAACTCCGTGCCGACCGCACGCACCATCAATGCCCAGCAGCACGACTTGGACGCGGCGTTGTTGGCGGCGGTCGGATTCGGCAACACCGGCGCGGACGTCTTCGAGCGGGGTGGACCCTATCTGGCGCGCGGCGCCGCCGACCTGGTGCCAAGCGCCCAGCTGCTGGATACCTACAGCCCGGAGTTGTTCTGCACCCTGCGCAACTACCACGACGTCGAGCCGCAGGCCTACAAGTTCCTGGGCGGCAACGGCTACTCGCTGAACAGCCACACGACGCCGCTCTCCGCGTTGGGAATGATGCTCAACCCCGCCTCACTTGTGCCCCTGCTGATCTCGCAGGTCGGTGGCCTGGCTGCCGGTCTGGTCGGCGGGGCGCCCAACCCCTACATCTATCCAGAGAACCTGCCACGGGTGAATGCGCACGGCGGGCCTGGGGGTGCGCCGGGCTGCTGGCAGAGCATCACCCATGACTTCTGGCCCGCGCCGGAGCTGGTCATGGACACCGGCAACAGTCTTGCGCCCTACAACCACTTGGAGACCGGTTCGCCCTTCGTACTGGAATATGTCTGGGGCCGTCAAGTAGGGGATTACACGATCAACCCATGAAAATCACCGGTACTGCAATCAGACTCGGCATCTTCTCGTTGGTGCTGATGCTCTTCAGCGTGATGATCATCATCGTGTTCGGTCAGATCCGCTTTGACCGCACGTATGCGTACTCGGCCGAGTTCAGCAATGCCAGTGGTCTGCGGCCGGGCCAGTTTGTTCGCGCCTCCGGGGTCGAGATCGGCAAGGTGAAGTCGGTATCGCTGATCGACGGCGGCAAACGGGTGCGGGTGAATTTCGACGTCGACCGATCGGTGCCGCTGTACCAGTCGACGAGCGCGCAGATCCGCTACCTCGACCTGATCGGCAATCGCTACCTCGAGCTCAAACGCGGCGAGGGCGACGGCTCGGATCGAATCATGCCGCCGGGTGGCTTCATCCCGTTGTCGCGGACCTCGCCGGCGCTGGACCTTGACGCCCTTATCGGTGGTTTCAAGCCGGTGTTCCGGGCGCTGGACCCCGACAAGGTCAACACCATCGCCTCGGCCCTGGTCACCGTATTTCAGGGGCAAGGCGGCACCATCAACGACATTCTCGACCAAACCGCTCAGCTGACTTCGCAGCTTGCTGAGCGCGACCAGGCGATCGGTGAGGTGATCAAGAACCTCAACACCGTCCTGGACGCGACCGTGCGGCATCGCAAGGACTTCGATCAGACGGTCAACAACCTCGAGGTGCTGATCACCGGGCTCAACGAGCACCGCGACGATCTTTCCGGTGGCATCGCGCATGTCAGCAACGCGGCCGGAACCGTGGCCGACCTATTGGGTGAGGACCGTGCGCTGCTGCACAAGACGGTCAACTACCTGGACGCCGTTCAGCAGCCGCTGATCGACCAGCGCCAAGAGCTCGCAGACTTCCTGCACAAGGTGCCGACGGCATTGAACATGATTGGGCGCGCGATCGGGTCCTATGGAGACTTCGTGAACTTCTACTCCTGCGACATCAGCCTCAAGATCAACGGGCTGCAGCCTGGTGGGCCCGTCCGAACGGTTCGACTTTTCTCGCAACCGACGGGTAGGTGCGCACCGCAATGAGGACACTAGAACCCCCCAACCGGCTTCGCATCGGGCTCATGGGCATCGTCGTGATGCTCGTGGTCGTCGGCGTGGGTCAGAGCTTCACCAGCGTGCCGATGATTTTCGCCAGGCCGAGCTACTACGGGCAGTTCACCGACTCCGGCGGAATCAACAACGGCGACAAGGTGCGCATCGCCGGGCTGGACGTCGGCAAGGTCGAGGGCCTGCGGATCGACGGTGACCACATCGTCATGAAGTTCTCGATCGGCACCAACACCATCGGCACCGATAGCCGGCTGTCGATCCGTACCGACACGATTCTGGGTAAGAAGGTCCTCGAGATCGAGGCGCGCGGCAACCAGCCGCTGCGGCCGGGTGGCACGCTGCCGCTGGGCCAGAGCACCACGCCGTACCAGATCTACGACGCATTCTTCGACGTCACCCGGGCCGCCACCGGCTGGGACATCGACACGGTCAAGAAGTCGCTGCACGTGTTGTCGGAGACGATCGATCAGACCTATCCGCACCTGAGTTCCGCGCTCGACGGTGTCGCCAAGTTCTCCGACACGCTGGGTAAGCGCGACGACGAGCTCAAGCACCTGCTCGCCCAGGCCAACCAAGTGGCCAGCGTCCTCGGGGACCGCAGCGCCCAGGTCGACCGGCTGCTGGTGAACGCGAAGACCCTGCTGGTCGCCTTCAACGAACGTGGCCGCGCGATCGACGCGCTGCTGGGGAACATCGCATCGTTTTCAGCGCAGGTCCAGGGGCTGATCAACGACAACCCCAACCTCAATCACGTGCTTGAACAACTGCGCACGGTCAGCGACGTCCTGATCGAACGCAAAGAAGATCTCGCCAAGGGCCTTGAGATGGTCGGCGCATTCCTGCCATCGCTGAACGAGTCCATCGCGTCGGGCCCGTTCTTCAAGGTCGTCATTCACAACCTGGTCCCGGGCCAGATCCTGCAGCCGTTCATCGATGCGGCGTTCAAGAAGCGTGGCCTGTCCCCAGAGGACTTCTGGCGCAGTGCTGGGCTGCCGGAGTACCGGTTCCCCGACCCCAACGGCACTCGGTTCCCCAACGGCGCTCCGCCCCCGGGACCTCGGGTGCTCGAAGGTACCCCGGACCACCCGCTTCCCGCGGTGCCACCCGGATCACCCTGCTCGTACACGCCGGCCGCCGACGCGCTGCCCCGGCCGGACAACCCGCTGCCCTGCGCGGGTGTGCTGGAAGGTCCGTTCGGTGGGTTCGGCTTCCCGGCTCCGTTGGACGGTGTCGAGTCGTCACCGCCGAATCCGAACGGCCTGCCGCCGACGCCGGGTATTCCGATCGCCGGGCGGCCGGGCGAACCCGCGCCGGATGCTCCCGGTACCCCGGTGCCGTTGCCGCCGGATGCGCCGCCAGGTGCCCGCACCGAGCCGGTCGGACCGGCCGGGCCGACGCCACCCCCGTCAACGTTCGCTCCCGGGCTGCCGCCGGGTCCGCCCGCACCGCCTGGGCCCGGGCCGCAGCTGCCCGACCCGTACATCACCCCAGGTGGCACGGGAGGTAGTGGTGCGACGGGAGGTAGCCAGAATTGAGCACCATCTTTGACATCCGCAACATCCGGCTACCCAAGGTTTCCCGGGCGACCGTCATCATCGGGTCCCTGGTGTTGGTGCTCGGCCTGGTTGCCGCGTTCGTCGGCTTGAAGCTGTATCAGAAGCTGACCAACAACACCGTGGTCGCCTACTTCCCGAGTGCGAATGCCCTCTACCCGGGGGACAAGGTCCAGATCATGGGCCTGCAGGTAGGCAAGATCGACAACATCGAGCCGGCCGGCGACAAGATGAAGGTCACCTTCCACTACCAGAACAAGTACAAGGTGCCGGCCAACGCCTCCGCGGTGATCCTCAACCCGACCCTGGTCGCATCGCGCACCATCCAGTTGGAGCCGCCCTACAAGGGTGGCCCGGTGCTGGCCGACAACGCGGTGATCCCGCTGGAACGCACCCAGGTGCCCGTTGAGTGGGATGAGCTGCGCAACAGCATCACCAACATCATCGACAAGCTGGGCCCCACCAAGGATCAGCCGACCGGGCCGTTTGGCGAGGTTCTCGAATCCTTCGCGAACGGCTTGGAGGGCAAGGGCAAGCAGATCAACACCACGCTGGACAGCCTGTCGCGGGCATTGACCGCGCTGAACGAAGGCCGTGGCGACTTCTTCGCGGTGGTACGCAGCCTGGCGCTGTTCGTCAACGCGCTGCACCAGGACGACAAACAGTTCGTGGCGCTGAACCAGAACCTCGCCGACGTCACCGGCCGGCTGGTGGGCTACGACCGCGACCTGTCCAATGCGCTGCAGCAGTTCGACAGCCTGCTGTCGACGGTGCGGCCGTTCCTGGACAAGAACCGCGAAGTGCTGACCTACGACGTCAACAACCTGGCCGAAGCGACCAACACGCTCCTGCAGCCTGACCCGTTGAACGGTCTGGAGACGGCGTTGCACGTGCTTCCCACGGCCGCGTCGAACGTGAACCAGATCTACCACCCGGCGCACGGTTCGGTTGTCGCCGTACCGGAAATCACGTCCTTCGCGAACCCGATGCAGTTCGTCTGCAGCTCGATTCAGGCCGGCAGCCGGCTCGGCTACCAGGAGTCCGCCGAGCTGTGTGCGCAGTATCTGGCGCCCGTGCTGGATGCGATCAAGTTCAACTACTTCCCGTTCGGGTTGAACGCGTTCAACACCGCCGAGGTGCTGCCCAAGCAGGTCGCCTACTCCGAGCCCCGGCTGCAGCCGCCGAACGGATACAAGGACACGACCGTTCCGGGCATCTGGGTGCCGGACACTCCGCTGTCGCACCGCAACACCCAACCCGGCTGGATCGTCGCTCCGGGAATGCAGGGCCAGCAGGTCGGGCCGATCACGGCGAGCCTGATGACTCCCGAGTCGCTTTCTGAGCTGATGGGTGGCCCCGACATCGAGCCGTCCAGTCGACCCTGCAGACACCGCCCGGACCGCCCAACGCCTACGACGAGTACCCGGTGCTGCCGCCGATCGGCTTGCAGGCTCCGGTACCAATACAGCCACCGCCGCCGGGTCCGGAAGTGATCCCAGGTCCCGTCGCCCCGACACCGGCGCCCGGACCGGCACCGGCACCAGTTGGAGCACCTTTGCCCGCTGAGGCAGGGGCAGGACAGTGAGGCGCGGCGTGAGCGTGATGGGTGCGATCGGTAAGTCGAAGCAATCGGCCGCCAGACGCGGTGTCGGCGCGATGCGCGCGGTATCGCGCCGGGCCTGGCAGGGCCTGGCACTGCTGATGGTGGCGCTGGTCCTGAGCTCCTGTGGCTGGCGTGGCATCTCCAATGTCGCGATCCCGGGTGCGCCGGGGACCGGCAAGGGGTCTTACACCGTTTATGTGCAGGTGCCCGACACCCTGGCGATCAACGGCAACAGCAAGGTGATGGTTGCCGACGTGCCCGTAGGGTCGATTCGCAACATCCAGCTCAAGAACTGGGTGGCGACCCTGACGTTGGGCATCGACCAGGGCGTCAAGCTGCCCAAGAACGCGCTCGCCAAGATCGGCCAGACCAGTTTGCTGGGTTCCCAGCACGTTGAGTTGGCCGCACCGCCCAACCCGTCGTCGCAGCTACTCAAGAACGGCGACACCATCCCGCTGAAGAATTCCTCGGCGTACCCGAATACCGAGCAAACGCTGGCCAGCATCTCGCTGATCCTGCGCGGCGGCGGCATCCCCAACCTGGAAGTGCTGCAAAACGAGGTCTACGACATCTTCCACGGGCGCGGTGATCAGATCCGGGGCTTCCTCACCAGGCTTGACACGTTCACGCGGCAGCTCAACGAGCAACGCGATGACATCACTCACGCCATCGACTCCACCAACCGACTGATGGCCTACGTGGGCGGCCGGGCCGACGTGGTGGATCGCGCGCTGACCGATCTGCCGCCGCTGATCAAGCATTTCGCTGACACCCGCGATCTGCTGATCAACGCCGTGAACTCGGTGGGACAGCTCAGCGACGTCACCGGCCGCTACCTGTCGGAGGCGCGGGGCAACCTGCACACCGATCTGCAGTCGTTGCAGTGTCCGCTCAAGGAACTCGGTCGCGGCTCGCAGTACCTGATCGGGGCCCTGAAGCTGATCCTTACCCAGCCGTTCGACATCGACGCCGTGCCGAAGATCTTCCGCGGTGACTATCAGAACGTCTCGGCTACCCTGGACGTCACGTTCAGCGCCATGGACAACGCGGTGCTCACCGGTACCGGCTTCTCCGGCGCGCTGCGCGCCCTGGAGCAGTCGTTCGGCCGTGACCCGGAGACGATGATTCCCGACGTCCGGTACACCCCGAACCCGAACGACGCACCCGGCGGTCCGCTGGTGGAAAGGGGTGACAGGCAGTGCTGACTCCATTCATCAAGCGCCAGCTGATCATGTTCGGGACGCTGACCGTCCTATCGCTGCTGGTCCTGGGCGTCTACTACTTGCAGATCCCGGCGTTGCTGGGGGTGGGGCGCTACCCGCTCAAGGCCGAGCTGCCGGCCTCGGGTGGTTTGTATCCCACGGCCAACGTCACCTATCGCGGCATCACGATCGGCAAGGTGACCGGCGTCGAACCCACGGCAACCGGTGTCGAAGCCACGATGAGCATCGACAGCCGCTACAAGATCCCGGTCGACGCCTCCGCCAACGTGCATTCGGTGTCGGCGGTCGGTGAGCAGTACCTGGACCTGGTGTCCAGCGGCGCCCCCGCGAAGTTCCTCTCGCCCGGGCAGACCATCACCAAGGGAACGGTACCCAGCGAAATCGGTCCGGCGCTGGACACCGCCAACCGCGGGCTCGAGGTGCTGCCGGCAGACAAGATCCCGGTGCTGCTCGATGAGACCGCGCAAGCGGTCGGCGGCTTGGGGCCCGCCCTGCAGCGGCTGGTCGACGCCACGCAGGCGATCGTCGGGGACTTCCACACCCAGATCAACGACGTCAACGACATCATCCAGAACTCGGGCCCGATCCTGGACAGTCAGGTCAACTCGGGCGATGCGATCTCGCGCTGGGCGCACAACCTCAACGTCCTGGCCACCCAGACGGCCGAGCGGGACCAGAACGTGAAGAGCATCCTTTCTCAAGCCGCGCCCACCGCCGACCAGCTCAACTCGGTCTTCAGCGACGTGCGCGACTCGCTGCCGCAGACGCTGGCGAACCTGGAAGTGGTGTTTGACCTGCTCAAGCGCTACCACAAGGGCCTAGAGCAGGTGCTGGTATTCCTGCCGCAGGGTGCCTCGATCGCCCAGACGGTGGCCGCGCCATTCCCGAACATGGCCGCCCTGGACATGGCGCTGGCGATCAACCAGCCACCACCCTGTCTGACCGGCTTCATCCCGGCCGAGCAGTGGCGTTCCTTCGCCGACACCAGCCTGCAGCCGCTGCCTAAGGGCACCTACTGCAAGATTCCGATGGACACGCCGGCCAACAGTGTGCGCGGCTCCCGCAACATCCCGTGTGTGGACGTCCCCGGCAAGCGGGCAGCGACCCCGCGTGAGTGCCGTGACCCCAAGCCGTACGTTCCGGCGGGTACCAACCCGTGGTACGGCGACCCCAACCAGCTGCTGACCTGCCCGGCGCCCGGCGCGCGCTGCGACCAGCCGGTTAAGCCCGGCCTGGTGGCGCAGGCGCCATCGGTGAACAACGGGATGAACCCGGCACCGGCGGACAAGCTGCCTCCGGGCGGAACGCCACCTCCGATCAGCGATCCGCTGCAGCGACCGGGATCGGGTACGGTGCAGTGCAACGGCCAGCAGCCCAACCCGTGTGTCTACACTCCGGGCCCCCCGACGGCTGTCTACAGTCCCCAGAGCGGTGAACTGGTAGGGCCCGACGGAGTCAAATACTCCGTCGAAAACTCGACCAAAACAGGAGACGACGGATGGAAGGAGATGCTGGCGCCAGCCGGCTGAACCCCACCGACGCGGATGATTCGTTGCGTACCGAGGCGACAGCTGAGGATTCGTCGGAATCTGAGGCCGAAGCCGTACAGATCAGTCACGACGTGACGACCGAGGATTCAGCGGAATCCGAGGCCGCACCGGATTCGACTGACCAACCGGAACCCGAGGCCGCGGCCGAACCCGAGGCCGCGGCCGAATCGGACGACGCTGCCCAAGAGCAAGCCGATGACACCGAGCAGTCCGGCGATGGCCAGGCTGTCGAGCCCGGTGTCGAGCGCAGACCTTCGCGGCTGGGGCGGGGCTGGCTGGTGGGCATCAGCGCGGTCCTGCTGTTGGCCGCCGGTGGCATCGGCGCCGGCGGCTACCTGGCGCTGCGTTCGCACCAGGAGAGCCAGGTGATTGCGCGCAACGATGCGGCGGCCCTGGAGGCGGCGAAGGATTGTGTCGCGGCTACCCAGGCCCCCGACACCAGCGCCATGGCCGCCAGTGAGCAGAAGATCATCGATTGCGGCACCGATCAGTACCGCTCTCAGGCCGTGCTCTACAGCAGCATGCTGGTGCAGGCCTACCAGGCCGCCAACGTGCACGTGCAACTGACCGACATGCGTGCAGCCGTTGAGCGCAACAACCCGGACGGCTCGGTGGACGTGCTGGTCGCGCTGCGCGTCAAGATGTCCAACGATCAGGACCAGAATCAGGAGACCGGCTACCGGCTGCGGGTGCGGATGACGCCCACCGAAGGGCAGTACAAGATCTCCAAGCTTGATCAGGTGGCGAAGTGACGGTGGTGGTCGACAAGATCGAGACCACGGACGTCGTCGCAGAGTTACCCCAGAAGGTTCTCGCCCCCTGGCATCTGCGGCTGGGAGCCTTCGCCGTCGACGTGCTGTCCGGTGCCGCCGTGGTGGCCACGTTGGGGCTGGTCGCCGAGACTGTGCCGCCGGACAGCGTCTGGTGGTGGGTGTGCGTCTCCCTTCTGGCGCTGGTCGTTTTGGTCATGGCGGCCAACCGGCTGCTGCTGCCGCCGATCCTTGGCTGGAGCTTGGGACGGGCCCTGTGCGGAATCACGGTGGTGCGCCGCGACAGCCACGACGGCGATGATGCCCTTGGACCGTGGCTGCTGCTGGTCAGAGACCTGGCTCACCTGCTGGATACCCTTCCGCTGTTGATCGGGTGGCTGTGGCCGCTGTGGGACTCTCGGCGGCGCACGTTCGCCGACCTGCTGCTACGCACCGAGGTTCGCTACCGCGATCCCGAGCAGCGCCCGGCCCACGTCAGGCAGTGGACGGTGGCGGCGTTGCTCACCGCCGCGGCGCTGTGCGTCGGCGGCTCCGCGCTGAGCTACGGCCTGGTCTACGGCAGGGACCAGGCGACCGATCAAACCCGCGCGGAGATCGCGACGCAGGGGCCGAAGATCGTCGCACAGATGCTGACCTACGACCCGAGCACGCTGCAAGAGGACTTCGCCCGCGCCCGGTCGCTGACCACCGACAAGTACCGCGAGCAGTTGGCCGTTCAGCAGGAGACCGTGGCCAAGGGACACCCCGTCCTCAACGAGTATTGGGTGACCGACAGCTCGATACAGGCGGCGACGCCCGATCACGCCACCATGTTGATGTTCATGCAGGGCCGTCGAGGCAGCCCACCCGAGATCCGCTACATCAGCGCAACCGTGCGGGTGAGCTTCGCCAAAGACGGGGCCAACCAGTGGCGGGTGGACGATCTCACCGTCCTGACCAAGCCCAAACCCCCTGGGAATGGGAAATGAGTCCGCGGCGCAAGTTTGTTCCCGGCGAGGCCTCGTTACTGGTTGCGTCCTATCCGGAGGTGCCGAAACGACAGTGGGGGCTGCCACTGGCGGCCACCGCCGCCGCCGTGCTGATGGCGGCGGCGATCACCGTGTGCAGTCTGATGTTCGCCTCGCACGTCTCGCGCTACCACGCCGCCAGGAAAGACCATGAGGTGGTCAACTCGGTGAAGTCGTTCATGAGCGAGTTCACCTCCGTCGATCCGTATCACGCCAACGAGTACATCGAGGGCATACTGGCGCACGCGACCGGCGATTTCGCCAAGCAGTACCGCGAAAAGGCGAACGAGATCCTGATACAGATCGCCCGTGCCGAGCCGGCCACCGGCACCGTGCTGGATGCCGGCGTGGAGCGGTGGAATGACGATGGCAGCGCCAACGTGCTGGTGGCTACCGAGGTGACCTCCAAGTCACCGGATGGCAAACAGGTCTTTGAGAACACGAATCGCTGGGCTGCCACGGCAAAGTGGGAAGGGAATCAGTGGAAGATCAGCAACCTGCTGCAGGTGATCTGACCGACGCCGTCTCCGACGGCGAGACCGAGGCTGCTGCCGCGGCATCCGACGACGAAGCTCAACCGGACGAGGCCGTCCAGACGCCGGCCGCCGAGGCCGAGCCCGCCGAGGGGGCCGCTGACGACGAGGCCACGACCGATTCCGTGGAAGACACGGGCGAAGCCAGCGCCGACTCCACCGACCCGGATACGGATTCGGAAGCGGATGCGGAAGCGGATGGCGCGAAGGGCAAGGCCGCGGCCCGCCGGGCCCGCCCCAAGAGACTGACCGGCCGTCGGCTAGCGGCGGTGGGCGCGGCGATCACTGCGCTGCTCTTTGTGGGTTCCGCGGCATTCGCGGGTGCCGCCGTGCAGCCCTACCTGGCCGATCGGGCGGTGGTGGCGATCAAGCTCAACGTGGCCCGCACCGCCGCGAACGCGATCACCACGTTGTGGACCTACAACCCCGAGAACATGGATGGCCTGCCCGATCGCGCCGCGACCTATCTCAGTGGCGACTTCGGAGCCCAGTACCGCAAGTTCGTCGACACCATCGTGGCGCCCAACAAGCAGGCCAAGATCACCAACAACACCGAGGTCACCGGGGTAGCGGTGGAATCGCTGGATGGCCCGAACGCCATCGCGATTGTCTACACCAACACCACGACGACCAGCCCGCTCACCAAGAACATCCCGTCGATGAAGTACCTGTCCTATCGGCTGATCATGAAGCGGGACCGGTCCCGCTGGTTCGTGACCCGGATGACGACCATCACCTCACTGGACCTGACACCGCGGGTCTAGTCCACCCGCGGCTGACCGACGGCCGACGGTGAACGTGAACGTGACGGCCAGGTGCTGGCGCGGCGGGCTAGTTGAACGCGAGCCAGCTGGGCAGCGCCCGCTCGTGTGAATCGCACAGGACCTGGCGGGTGTCACACGAGCCTTTCGGTGCTCCCGCCCCGGCCCACATGCCCCCGGTGTCGCGGCGCAACACGATCGCGGATGACCCACCGCCGTCGAGCAGGATGGCAGTGTCGCTGCCCAGGCCTCGGAACAGGTCCTGGATGTTGTCCGGGGTGTAGCTGCCGCCCTCAAAGATGTACATCTCGTCTTTCGGCTTGGAGTAGGCAAGGGCCGTCCGCGCCGCACTGGGGCCGCCGTCGTGCAGCTGTCCGATATCGCCGGGGGACAGCAGGCCGATGCCCGCGACCGCGACGAATTTCGCATTCTTGTTGAGCAGATCCTGGATCACCGGGGTGGCGAGGTCGTAGTCCTGCCTACCCTTGGGGCGCAACACATATGGTGCGCCGCCGACCGGAATGATCATGGTCGTCAGGGACGTCCAAACCTCATTTCCGCCGGACAGTCCCTGCTTGCCCGCGTAGGCGACGGTGCCGGTCACGGCCTGGTTGGCGCGTCCCATCCCGTGGGTGTTGTCCACGAAGGCGCCCAGCGGCGAACTGCAACCCGTGGTCCGCCACGAACCGCCCTTTTGCCCCCGCACGTCGAAGAAATTGGCGTTGATGGCAATGGTCGGCTGTCCCATCCGCTGCCACGCCTGAAGTGGCGGGTAGATCTCCGACGCCTGCCATAGCCCTTCGCTGGTGCGGGCCCCCGGGTTGCGCTCGCAGCGGGCCTGGTCGCCGGTGTGCGTGTCAACCAACAGATGCGGCTGCAACCGCTGCGATGCATTCTTGATGATCATCAGATGCCCGCCATTGTTCATCTCATACCAATGGCCGGCCCCGTTGAGCAGCGGCATGGGATGGCCACCGCCGAAGTTGTAGACCAGATAGGAGCCCCGGGTGGTGGCAATGGCGTGCTCGAGCATCTCGCGTCCGTCAGCGGCGCGGGCCAGCGGCCGTCCTGTGGTGGTGGCCAACGTCGCGCACACCGCCAGGACGGCAAAGCAGGCCGTGAGTCGGCGCAGGCTGGCAAATGCCGTCAGCACGAGGTAGCCCTTTCGGCCCAGGTCGAGGAGCAACCCCCCTAGCATCAGACACATCCGCCCCACTGTCAACAAAAGTCACAGCGGGGTGACGGCACGGCCGCACCCTAATTACGTTTCCTCGCTTAAGCTTTCAGTTGAATCACGGTCGCGGGCGCGCTCCTTGGCCTGATGCTGCGCTTGGTGCTCCGCCGCAATCGCCATCTCCACCGCGCCGGGAATCCGGTGGAAGCCCTTGCGGTCATAGAGGTGGGTGGTGAGGCCACCTAGCAACAGGCCGATGACCAGGCCGATCGCCGTCATCAACAGCGCGTGCGACAACCCGGATTCCGGTTGACCGTTGAGATACAACAGCGATCGCACGCCCAGAAATACCTGGTGCATCGGCTCGAATTTGGCCAGCCAGCGGAAGAACGGCGGCACCGCCTCCAGTGGGACCGTGGCGCCGGCCGACGGCAGGCCGAGGATGACAAAGACCAGCATGCTGGCCAGCAGGCCCATGGAGCCCAGCACCGCGATCAGCGAACTGGACGTCACGCCCACCGCGGTGATCGCGAACACCCCGTACAGCCATAACTTCCAGCCCGCCGGAATGGGCATGCCGAGCCCATGGGCGATGGCCATATAGACCGCCGAGGTGAGCAATGCCAGCACCGTCATCAATCCCCACTTGAGCAACAGGGTGCGGAATCGCGAGATGTTGACCTGCTCGGCGAAGCGGTAGACGGGGCCGAACTCGGCCGGCACGTATCCCAGTAGTGAGTCCACCAAGGTGCTCACCACGATGCTGCCGGTGAAGCCGGCCAGCAGCAGCAACAGTGCGTAATAGAAGGCCGACAAGCCGTTGCCGGTCCCGTTGGGCAGCGGGTTGTACACGGTGGTCTTGACGTCGATGGGGCTGGCCAGCCCGAGCGCCGATGCGCCGGACAGTGGCGCGCCGCCGGTCTGCGCCGCCACCTCGGCCGTAACACGTTCGCCGACTTTGCTATTGGCGGCCGCCATCGCCTGCGTCAGGGTCTGGCCGGCGATGCTGGCGCCCAGGGTGCCGGCACGCGGATTGGTGGAGATGGTGATCACGGGCCGGTCGGTGGAACCGGGCTGGACCGCGCTTACCGCGAAGTCGCGCAGCTGGGAGGAGAAGGTCGGCGGTATTACCGCCGAGCCGTAGACCTGGGCCCGGTCCAGCAGCCGTTGGGCCTGTTCGTGGTCGACCACCCGGACATCGAATTTGTTCTTGTCCAATCCGGCGACGATGCCGTCGACAATCTGCTTGCCGGCGGGCCCGGCGTCCTCGTTGACCAAGGCGATGGGGAACTGGCGCAGATTGGTGGTCGGGTTCAGGATTCCGCCCAGGTACAGCGCCGCCAGCGCGGACATCAGGGCCAGGGTGATGACGACCGGCGCCGTCCAGAACCGCACGGTCCGAAGCGACTTGATACTTCGCTTGGGGTTCGGCGCCGCATGGCGCGGCTGCGATTGAGACATGTGGGCTCCTGTCTGTCGTGCCCACTCTATGTGGCCTTGCTGGATATCCTCAGCTGCCCAGGATCGAGCGCATCTCCCAGATCAATACCTCCGCGGGCGCATGCGCGCTCAGGCGCGGCGCCTCGACGCCGGTGAAGCGGACCGCATCTCCGGTGCTCACATCACCGAATGAATCTAGTCCGAGCCGTCCCCGGGCAACGAATAAGTGCAGGTAGGCGGCTGACGGCAGGTCAATGGTGTCGCCCGGGCGCAACCGCGCACAATGCAGCGCGGCATGGCGGTTGTGCAGGGTGATCGCGGCGTCCTGGCCGGGGATACCCGAGGCGACGGTGACCAGGCCGCCGTCGAACAGCCGGTGATCGATTTCACGCTGTTGGTAGCTCGGTGTGATGCCCGTCTCGTCGGGCGCGACCCACATCTGCACGAAGTGCACCGGCTGTGACTGCGAATCGTTGGTCTCCGAATGCAGGATTCCGCTGCCCGCCGACATGCGTTGGGCCAGGCCGGGATAGATCACGCCGTGATTGCCCGTGGAGTCCCGGTGTGTCAGTTCGCCTTCGAGTACCCAGGTCACGATTTCCATGTCCCGATGCGGGTGCGTGTCGAAGCCGCTTCGGGGTTGCACCACGTCATCGTTGCTGACCAGCAGCAAGCCGTGGTGGGTGTTGTCGGGGTCGTAGTGGTCGCCGAACGAGAACGAATGTTTGGACGTCAGCCAGGATGTGGTGGTGACGGCCCGGTCGGCCGCGCGCCGAATCTGCACGGTGGCGGGCATGGTCTCCACAGTAATCCGGTGCAGGGGCCCCGCGCGTCCGCCCCGCATCGTGCGTCGAATCAATTTGTTGCCGTGGATGATTCAGATTCACTTCAGTCGAACCGCCCTTCCTTCCGGTGAACGCGTGCTGCCGCAGCGCCGCGGGAATGGCATCAATATCGTTTGCTGCCCGACGGTTTGGCCGGCGATGCGCCCGACGCTAGCGGCGCGTTGGGCGCTGCGATCCGGAGCCGGGGAAGGTGGCGGTCGCGAGTTGGAGGATCTCGTCACGGTCGGTCGACAAGATGAATCCGCTTTCGATTGCCCGGTCCAGCGCGGCGCTGAAGTTGTCGAGATACTGTTGCGCTCCGCCCGGATAGAGCCGGTCCAAGGTGGCGGCGTCGAATGGTTCGCCGGAGCCGAAGATGGCGGCCATGATGCTGTCCTGGGCGCCGTGGCCGGATGTCCGTGCGATCGGCACATCCACCCACGGGGTTCGGATGCCGTCGGTGGCCAGGCCGTTGCGATCCAGCACGGGCCGGGGCAGATCGCTGTCGTGCATCGCGATGCGAGCCGCGTGGGGCGCCGGCTCGCCGGTGCGGACCCAGGAGCTCAGCGCGCTCACCGCCGCCTGAACCACGTAGTGGTGCTGCGGCGCAAAGTTGATGTAGTAGTCAAGTTGGCGCCCCATCAGGGTGTCGGTCGGCGCGTAGGCGGCCACGATCGCGTCCAGCGGCGCGTCGCCGGTGTCGATCGGTGCGACCTGGATCGTGTAGTTGTCGGCATGAGCGGCCCCGGGAATCTCCCAGACCCGCAGCCACTGATTGTCGGGCTGATGCGCGTAGACGTAACCCTGGCGCACACCCCCGAACAGGTCGGTTTCGGTGATGATCGTGATCAGTGGGACCCGAAGATCCGGACGGAAGGTGACCGCTTGTGGTGTTTCGGATTCCTCGAATACGGAGCCGCCGTCCAGCGGTGCGGCGGACGCGAATCGCGAATGCACGAGGAATCCGTCGTAGATCTCGGCCAGCGGGTCGACGGCATTGATGTAGGTCGTCAAGAACATCGCCGATTGGGACTCGCCCATGGCCACCAGGTGTTGTAGGCGCAGACCGCGCAGCAGGTCACGACGATCGGCATCCCGGAGCAGTCCGCCGGCCTGGGAGAAGATGTCGTAGCAGAAGGCGTCGCCGGGGTGGTGCAGGGATCGGTAGCGCGGTGGGTCTTGGTTCTTGAGTGACAGGTCCGCGCCAAGCAGGCTGGGGCCACCTTCGACGCCGACCCGTTGGGCCGAGATCGCACCGTAGGCGTATCCGGCGCGAACAATTTCGCGATGCGCCATCATCCATACCGCTGGAGCGTCGATGCCGCCGCTGACGTTGAGCCATTCCAGCAGCACCGTGCCGTTGAACCTGGCCGGATCCGCCGGAGTCAGCACCACCATCCGGGTCGTGTAATCGGCGGTCTCCGCCGGTATTACGTCCCAACGGCCATCGGCGCCGAGCTCGGCCGCGGGGACATAGGAATGCGCGGTTCCGGAAACGAAGAACTCCTCGGCGACGTAGCCCAGCCCGCCCAAATCGAAGGCGCCCAACAGCAGCGCCGGCTTGCCGGGCACGGGCGCGACGCGCAACGAACCGGCCATCGTCAAATCGAAGCCGGCAGGCCGAATTTCGGGAACAGTGAGCCGTCCAGGAAGGCCGTCACATGTGACACTCGGCCGTCAACCATATCCAGCACATGCAACTGAAAAGGCACATGGGTCTCACCCGCCCGCATGTACATGGCCGCGGCGGGCTGGCCGTTGGCGACCAACGGAATGAGTCGCATATCGCCGGGACATTCGGCCGGGCACTGCTGGTGAATGAGCGTGATGATGTCGCGCGCGCCCTGATACCAGCCGGCGTAGGGGGGCATCTCCCAGATCGCCTCGGCGGTGAATATCTCCACCAGCCGGTCGATGTCGTAGGCCTCGAATGCGGCGATGTAGCGAGTCAGCAGGTCTTGGGCTTCCGGCGAATCGGGTGCGACCAGTCCGTCATCGACACTGGGCTGGGCGGTCTCGAGCTGTGCCCGGGCCCGTTGCAGCAGGCTGTTCACGGCGACGGTGGTCGTGCCGATCGCTTCGGCCACCTCGGCGGCCTTCCATTGCAGCACGTCTCGCAACAGCAGCACCGCTCGTTGCCGGGGAGACAGATGCTGCAACGCGGCGACGAAGGCCAACCGGACCGATTCCCGGGAGCCGACGATCACCGATGGATCCGCCGGATCGGCCATCAAATCGGGCAACGGCTCGAGCCAGGGCACCTCGGCGCGCTCGACCAGCGGTGCCGTCGGATCCGAACCCGAGGCCGCCAGCCCCGTCGGCAAGGGCCTGCGTTGCCGACCCTCCAACGCGCTCAGGCAGGTGTTGGTGGCGATCCGATGCAGCCAGGTCCGCAGCGAGGACTTTCCCTCGAAGCGGTGGTAAGACTTCCACGCCCGCAGCAGCGTCTCCTGCACCAGATCCTCGGCGTCATGTACTGACCCGGTCATCCGGTAGCAGTGCGCCAGCAACTCACGCCGGTAGGGCTCGGCGTGGACAGCGAATTCGTCGCCGGCCGGCCGCTCGCGTTCGGCGGTGGGGGCGGTGAAGTTCGCTATGGAGTTCTGCGTGGAGTTCCCGGCGAGCGCACTCACGTCAATGAGCCTACGCAGAGTCGCTGACATTCCCAGTCCTCGAGCAACTACGCTGCCGGTAATGAATACGACCCGCACTGAACGGACCTTCGACGGTGTCGGCGGCGTGCACATCGTCTACGACGTCTGGACGCCGGATACCGCGCCGAAGGCGGTCGTCGTGCTGGCGCACGGGCTGGGTGAGCATGCCCGCCGTTACGATCACGTCGCCCAACGGTTGGGAGCGGCCGGGCTGGTCACCTATGCCCTTGACCACCGTGGCCACGGCCGCTCCGGCGGCAAGCGGGTGCTGGTTCGAGACATCTCCGAGTACACCGCCGACTTCGACACCCTCGTGGGCATCGCCACCCGGGACAACCCGGGCCTGAAGTGCATCGTGCTCGGACACAGCATGGGCGGCGGGATCGTGTTCGCCTACGGCGTCGAGCGCCCGGACAACTACGACCTGATGGTGCTCTCGGCGCCGGCGGTGGCGGCCCAGGATCTGGTGTCACCGGTGATCGCGGCGGCCGCCAAAGTTCTTGGCGTGGTGGTGCCCGGGCTGCCGGTACAGGAACTGGACTTCACCGCCATATCCCGCGATCCGGAGGTGGTGGCGGCCTACCAGAACGATCCGCAGGTCTACCACGGTCGAGTCCCGGCCGGAATCGGTCGGGCGCTGCTGCAGGTGGGGGAGACCATGCCCCGGCGGGCTCCAGCCTTGACGGCGCCGCTGCTGGTGATACACGGCACCGATGACCGTTTGATTCCTATCGAGGGCAGTCGTCGCCTGGTTGAACATGTCGGATCCGGCGACGTCGAACTCAAGGAGTATCCCGGGCTCTACCACGAGGCCTTCAACGAGCCGGAGCGTGATCAGGTGCTCGACGATGTGGTCTCCTGGATCACTGCGCGGCTGTAAACCGCATGGACCCGGAAAAGTCGGAGCACGTCCGTAGTTTGGCGCCATGACCGACGACAAGATGCTGGCCCGTATCGCGGCCCTGCTGCGTCAGGCCGAAGGCACCGACAACACCCACGAAGCCGATGCTTTCATGAGCGCTGCCCAACGGCTGGCCACCGCGGCCTCCATCGACCTGGCCGTGGCCCGCTCTCATTCGGCCCACCGATCCGCCGCTTCGGCGCCGACCCAGCGCACCATCACCATCGGGACGGCGGGCACCCGCGGTCTGCGGACCTATGCCCAGTTGTTCGTGCTCATCGGCGCGGCAAATGACGTGCGTTGTGACATCGCAACGAATTCGACGTTCCTCTACGCCTATGGGTTCACCGAGGACATCGATGCGACCCACGCGCTGTACGCCAGCCTGGTAGTCCAGATGGTGCGGGCGTCGGATAGCTATCTGGCCACGGGCGCGCACCGGCCCACCCCGACGATCACCGCCCGGCTCAACTTTCAATTGGCGTTCGGGGCGCGGGTCGGTCAGCGCCTGGCCGAGGCGCGCGAGCAGGCGAAGACCGAAGTTGCCATGGACCGAAGCCGGGCGCCGGGCACCGAGATCGCGCTGCGGGACAAGGAACTTGAATTGCGCGACCATTACCGCAGTGCGTCGCAGGCGCGTGGTACCTGGCGGGCCACCAGGGCCTCTGCCGGGTATTCATCGGCGGCGCGGCGCGCGGGCGACCGGGCCGGGCGCCAGGCGCGGCTCGGGCAAAGCCCCGAACTGCCCGGGGCGAGGACCGCCCTGGATCGGTGACAGCGGCGGAGTCGTCCAACAGGGACTTCCAGCGTGCCAAGGTGTACGCGGCCGAGGAGTTCGTCCGGACCCTGTTCGATCGTGCCGCCGAACACGGCACACCCAGCGTGGAGTTCTTCGGAACGCAGTTGACACTGCCGCCGGAAGGCCGGTTTGCGTCGGTGTCGTCGGTGCAGAGTTATGTCGATTCCGTGCTGGGGCTGCCCGCGGTGCGGCAACGCTGGCCCGCCGTGTCAACGCTGCGGGTGCGGGCGCGCCAGGCGGCCACCGCGGCGCACTACGAAAACCGCGGTGGCGTGGGAACCATTGCTGTTCCCGGCGCTGGTCCCGGCCGTGGCGCCGGCGATTGGGCGATGCGCGAGCTGGTGGTGCTGCATGAAGTGGCGCATCATCTGTGTCAGGTGCCGCCGCCGCACGGCCCGGAGTTCGTGGCGACGATGTGCACCCTGGCCGAGTTGGTGATGGGGCCCGAACTCGGTCACGTGCTGCGGGTTGTGTACGCGAAAGAGGGTGTGCGGTGAGTTCGTCGGGCCAGGATGCCCCCGCTGACGTCCGTGCCCGCCAAGTTGAGTCCGAAATGACCGACGAGGAGCGCTTCTCGCTGTTGCTGGGCGTGATGGGGGCCGGCGACCTGTGGCCGCTGCGTGATGAACGCATACCCGCGGACGTGCCGATGTCTGCCGGGTACGTGCCGGGGATTGCGCGGCTCGGGGTGCCGGCGTTGCTGATGAGCGATGCCGGCCTGGGCGTCACCAATCCCGGGTATCGCCCCGGTGACACCGCCACCGCATTGCCGGCCGGACTTGCGCTGGCGGCCAGTTTCAACCCTGCGCTCGCCCGTAGCGCGGGTGAAGTGATCGGTCGCGAGGCCCGCAGCCGCGGGTTCAACGTCCAATTGGCGGGAGCGATGAACCTGGCTCGTGACCCGCGCAACGGGCGCAACTTCGAATATCTTTCCGAGGACCCGTTTTTGACGGCGGCCATGGTCGCAGAGTCGATCATCGGCATCCAGCAACAGGGTGTCATCTCAACGGTCAAGCACTATTCGTTGAACTGCAATGAGACCAACCGGCACTGGTTGGATGCCGTCATCGATCCCGATGCCCACCGCGAATCGGACTTGCTGGCCTTTGAGATTGCCATCGAACGCGCCCAGCCCGGCGCGGTGATGGCGGCGTACAACAAAGTCAACGGTGTATATGCCGCCGCCAACGGGGAGTTGATCAATGAGGTGCTCAAAGGGGCCTGGGGATATCGCGGTTGGGTGATGTCGGACTGGGGCGGCACGCCGGGATGGGAGTGCGCGCTGGGTGGCCTGGATCAGGAGTGCGGCGCCCAGATCGATGCGATCCTTTGGCAATCAGAGGCATTCGGCGATCCGCTGCGGGCCGCGTACCACGAGGGGCGGCTTCCCAAAGCTCGCCTCTCGGAGATGGTCCGACGCATCCTGCGGTCGATGTTCGCGGTCGGTGTCGATCGCTGGGAGCCGGCACCGGCGCCCGACATGGATGCCCACGACGAGGTCGCCGCTGAGATCGCACGCCAGGGAATTGTGCTGCTGCAGAACAGGGGAGTGCTACCGCTGACGCCGGCGCCGGGCACCCGCATCGCCGTCATCGGCGGCTACGCGCAGCTTGGAGTGGTGGCCGGCTACGGCTCCAGCGCTGTGGTTCCCCCCGGCGGCTACGCCGAGGTGATTCCGATCGGCGGGGCAGGACTGACGGCGGGCGTGCGCAACCTCTATCTGCTTGGGTCAAGCCCGCTCGATGAGTTGCGTACCCAGTTTGGCAACGCTGAGCTCGAATTCGATCCGGGGATCAACCCAGCGGAGGCGGTGGCGGTGGCCCGGCGGGCCGACGTCGCGGTGGTATTCGCAATCCGGGCCGAGGGCGAAGGCTTCGACAGCGCCGACTTGACGCTGCCGTGGGGGCAGGACGCGGTGATCAGTGCGGTGGCGGCGGCAAACCCGAACACGGTGGTCGTGCTCGAGACCGGCAACCCGGCGGCCATGCCGTGGCAAGACTCGGTGAACGCGATCGTGCAGGCCTGGTATCCGGGCCAGGCGGGTGCCCGGGTCATCGCGGAAGTCCTGGCCGGCCGGGTGAATCCGTGCGGGCGGCTGCCGATCACGTTTCCGGTCGGCCTCGGCCAGACACCGCGCCCGGATCTCCCCGGCTACGGGGCGCCGGTGGGAGCACCGATGCGCATCCACTACCGCGAGGGCGCCGACATCGGCTACCGCTGGTTCGCTACCACCGGAGAGGTTCCGAACTTCGCGTTCGGGCATGGGCTGACCTACACCAGTTTCGACTATCGGGACCTGGTGGTCAGCGGCGGCGACACGGTGACGGTCACGTTCGGGGTTGCCAACACCGGCGATCGAAGCGGGGCGGATGTCCCGCAGGTGTACCTGACCGCGGTCACCGGCGAGCCGCGGCTGCGGCTATTGGGGTTTGAGCGAGTTGAACTCGAGCCGGGCCAGTCGTGTGCCGTGGAGATCGTTGCCGATCCACGACTGCTGGCCTGCTACGACGGGGCCGCCGGGTGCTGGCGCATCGAGGCGGGCAGCTACACGGTCGCGGTGGGTGCCTCGGCGGTTGCGCTGAGCGCGGTGGCCGAGGTGGAGCTGGCCGGCCGGACATTCGGACGCTGATCGCCGGAATCGACGAGTTCCCGGGATCCGGCCGGCCCCTCATGCCTACTGGACGGGAACCAGGGCGTCACCGCAGGTGCAGCGGTAGGGTTCGCCGGAGCCCGAGCAGTGGCACGGTACCTCGATCCGAACGCGACAGCCGCAGCCTTCGTGGCCGCAGGTCAACATGGTCCCGGCCTCGTGAGTTGCCATCGGTATCTCCCTCATCCAAGTCATGGGACTGAAGTCCCTCCGGTTTACCTCCGCAAGATTTTATACCCTATAGGGGTATCTGGTAAAGCATAGTGGGCGATTTTGGGGTAGCCGATCGGGTCGTCGGGCTCAGCTGGTGTGGCCGCCGAGGCCGTCCGCGCCGGTCTTGCCCGGTCCGCCGTTGGCTCCGCCGGGCGGGGTGCCGGTGCCGCCGGTGCCGCCGGTGCCACCACCGCCGCCGATGCCGCCCACAGCGCCGTCGCCGTTGCCGCCGGCCCCGCCTGCGCCGCCGTCGCCCCCGCCTCCGCCGTCGCCGCCGTCGCCGCCGTTTGCTTTGCCGCCGGTGCCGCCGCCCCCGCCCTTGCCGCCGTCGCCCCCGTCGCCGCCAGTCTGGCCGGCCGTGGTTGCGGTGCCGCCTGTCCCGCCGTCGCCGCCGCTTCCGCCCTTACCGCCGGTTCCACCGTTTCCGGTGCCGTTCGCGATGCCCCCGGTGCCGCCGAACCCGCCGGCGCCGCCGGTGCCGCCGGCCAGGCCGGGAGCGCCGTTGGCGCCGGCTCCGCCCTGGCCGCCCTGGCCACCCGGGCCGGCGTTTCCGGCGTAGTAGCTGTTGCCGCCGGTGCCACCGAACCCGCCTTCGCCCCCGTTACCGGCACTTCCGATGCGGCCGGCGGTGCCCGCGCCGGTGCCGGGCAATCCACCCTCGCCGCCGGCGCCGCCGGTTCCGCCGACGCCGCCGGGCATGCCCTCGTAGGTGCCGTTGGTGATGCCGCCGTAACCGCCCTTGCCGGCGTATCCGCCTTGGCCACCGGTGCCGCCGCTGCCATTAGCGGCACCGGCACCGGCCGAACCGCCAGTGCCACCGGTACCGCCCTTGCCGCCATCTCCGCCGGCAAACCCCGCTGTGGTGGCCCCGCTGCCGCCGGTGCCGCCGATGCCGCCGATGCCGCCGGCGCCACCATTGCCGGCGGCACTACCGCCGGGCCCGGGGGCACCGCCTGTCCCGCCGGTGCCTCCGGTGCCGCCGGCGTATCCCGCCGTTCCGAAGCCGGTGTCGCCGTACCCGCCGGGGCCGCCGGTGCCGCCATCGCCACCGTTGCCGCCGATACCGCCGGGGCCCGGGTTGCCACCGGTGCCGCCGGTTCCACCGATCCCGCCCATGGCGCCCGCCGCATCAAAGCCGGTGCCCCCGTAGCCGCCGCCTCCGCCGATGCCACCGGTGCCGCCGTCGCCGCCGACGGCCGCCGTCCCGCCGGTCCCCGGGTCACCGCCGGTGCCGCCGGTCCCCCCGCTGCCCCCGGCATAGCCGTTTTCGTTGTAGTCGCCCGGGCCGCCGTAGCCGCCGCCCCCGCCGGTGCCGCCGGTGCCGCCGTTGCCGCTGGTGCCGCCGGTGCCACTATTGCCGCCGATACCACCGGTGCCGCCGGCGCCGCCAGTGCCGCCGGGTTGCTCGAACGAGCCGGCGCCGCCGTAGCCGCCCTGTCCACCATCGCCGCCATCGCCGCCCCGGCCCCAGGCCACCTGGGTGCCGTCGCCGGACGTGCCGCCGGCAGCGGAGTTGCCGCCGGTGCCGCCATCGCCGCCAACCCCGCCGGTCCCCCGGATGCTGTTGCCCCCGTAGCCGCCGCCCCCGCCGCCACCGCCGTCGCCGCCATAACCGCCGTAGCGGTCGGTTCCGGCGGTGGCGTTCGCGCCGGTGCCGGCCGCTCCGCCCGCTCCGCCCTTGCCGCCGGTGCCGGCCACACCGTCGGCGCCATCACCATGCCCGGGCAAGCCGCCACTACCGCCGTAGCCGCCGTAGCCGCCGTCGCCGCCATTACCGCCCCCGCTGCCGGTATCGGGGGTGCCGGTGCCGCCCCCTCCGCCCTCGCCTCCGGTGCCTCCGGTGCCGCCCGCGCCGTTGGTGCCCCCGGGAAGACTGTTGCCGCCGTTTCCGCCGTCGCCGCCGTAGCCCCCGCTGCCGCCGATGTCTCCGGTATCGCTCTTGCCCGCTGCGCCGTTGCCTCCGGTGCCGCCCGCCCCTCCCGTGCCTCCGGTGCCTCCGGTGCCGCCCGCGCCTCCGCTACCGGCGACGCCGCTGACCCCTCCGGTACCGCCATTGCCGCCGCTGCCCCCGTTGCCCGCGCCGCCGCCGGTGTCGGCGGTGCCGCTGCCCCCGTCGCCACCGGCGCCTCCGAGGCCGCCGTTGCCGCCGCTGCCGTTCGTCCCACCGGTGCCGCTGTTGCCGCCGGAGCCACCCTGGCCACCAGCGGCGCCGTCGCTGCCGTTGTCGCCGGTTCCGGCCACCGCGTTGGCCCCGGCCCCACCCGTGCCGCCGTTTCCGCCCCCGCCGCCATTGCCGTAGCTACCGGCCGATCCGCCGTACCCGCCGACCCCGGCGGCTCCGCCCGCACCCGCGGCGCCGCCGTCACCTCCGGTGCCGCCGGCGGCCGCGTTGATCCCGGCGGCAGCGGCCGCCCCGGTACCGCCGGTGCCGCCCATCCCGCCGCCGCCACCGTGGCCGCCGGTGCCATTGAGACCCAACAGACCGGCGTCGCCGCCCGCCCCGGCGGCTCCGCCGGCACCGCCACGGCCGCCATCGCCGCCGACGTCGTTGCTGAGCTGGCCGGCCTGTCCATTACCTCCCGCACCTCCGGTGCCGCCGTCGCCACCGACACCCGCGTGCCCGAACCACCCGGCGGCTCCGCCGGCCCCGCCGTGGCCACCGCCGCCGCCGTTCCCGCTCTGTTGATTGGGCAGCCCCGCGCCGCCGCTACCGCCGAGCCCGCCGGCCCCGCCGGCGCCGCCGTAGCCAAGCAATCCGGCCCGCCCGCCGGCCCCGCCGGCACCGCCGTCCCCGCCGGCCAGACCGACCCCACCGGTGCTGCCGTTGCCACCGGCGCCACCGGCCCCGCCGTTGCCGAAGAACCCGCCGTTGCCCCCGATTCCACCGGCCCCGCCGGCGCCACCGTGCCCGCCCGCACCGCCATTGCCGAAAAATGCCGCGGACCCGCCGGCGCCGCCGATCCCGCCGGCACCGCCTTGGCCGCCGATGCCGCCATTGCCGATGAGGCCGGCGGATCCGCCGGCGCCGCCGGCCGTTGCAGCGTTGGTGCTGGTTCCGCCGTTGCCGCCGTTGCCGTACAAGATGCCGCCGTCTCCGCCCGGCGTCCCGACCCCGTTGACCGTGGTGCCGTTGGCGCCGTTGCCGATCAGCGGCCGGCCCAGCAGTGCCTGAGTGGGCGTATTGATCACCCCGAGCAGGGCGTCGGCAGCATTGGTCGCCTCGGCAGAGGCATATGAATTCGCGCTAGCCAGAACGGTTTTCGTGAACCGGTCAGGAATGGCGGCCAGCTCGGCGGCCAGCAGCTGATAGGTCTTGGCGTGCTGGGAAAACAGTGTCGCGATCGCTGTTGACACCTCATCGGCCGCGGCGCTGGCCACGTTGATGGTCGGGCTGGCCGCAGCGGCGTTTCCCCGGGTCAGTAGCGCCCCGATGCGCTCTATGTCGGCCGCGGCCGACGCCATGGCTTCCGGGGAGACCAGTACAAACGTCATCGCGCACCTCGCTGTACCTCACGAATCCATCGCCCAGCAGGTGCTGGGCGATGGATTCCACGATGGTATCGCCAAGGTGTGGCACCTGTCGCGGTTGTCGCGGAAACGCGCGGCATCCCAGGGCGCCGTTGGCGCAGCCGTGGCTACGGCCCGGGTGGCGGGAACCGGCCCGGCCGGCTGGTGGTTCCAGAACCGCTCAACCACAAGCCATCCGGGCTTATCGGGTTAGCCGCAGACCGCGCCGATCGCGGCGGAGCCGACCAGCTTGACGTACTTGGCCAGTACGCCGGTCTTGTAACGCGGCGCCGGAGGGGTGAAATTCTGTTGACGGGCCGCGAACTCTGCCGGGTCGGTCAGAACGTCGAGCGTACGGCCGGCAACGTCGAGCCGGATCCGGTCGCCGTCGCGCACGAACGCGATCGGTCCGGCATCCACCGCCTCGGGTGCGATGTGTCCCACACAGAAGCCCGTGGTGCCGCCGGAGAATCGACCGTCGGTCAACAGCAGCACGTCTTTGCCGAGCCCGGCGCCCTTGATCGCGCCGGTGATGGCGAGCATCTCCCGCATCCCGGGGCCGCCCTTGGGTCCCTCGTAACGGATCACCACCACGTCACCGTGGGTGATGGTGCCGTCCTCGAGGGCATCCAGCGCGGCCCGCTCGCCGTCGAAAACCCGTGCGGTTCCTTCGAATACATCGGTGTCCAAGCCGGCCGTCTTGACCACGGCACCTTCGGGGGCCAGGGATCCGCGCAGGATGGTGATGCCCCCGGTCGCATGGATCGGGTTGTTCAGCGCGCGTAGCACCTTGCCGTCCGGGTCCGGCGGAGCAATCGCCTCCAGGTTCTCGGCCAGGGTCCGGCCGGTCACGGTCAGGCAATCCCCGTGCAGCAGGCCGGCATCCAGCAAAGTCTTCATGACCACCGGCACGCCGCCGATGTGGTCGACGTGGGACATCACATGGCGGCCGAACGGCTTGACATCGGCTAGATGCGGCACCTTCGAGCCGATCCGGCTAAAGTCGTCGAGCGAGAGCTCGACGTTGGCCTCATGGGCGATCGCCAGCAGGTGCAGCACCGCATTGGTCGAGCCGCCGAATGCCATCACCACCGCGATGGCGTTCTCGAACGCCTCCCGGGTCATGATGTCGCGAGCGGTGATGCCCTGGCGCAGCAATTCGATGACGGCTTGACCGCTTTGCCGGGCGAACCCGTCGCGGCGGCGGTCGGTGGCCGGGGGCGCCGCGCTGCCCGGCAGCGACATGCCAAGTGCTTCAGCGGCACTGGCCATCGTGTTGGCCGTGTACATCCCGCCACAGGCACCCTCGCCGGGGCAGATCGCGCGCTCGATGGCGTCGACGTCGGCTCGGCTCATCAACCCGCGCGAGCACGCGCCGACCGCTTCGAACGCGTCGATGATGGTGACCTCGCGTTCGCTGCCGTCGGAGAGCTTGGCGACCCCCGGAAGGATCGAGCCCGCGTAGAGAAACACCGACGCCAAATCCAAACGGGCGGCGGCCATCAGCATTCCGGGCAGGGATTTGTCGCATCCGGCCAGCAGCACCGAGCCGTCGAGGCGCTCGGCCTGCATCACGGTTTCCACGCTGTCGGCGATCACTTCGCGCGACACCAGGGAGAAGTGCATGCCCTCGTGACCCATCGAAATGCCGTCGGAGACCGAAATCGTGCCGAACTCAAGCGGGTAGCCGCCCGCGGCGAACACCCCCTCTTTCACCGACTTGGCCAGCCGGTCCAGCGAGAGGTTGCACGGCGTAATCTCGTTCCAGGACGAGGCAACCCCGATCTGTGCCTTGGCGAAGTCTTCGTCGACCATGCCTACCGCCCGCAACATGCCACGGGCAGCGGCTTTTTCCAGTCCGTCAGTGACGTCGCGGCTACGGGGCTTGATATCGGCTTCTGGCATTGCCCAAGTATGCTCGCAGGGTCATCGTCGCCAAAATCGGGACCTTATACCCCAACGGGGTATATCATGCAACTGAGTCCCTCCGGCAAGTGTGATCAGAGACTTCCGTCGGGGGAGCGTTCCGAGCGTATGGAGAGTTATGACAACCGCACACGGGTATTCGCAGCAGAAGGAAAATTATGCCAAGCGGCTGCGCCGGATCGAGGGTCAGGTGCGCGGCATCGCCCGCATGATTGACGAGGACAAGTACTGCATCGACGTGCTCACCCAGATCAGCGCCGTCAACAGCGCACTGCGGTCGGTGGCCTTGAACCTGCTCGACGAACATCTGAATCACTGCGTCACCCGCGCGGTGGCCGAGGGGGGCACCGACGCCGACGGCAAGCTCGCGGAGGCGTCCGCGGCCATCGCACGTCTTGTCCGTTCGTAACGCGAGGGTGTGTTGCGGGGCCACCGGGTTTAATGCCGCCGGTGTGGTGCGTACGGTGAGAGCAGCGTGATCGGTCGTAGCACTACCGCAGTACCGGCCGATCCCGTCGCACCCGCCATGACTTCCGAAGCCCGAACCGCAACCACCGCAGCGCGACCGTGGACGCCACGAGTCGCTGCACAACTGTCTGTGCTGGCGGCGGCGGCCTTCATCTATGTGACCGCGGAGATCCTGCCGGTTGGCGCCTTGTCGGCCATCGCGCGGAACCTGCACATCAGCGTGGTACTGGTGGGGACCCTGTTGTCCTGGTACGCGCTGGTTGCGGCCCTGACGACGGTTCCGCTGGTGCGCTGGACCGCGCACTGGCCGCGCCGCCACGCCCTGATGGTCAGCCTGGTGTGTCTGACCATCTCGCAGCTCATCTCGGCGCTGGCGCCCAATTTTGCGGTGCTGGCCGCCGGACGGGCGCTGTGCGCGATCACCCATGGCTTGCTGTGGTCGGTGATCGCCCCGATCGCTACCCGATTGGTGCCGCCCAGCCACGCCGGACGCGCCACCACCTCGATCTACATCGGGACCAGCCTGGCGCTGGTGATCGGCAGCCCGCTCACCGCGGCCCTGAGCCTGATGTGGGGCTGGCGGCTGGCCGCGGTTTGTGTGACGGTCGCGGCCGCCGTTGTGACGGTGGCCGCCCGGCTGTTGCTCCCCGAAATGGTGCTTAGCGCCGATCAGTTGCAGTATGTGGGCCCGCGGTCGCGGCATCACCGCAACCGGGCGCTGATCATCGTCAGCCTGATCACCATGGTCGGCGTCACCGGCCATTTCGTTTCCTATACCTACATCGTGGTGATCATCCGGCAAGTCGTCGGTGTGCGTGGGCCCAGCCTGGCTTGGCTGTTGGCCGCCTACGGTGTCGCGGGTGTCGTCGCGGTGGCGCTGGTGGCGCGACCGCTGGACCGCCGGCCAAAGGGCACCATCATTTTCTGTGTGGCCGGGCTGACGTTTGCGTTCGTGCTGCTGACCGCGCTGGCATTCGGGGGTCACCTGGCCCCGATGACGGCGTTGGTGGTCGGGACGGGGGCGATCGTGCTGTGGGGCGCCGCTGCGACCGCGGTGTCGCCGATGCTGCAATCCGCGGCGATGCGCAGCGGGGCCGACGATCCGGACGGCGCCTCCGGCCTTTATGTGACGGCATTTCAGGTGGGCATCATGGCCGGCTCGTTGATCGGTGGGCTGCTCTATGAGCGGAGTGTGGCGATGATGCTGACCGCTTCCGCGGGCTTGATGGGCGTGGCGCTGGTCGGGATGACGTCGGCTCGCCGCGTGTTCGAGGCTCCGGTCGCGGTTGCTGGCGCAACTTCACACAACCAGTAAAGTCGCAGGTCAAAGACTCGGAATCGTCGGCTGACGGGGTTTTGGGCGGTCGCGGAATGGGCATCGGGTG
Source organism: Mycobacterium marinum (assembly GCF_003391395.1). NCBI lineage: Bacteria > Bacillati > Actinomycetota > Actinomycetes > Mycobacteriales > Mycobacteriaceae > Mycobacterium > Mycobacterium marinum. The sequence continues at coordinate 462,126 of NZ_CP024190.1, forward strand.
GCTGTGCTATGCCACACTGGGTTCCAGGACGTGACCGGAGGGATGTCATATGTCGCGCTGGACGAGAGGCCGAATCAGGGGAAGCCTCTTCGCCGCTGTCAATGCGGCCGGAGTCGTTGGCGTGCTGCTGCTGGGCGCCGGCCCCGCTGTTGCCGACCCGGATGACGCTCCCGGCGATCCGCCGGTGATTGCCCCGGCCGAACCCGCGCCGGACCCGCTGGCCCCGCCGCCGGGTCCGCTGGCGCTGCCGCCGATGCCCGACCCGCTGGCGCCGCCGCCGTTACCCGACCCGTTGGCCCCGCCGCCATTGGTGCCGGTCGCTGCCGGTCCGGTGGCCGGGCAGGACCCGACTCCGTTCTTCGGCCCGCCCCCGTTCCGGCCGCCGTCGTTCAACCCGGTTGACGGTGCGATGGTTGGAGTGGCCAAGCCGATCATCATCAACTTCCAGGTGCCGATCGCCGACCAGGCGATGGCCGAAAGCGCCATCCACATTTCGTCGATTCCACCGGTGCCGGGCAAGTTCTATTGGATGACTCCGACGCAGGTGCGCTGGCGGCCGTTCCAATTCTGGCCGGCCAACACCGCGGTGAACATCGACGCGGCGGGCACCAAATCGAGCTTCCGCACCGGTGACTCGTTGGTGGCCACCGCCGACGATGCCACGCACCAGATGACGATCACCCGCAACGGGGTCGTCGAGCAGACCTTCCCGATGTCCATGGGCATGGCGGCCGGTAACCACCAGACGCCCAACGGCACGTACTACGTGCTGGAGAAGATGCCCACGGTGGTGATGGACTCCTCGACCTACGGTGTGCCGGTCAACTCGCCGCAGGGCTACAAGGTGACCGTCGCCGACGCCGTCCGGATCGATAACAGCGGCAACTTCGTGCACAGTGCGCCGTGGTCGGTAGGGGACCAGGGCAAGCGCGATGTCAGTCACGGCTGCATCAACCTCAGCCCGACCAACGCCAAGTGGTTCTTCGACAACTTCGGCAGCGGTGACCCGATCGTGGTGAAGAACTCGGTGGGGACCTACAACAAGAACGACGGCGCGCAAGACTGGCAGATCTAGCGGTGCCGGTGCTGGTGCGCGCCTGAGGGCGCAATACCGGCCCTAGATCGGCCCTGAATCGCGCCCGGCGCCCAATTTCGCGAGTGCGCTCGCATGTCGGGGACTGCTGAACCCACCGCAAATTCCCGATGTCGATTTCTGACCAGGGCTTTCGCCGGTCCGGGTGTTATGTATAGCATCATACATATGCCGAGTCCGCGCGAACGGATGGTCATTTCAGCCGTACTTCTGATTCGCGAGCGTGGTGCGCGCGCCACCGCCATCTCCGATGTGCTGCAACACAGCGGCGCGCCGCGCGGGTCGGCCTACCACTACTTCCCGGGCGGACGCACTCAGTTGTTGTGTGAGGCCGTCGACTACGCCGGCGCGCATGTCGCAAAGATCATCGGTTCGGCGAACCGGAGTTTGGACCTGCTTGACGCCCTCATCGATCAGTATCGTGAGCAGCTGCGCGCCACCGATTTTCGCGCTGGCTGCCCCGTCGCGGCGGTCTCGGTCGAAGCCGGCGAACCATCGGATCGGGAACGGATGGCTCCGGTGGTCGAGCACGCGGCAGCGGTGTTCGACCGCTGGTCGGATCTGATCGCGCAGCGGTTCGTCAGCGACGGCATACCCCTGGATAGCGCCCGCGAGTTGGCGGTGACGGCGATGTCGACGCTGGAAGGCGCACTCCTGCTGGCTCGAGTGCGGCGAGACCTGACGCCGCTGGATGTTGTTCACCGCCAACTGCGCAGCATGCTGCTGGCGCAACTGCCGGAAGGAAATCGCAATGACCACAACTGACTGGCAGCCCACGGCCTGCATCCTGTGCGAATGCAATTGCGGCATCGTGGTACAGGTCGAGGATCGTACGTTGGCGCGCATTCGTGGCGACAAAGCGCATCCGGCGTCACGGGGGTACACCTGCAACAAGGCCTTGCGGCTGGACCACTATCAAAACAGCCGAGGCCGGCTGACGGCGCCGTTGCGGCGCCGCCCGGATGGGACCTACGAGGAGATCGACTGGGACACCGCCATTGTCGAGATCGCCGAGGGGTTCAAGCGCATCCGGGATGTGCACGGCGGCGACAAGATCTTCTACTACGGCGGAGGGGGCCAGGGCAATCACCTCGGCGGTGTCTACAGTGGCGCCTTCCTGAAAGCCCTGGGCTCCCGCTACCGGTCAAATGCGTTGGCACAGGAGAAGACCGGGGAGGCGTGGATAGACGGGAAGCTCTACGGCGGTCATACCCGTGGTGAGTTCGAACACGCCGAGGTGTCGGTGTTCATCGGGAAGAACCCCTGGATGTCGCAAAGCTTCCCCAGGGCGCGGGTGGTGCTCAACGAGATCGCCAAAGATCCCGCCCGGTCGATGATCGTCATCGACCCGGTCGTCACCGACACCGCGAAGATGGCCGACTTTCACCTGCGGGTGCGCCCCGGCGCCGACGCGTGGTGCGTCGCCGCATTGGCGGCGGTTCTAGTCCAGGAAAACCTCTGTGACGAAGCATTTCTCGCCGATCATGTGCGCGGTGTGGACGAAGTCCGCGAGGTCTTGGCTGAGGTGCCGGTCGCCGAGTTCGCGCAGCGTTGCGGGGTCGATGAGGAGTTGCTGCGCGCGGCGGCGCGGCGCATCGGCGGCGCCGCCAGCGTCGCGGTGTTCGAGGACCTCGGCGTCCAGCAGGCGCCCAACAGCACGCTGGTTTCCTACCTGAACAAGATGCTGTGGATTCTCACCGGAAATTTCGCGAAAAAGGGCGGCCAGCATCTGCATTCGTCGTTCGCCCCGCTGTTCAGCATGACCTCCGGGCGCACCCCGGTGACCGGGGCACGGATCATCGCCGGACTGGTGCCGGGCAACGTGGTTCCCGAGGAGATTCTCACCGACCACCCCGACCGATTCCGCGCCATGATCGTCGAGAGCGCCAATCCCGCTCACTCCCTGGCCGATTCGGCGGCCTGCCGGCAGGCGTTCGAGGCGCTGGAACTGATGGTGGTCATCGATGTGGCGATGACCGAGACCGCCAGGCTCGCCCACTACGTGCTACCGGCCGCTTCGCAATTCGAGAAGCCCGAAGCCACCTTCTTTAACCTGGAATTCCCGCACAACGCGGTGCATCTACGGCACCCACTGCTGGACCCGTTGCCGGGCACGTTGCCCGAACCCGAGATCTGGGCCCGGTTGGTGCGCGCCCTGGGTTTCGTCACCGACGATGATCTGCGGCCGCTGCGGGAGGCGGCGCAGCGGGGGCGTCAGGCGTACAGCGAGGCGTTCCTGGTGGCGGTGGCCTCCAATCCGAGCGTGGCCAAACTGCTTCCCTATGTGCTCTACGAAACGCTGGGCCCCACCTTGCCCGACGGTATGGCCGGCGCCGCCGCGCTGTGGGGACTGGCGCAGAAGACGGCGATGACCTACCCGGATGCGGTTCGGCGGGCTGGGCACGCCGACGGGAACGCGCTGTTCGACGCGATCCTCAACGGTCGCTCCGGAGTCACCTTCACCGCCCACAACTACGAGGACGACTTCGAACTCATCAATAACGACGATCACAAGATCGCACTGGGCATTCCCGAAATGCTGGACGAGATAAGGTCACTGGCCGACCTGAAGATGTCGTTGACCACCACAGAGCTGCCGATCGTGCTGTCGGTGGGCGAGCGCCGCGCCTACACCGCCAACGACATCTTCCGTGACCCGTCGTGGCGCAAACGCGACGCCGATGGCGCACTGCGTGTCAGCGTCGAGGATGCCCAGGCTCTCGGGCTTACCGACGGATGCCGGGCCCGGATCACCACCGCGGCCGGCGCCGCCGAGGCGACGGTGGAGGTCACCGAGGTGATGCTGCCCGGGCATGCCTCGCTGCCCAACGGTTTCGGCCTGGACTACGTCGACGGCGACGGCCGAACCGTTGTTCCAGGAGTCGCCCCGAACGCGCTCACCTCGACCAAATGGCGCGACCCCTACGCCGGGACGCCCTGGCACAAGCATGTGCCGGCCCGAATCGAGGCCTGCCGAGCAGACGCGTAATCGCATATCCAGCCGCGAAACCGTGCGAGTTTGTGTCTGCTCGCCGGGGTCAGGGGCTAGTTCCAGATCCTGACCCGGCTCTGCGGAGTCAGGAACAGCTCGTCGTCCTCGGCGACGTCAAACGCGTCATAGAACGCGTCCAGGTTGCGCACGACGCCATTGCACCGGAACTCCGGCGGGGAATGCGGGTCCACGGCGAGCCGCCGGATCGCCTCGGCGTCACGTGATTTGGTGCGCCACACCTGAGCCCAGCCGAAGAACACCCGTTGCACGCCGGTGAGACCGTCGATGACCGGAGCCCGCTTACCCTGCAGCGAGAGCTGGTACGCCAACAGGGCGATGGACAGTCCGCCCAGATCGCCGATGTTCTCACCCACGGTGAACGCGCCCTGGACATGCGGCGGGCCCTCGGAAGCCGCCAGATCCCGCGGCACGTAGGCCTCGTACTGGTCGATCAATGCCTTGGTCCGGTGTGCGAACTCGGTACGGTCGGCATCGGTCCACCAGTCGACCAGGTTGCCGTCGCCATCGTATTTGGCGCCCTGGTCGTCGAATCCGTGCCCGATCTCGTGTCCGATGACCGCGCCGATTCCCCCGTAGTTGGCGGCGTCATCGGCCTGCGCATCAAAGAACGGTGGCTGCAAAATCGCTGCCGGGAACACGATTTCGTTCATCCCGGGGTTGTAGTAGGCGTTGACGGTCTGCGGCGTCATGAACCACTCATCGTGGTCGACCGGGCCGCCGAGCTTGGCCAGCTCCCGGTCGTGGTCGACCGCGTAGCCGCGCTGGAAATTGCCGTAGAGGTCGCCGCGGTCGATCACCAACTTGGAGTAGTCGCGCCATCTGACGGGATAGCCGACCTTGGTGGTGAATTTGGCCAACTTGGTCAATGCCCGTTCGCGGGTCTGCGGGGTCATCCAGTCCAGGTCGGTGATGCTGACCCGGTAGGCCTCCCGCAGGTTGGCCACCAGCTTGTCGACGCGGTCCTTGGCGTCCGGCGGGAAATGCCGTTGCACGTAGAGCTTGCCGACGGCGTCACCGGTCAGGCTCTCCACCAGTGCCACCGCCCGCTTCCAGCGGTCCCGAATCTGCTCGGCGCCGGTCAGCCTGCGGCCGTAGAACTCGAAGTCCTCGGCAACCAGGTCACTGGTCAGCCACGGAGCGCGGGCCCGGATCAACCGCCAGCGTGCCCAGCACTTCCAGTCTTCGAGGCTTTCGCTGGTCCACAGCGACGCGAAGGTCCGTAGGTAATCGGGTTGGCGCACCACCAGTTCGGCAACGGCGGCCGGGGTGGTGCCCACGGCGGTGACCCAGCCCGTCCAATCGAATCCCGACCCTTCGGTCTGCAGTTCGGCAAACGTGCGCAGGTTGTAGGTGAGTTCGGCATCGCGGCGTTTGACCACATCCCAGTGGGCCGCGGCCAGTTTGGCTTCCAGCGCCACGATGCGCGCCGCGACGTCGGCGTGGTCGGTGCTGTCGCCGCCGAACACCAGGCTGAACATCCGGGCGATGTGCCCGGGGTAGGCGGCCAGCACCGCGGCGTGGCGCTCCTCCCGAAAGTAGGACTCGTCGGGCAGGCCGATGCCCGATTGGGAGAAGTGCATGAGATAGCGGGTCGAGTCCTTGGAATCGGTGTCGACGTACAGCCCGACGCCACCGCCCATCCCGGTGCGCTGCAGGGCCCCGATAGCCGCGGCCAGGGCGTCGCGATCGGCGGCGTCATCGATCGCGGTCACTTCGTCGTGCAGCGGCTGCAGGCCGACGCGCTCGACGGTCTCCTCGTCGAGGAAGCTGGCGTAGAGGTCACCGATGCGCTGCTCGTCGGTCCCGGTAGCGGCGCCCTGCTGACTGGCTTCGATGATCAGCTCGCGCACCTGCTCCTCGGCGCGGTCGAACAGGTGGCGAAATGCGCCGTCGGTCGCCCGGTCCGCGGGTATGTCGTATTCCTTCAACCAGCGGCCATTGACGTGGCCGAACAAGTCGTCTTGCGGACGGGCATCAGGATCTACATGGCTCAGGTCGATACCCGAGCGAACAGCCGCATACGTCACCCCGCCATCTTTTCACCTCATTTCAAGTGCGACGATCGGGCCATGCCAGACGACGCCGCGGCCGATACCGCCAAAGACTCCGATCCGGATTCTGCAGACTCAGCGCCCGCCGCTACCGAGGGGGAGTCGTCCGGCGAAGGGATGTTCTCCAGCTATGGCGTCGGCTCGGCCTTCCTCGGCGTGCTGTCGGTGGCCGCGGTGGTGCTCGGTGTGCTGATCTGGATCGGCCACCGCGACGAAATCTCCGAGCGCGTCTACCTGACCCGCGTCATGCAGGCCGCCGCCGAATGGACGGATGTGCTGATCAACATGAACGCCGGCAACATCGACTCCAGCCTGCAGCAGCTGCACGACGGCACGGTCGGACAGCTCAACACCGACTTCGACGCGGCCGTGCAGCCCTACCGGCAGGTGGTGGAGAAGTTGCAGACACACAGCAGCGGCCGGATCGAGGCGGTGGCGATCGAAACGGTGCACCGCGATCTGGACACCCGGCCCGGTACCGCTCGGCCGGTGGTGACCACCAAGCTGCCGCCGTTTGCCAGCAGAACAGACTCGGTGCTGCTGGTGGCGACATCGGTCGCCGAGAACGCCGGAGTCAAGCCGCAGACGGTGCATTGGAGCCTGCGGGTGGAAGTCTCCGATGTCGACGGCAAGCTGTTGGTCTCCGGGCTGGCTTCGATCCGATGAGAAACGCATGGCGGCTTGCCGCATTCGACATCTTGGCCCCGCTGGTCGCGATCGCGGCGCTGGTCATGATCGGTTTCATCCTGGGCTGGCCGTGGTGGTGGATATCGGCGTGCTCGGTCCTGGTCCTGTTGGTCCTGGAAGGGGTGGCCGTCAATTTTTGGCTGTTCCGCCGCGATGCGGTCACCGTAGGCACCGACGACGAGGCGCCCGGGCTGCGCCTGGCGGTGGTCTTTTTGTGCACTGCTGCGTTGGTGGCCGCGGTGCTGACCGGATACACCCACTGGACGTCCCCCGACCGCGACTTCAACCGGGACTCGCGAAGGGTGGTCGCGATCGCCACCGGAATGGCCGAGGCGGTGGCCTCCTTCTCGCCGGGTGCGCCCAACGCGTCAGCCGACCGGGCCGCCGCGATGATGGTGCCCGAGCGGGTCGCGGAGTTCAAAGCGCAGTACGCCAAATCCAGCGCCGATCTGGTGCAACACAAGATCACCGCCCAGGCCGACACGCTGTCGGCCGGGGTTGAGGCGCTGGGGCCGTCGGCGGCCAGTGTCGCGGTGATTCTGCGGGTGACCCAGAACTCGCCCGGTCAACCGCCCAGTCAGGCCGCGCCCGCATTGCGGGTGAGTTTGACCAAGCGCGGCAACGATTGGCTGGTGCTCGACGTGGTGCCGATCAACTCCCGCTAGCCGCGTCCTGGTGGGAGTCGGCCGCGCGGGTGTTCTTGACCCGCACGAACCGGTCGGACAGGCGACGCATCCGGATCATCAGCGAAGCCGACGGGCTCACGCTGCCGTCCAGGTAGGCGGCCAGGTCCTCGGGCGAAACGCCGATGCGGGACGCGAATTCCTGTTGGCCCAGACCCGATCGATCCATCAGCAGCTTGACGTGACGGGCGACCTCGGCGCGCTCATTGGCTTCCAGATGGGCTCGGGCCCGGTCCAGCACCTCCCACAGCGCTTTGGAGATGCCAATCGGCCGGGCTCCGCCGAGGACCTCTTCCACCTGGCGCGCGGTGCGACCGTAGGGGTCGCGCTTGAGCGCGGCGGCGATGCGCTTCCAGGTGGCGATATCGCCGCTCTGTAGCGCGGAACGGATGGCTGCCGTCGGCCAAAATTCCACCGGCTGGTCAACGAAGTGCTCGCGGTTGTCACCATCGGGGCGGTGCGGCGGCTGTACTTGCGCAGGTTTCCGCTGGTCGGTTGCCAACGTCACCTCGCCTCCTCCAACATGGCTACTGCCACCGCCAGACAGCGTTGCCGGACTTCCTCCCAGTCTGCCTTGTCGTCGGGCTGGGGCCACTCAACGTCGACATCAGACGGATGCGGATCCGCAAGACGCCGAACCAGCTGGGTGGCGATCCATTGCCGCCTTGGCGGTTGACAACAGTAGTACCTGTCCATCCCCGCCAGTACGACGGCCGCGGTCTCGGGTTCCATCGCTTCGACCATGTCTGCAAGTTCGGCGTAATCCCGGCTGCTGTTACGGCTCATGATCAGGTAGCCCTTGAGACGCAACGTTTCGGCCCCGGTCGGGATCAGCAGCCGGTCCCCGGTGGGCAATTGGACGTTGGTGGTTTCCACCGGGCTGCGCCGCCGGTAGCTGGGCTCTCGCCCGCCGCCCGGGCCGGCCCGCCGCTCGGAGGCGTTGGTTTCCAGCGCGTCCAGTGCGATCGAGAGCCGCCCGCGCCACACGGTGACCGGATGGACGGGGCGCTCCGCCCACGACATCGCGCGCGCGATGCCGCTGCGGTAGGCCAGGCCCACGGCCTTTCGCGCGGCCGACTGCCCGTTGGAACCGTTCTTGGCCTCAGCGGCACCGCCCGGCCCCGCGGTGTCGGTGCCGCCGGCCAGGTTGAGGCCGTCCTTGACGAGCTCGGGAATCCGCTCCGGCCCCTTGCCGACCCGCTCACAGCCGGTGAATGCGAGGGGGTCCGCCACGCAGATGGTGTCGGGTGCCAGCTGCTTGAGCTTGGCCGCCGACTTGAGCACCATGCGCAAGTCGGCGCCGGGCGGAATCGTCGCGGCGATGTCCTCGGGAATGACCACGACGTCAGCGAGGTCGACCTCGGGCAACGGCCGGTCAAAGTCCACCGACGGCAGGATCCGGCCCAGCCATCTGGGCAACCACCAGTTCCACTGCGAGAACATCGCCATCAGGGCCGGCACCATGATCAGCCGCACGATCGTGGCGTCCACCGCGATCGCGACGGCGCAGGCGACGCCGATCTCGGCCACCAGCGGCATGCCGGCGAAGGCGAATCCGCAGAACACCGCGATCATGATCAGCGCCGCACTGGTGATGGTGCGTGCGCTGGTGCTCACGCCGTAGGCCACCGCATCGCGGGTCCGGCCGGTGTGCAGGAAGCGTTCCCGGATTCGGGTGAGCAGGAAGATCTCGTAGTCCATGGACAGCCCGAAGGTCATCGCCAGGACCAGCGGCGGCACCGTGGAGTCGATGGAGGTCAGCTGGGGGAAGCCGAGCCGTTCCCCCCAGCCCCATTGGAACACCATGACCAGGCTGCCGTAGGCCGCCGCCACCGACAGCAAGGTCATCAGCACGCCCTTGAGCGCCAGCAGCACCGAATGGATCGAGATCAACAGCATCACGAAGGCGATCAGCGCGACGAAGGCCAGCACCAGCGGCTCGGTCGCCGACACCCGGTCATCGAAATCCTTGATCAGCGCGGTCGATCCGCCGACGTCGACTTGGGCGCCGCCGGCAACCTGCGGTAGCTCGCTGCGCATCCAGTCGACGGTGTGACGGGCACCCATGTCCTCGGGATCCACCGACAGCACCGCGCTCAGCAGCGCGCTGTCGTTGTCCTCGGCGAATTTCGGCGGTGCCACCGTGGTGACGTTGGGACCTTGGGCCATCCGCTGGCGGACCGCGCCGACCGTCTGGCTGTGTGCGGGCGTGGAGGCGCCGCCGTCGGGGAACTTGATCAGCACTTGGACCGGACCCAGCGCGCCCGGCCCCAGGGCCTGGGCCGCCGCGGACACCCCGGCACGGATCTCGTGCGAGGAATCGAACTGGCGTAACAGGCTGTTACCCAGCACCATCGACGCCGCCGGTGCCGCCATCAGCAGCAGCACGACCGAAGCCGACAACGCGGTGATCCAGGGCCGGTGCATCACCCAGCCCACCCAGCGGGTCCAGAACCGGGACTGGGTGCTTTCCGGCCGGCGCGACCAATGCAGCAGGGCCGACCTCTTGGCGGCGGCCCGGGCAAAGGTGGCCAGCACCGCGGGCGTCAGGGTGGCCGATGTCAGCATGGCGACGGCCACCGCGAGGATCGCCCCGGTGGCCATGGATCGCAGCGCCGGGGTGTTGATCAGGTAGATACCGCTGAGCGAGGCGACGACGGTCATGCCGGACAGCACCACCGCCAGCCCGGACGTGGCCATGGCGGCGTCCACCGCCTCCTGGGGCTGACGGCCGGAGCGCAACTCCTCGCGGAAACGCATCAAGATGAACAGCGAGTAGTCGACGGCCAGCGCGATGCCGAACATCGACACCGTCGACGTCACGAACACCGACATCGTGGTGTGCATCGACAGCAGGTAGACCAGGCCCATCGTGACCACGACGGTGCAGATCCCCAGCGCCAGCGGGATGGCCGCGGCGGTCAGCGAGCCGAACACCGCCAACAAGACGATCAGGATGATGGGCAGGTTCCAGCGCTCCGCGGCGGCGATGTCGTGCTTGGTGTTCGCCGCCGCAGCGGCGCTGAGCGCACCCTGGCCGATGACGTAGAGCCGTACCCGGCCATCCGCCGTCTGTCCCGGTTTGTCGCCTTCCACGCCGACTCGCGCGCGCAGCTTCTTGGCGAGGTCGCTGGTGCCCGCGTTGCGGGCGTCCAGGCGCAGCGACACCACGTAGGGCCGATCGGGTTGCGGGGGCCGCTGGGTGGGGTCGGGCACCTCCGAGACCCCGGGGAATTCGCCGGCAATTCGTCTCAGTTGCGCGACCGCGTCGGTGATGTCCTGGTAGCTGGCATCCGGGCGCGGGGTCGCCACCAGGGCCAGCGAGGATGCCCCCTGGTCGGGGTATTGCGCCTCGAGCACATCGTGTACCTGAAGTGACTGGGACCCGGCGACCTCGAAGCCGCCACCGGTGAGATTCCCTGACTGAGTCAGCGCCAGATAGATTGCCGGGACCAGAGCCAGCATCCATCCGGTGAACACCAACCAGCGGAATCTGCGCAGGTTGCGGCTCAGGCGCATCATGAACTGCTGGATGTCGGACTCCCCGTAATTCTCACGCGACGCGTTGCTCGCGAGCCTACCGCAGACAAATGAGGAGTAGGTCCGTTTATTGGTTGCTGAGCTGCAACGATGCCGACACTGCCAGGACGCTCGGAAGACACTGTGAAGTTCACCGGGTGGCCGCAGGGCCGCGGCGCGAGTTGGCGGTGCCCGCGCCGGAGATGGCAGTATGGCTGATGTCCACGCGGGGGACTTGGGTCGATCCGAGTACCAACCCGGGACAGTCCAGACAGATCGCGACGGAATGCGTCGCTGATCGCCGCCACTGGCGTGGCAAGGGAATTCGTACGTTATGCAATCCATGAGGAGTTATCCATGAAGTCAGGCAATGCGACAAAGCGCCGCGGGCTGTTCGCCGCATTGGTCGCCGTCGGGCTGCCGGGCCTCGCGCTCGTGACGGTGGCAGAGCCGACGGCCACCGGTGCTACCGATCCATGTGCCGCCAGTGAAGTGGCCAGAACGATCGGTTCGGTCGCCAAGCAGACGGGCGATTACCTGGACTCGCATCCGGAGACCAATCAGGCGATGACCGCGGCCTTCCAGGGCTCCGCGGGCCCGCAATCGTTCGGATCGCTGAAGAGCTATCTGGAGAAGAATCCCAAAGTCGCCAGCGACCTGCAGTCGCTGTCGCAGCCGCTGACCAATCTCTCAACGCAGTGCCGGCTGCCGATCACGCTGTCGCAGGCGGTGGGGCTGGCGCAGGCGGCCCAAGATGGCGGTGCTTTGTCGGGACTACCGGCCGTTGGGCTGCCGCTGACGCCGGGGAATCTGCCCGTGGCGGCGGGCCCGCTGCCCGGGCCGGCGCCGGCGAACCGCGCCGGCTGAGCTAGCCGACGCGTCCGGGGTTGCCCTCGCACCCGCGGTCGGGGGGCGGTAGCGGACCTTGCAGGGCCGTTTCGGCCGGGTCCTCGTACAGTTCGCCCGGGATGGGGATGACGATCGCCAGATTTGGGTCGGTTGGCGGGTCGTCAGCGTCGGAATCGGCGGCCTTCTCGGTGCGGAACATGAAGAAGAACACCACCCAGCCGATCGCGGCGATGAACAACCAGCTGATCAGCCGATAGATCAGCATCGCGGAGATGGCGTTGGGCAGGGCCATGCCGCTGGATACCAAACCAGGCACCAGCACGGCCTCGACCACCAACAGTCCACCCGGCATCAACGGGATGGTGCCCACCGCGCGGGCCGCCGCATAGGCAACGGTCAACCCGGCGACCGACGCGTGGTCGCCCGCGGCGTATGCGGCGAAGCCCAGACACGCGACGTCGGCGATCCAGTTGAAAAGCGACCAGCTAAATGCCACTCCCAAATCGCGCCGGCTCAGGCTCACCGACTCGAGTTGCATAAGAATCTGACGCCACTTCTCCATGCCGGTCGCGGCCGGCCGGCCGCGGATCGAGTTGACCCACGCCAGCACCCGGCGGCCGATTCCCTCGAGCAACTCCGGACGTGAGGCCACCGCCTGGGCAAGCAGCAGCAACGCGATGAACCCGCCCAGGGTGAACAGCAGTGAGAACGGGTTGTTCTTGGCGCCCAGGAAAAAGGCACCACCCAGGCCGAGCAGTGCCAGGCCCACCGCCTGCAGCACTCCCGACATCACCAGCTGCCACGACGCCACCACCGTAGAGGCGCCCCAAATGCGTTGCTGGCGCAGCAGGAACGTGGCCGACAACACCGGACCGCCGGGGAGGGTGGTGCTCAGCGAGTTGGCGGCGTAGAACGCGGCTTCGGACCGAAGTTGGCGGACGTGCACACCCGCGGACTTCAGCAGGGTGCGCTGGATTTGCGCGAAACTGTGCATCGACGCCGCCGCGGCCACCATCGCCGCGAGCAGCCACCACCACTTGGCCTGATACATGCTCATCCAGGCTTTGGCCAGCTGGTCCCAGCCCAGCGCCACCTCGACGGCAAGCACGATCGCGACGATGCCGAGCACAGCCCACCGCAGCCACCAGTACTTGCCACGGGGTGCCTCCGTCCCGCGAGCGCGGGGCAGCGCCCCCACACGCTGGCGGAGTTTGCGGACGGGGGCGTCAAACGACATCGAATAAGGGTAACCGCGCAGGTGATGCCACGATCGCCGCACGTCACTGACCGTGTCTGCCTCGTTCTGGGGTCGTGACCGGATCGTGGTGGCGGTGGCAGCCCGAAGCGCCGCGGGCGCCCGCGATCAGCTCGGGGGAATTTGCGGGAGAGCCGGGTCCGGCGCCCGGTTAGGCTTGCCGGATGTCGGCGAGCCTCGACGATGCCTCGGTAGCCCCGCTGGTCCGCAAGACGGCGGCCTGGTCGTGGCGCTTACTTGTCATCCTGGCCGCTCTGGTGGCCCTCTTGCTGGTGATCAAGAAGCTCGAAATCATTGTCGTGCCGGTGCTGCTGGCGCTGATGCTCAGCGCATTGCTGGTGCCGGTGGTGGACTGGCTGGACGCCCGGGGGCTGCCACGTGGTGCGGCGGTGTCGCTGGTCTTGCTGGGCGGGTTTTCCATCCTCGGCGGCATCCTGACGTTCGTCATCAGCCAGTTCATCGTTGGTCTGCCCGATCTGGCCTACCAGGTGGAGCACAGCATCGACTCCAGCCGCAAATGGCTGATCGAGGGGCCGCCGCACCTGCGCCGTGAACAGATAGACAACGCGGGCAACGCCGCGATCGAAGCGCTGCACAACAACCAGGCGAAGTTGACCAGCGGCGCGATCTCCACCGCGGCCACCATCACCGAACTGCTGACCGCCGCGGTGCTGGTGTTGTTCACGCTGATTTTTTTCCTCTACGGCGGCCGCAACATCTGGCAGTACGTCGCCAAGATCATCCCGGCCCATGTCCGTGACCGCGCGATGGCAGCCGGACGCGCGGGCTATGGGTCACTGATCGGGTATGTGCGGGCCACCTTCCTGGTGGCCCTGACCGACGCGGCCGGCGTGGGGACAGGGGTGGCGGTGATGGGTGTTCCGCTCGCCCTGCCGCTGGCCTCCATCGTGTTCCTGGGCGCGTTCATCCCGCTGATCGGTGCGTTGATCTCCGGCTTGCTGGCGGTGGTGGTTGCCTTGCTGGCCAAGGGGCTGGTGTATGCCCTGCTCACACTGGCCTTGCTGATTACCGTCAATCAACTCGAGGCGCATTTGCTTCAGCCCCTGGTCATGGGCCGCGCGGTCTCGATTCACCCGCTGGGTGTGGTGCTGGCCATTTCCACCGGCGGCGTGCTGGCCGGGATCGTCGGTGCTTTGCTGGCGGTCCCCACCGTCGCATTCCTCAACAATGCGATGCGGGTGTTGTTGGCCGAGGATCCGATCGCGGAAGCGCAGCAGCAGGACCAGGATCCGCTGGCCCTCATCGCGGCGCAACCCGACGAGCCCGACGAGGGTACTGAGGCCGAAGCCGGCGCTGACCAAACTCGCCCTTAGGCGGTCGCGTAGAACCGCTGGCCGTACCCGCAGCGCCCGGTTGCGGGCGCCGGGGCGTTGCTACAGGCGTCCCTCACGACGCAGCAGATCCTGGGCGCTGAGCCCGCCGGCCCCACCCGCTCCGCGGCGGCGTGGCCGCGGATTCTCGCCGCCGTCTGGTTGCCCACCGCGCGCATTCAGCTGCTCGGTGGCGGCCTCCGAGTCGGTCCCTTCCGGGCGCTGGATCGGTAGCGCGGCCGTTGGATCGGCCGGGTCGCCGCCGGTGTCGCTGGAACGGTTTGTCGGAATCTGCATGGCTCGCGTCTGACCGGCGGATGGCGCCGGCGGCGGGGCCGGTGCGGGAGGCGCCGGCGTGGTGGGCCGGGTCTGCGCCGGTGGAGCCGGATTGCTGGATCCGCGAGCGGGTGGCGCCCCCGGTGCCGTGAGCCGGGTGGTCGGGGGGTCGCTTGGCTGACTGGCCCTGGTCTGGATCTCTTTGGTGCCGGCGCTGGACGGACCGCTCTGGGCCGACCCGAGCTCAGTTCGCGCGGGCCCGCCCGAACGGGACGGCCGAGCCGACTCGGGGGCCGACGGGTGGGTGGGGTCATGCGGTGCGCGGGCCGTGGCCGCGGCCAGGGCGGCCTTGACGGGTGGGCGGGCGCTGCCGTTGTTGGCCGGGCGCTTCCGCTCGTCGGGCAACTGGATCTCGCCGAGCCCGATGCGGGTCTGCAGGCGGCGCATCCAACGCGGCGCCCACCAACAGTCATCGCCGAGCAATTTCATCACCGACGGCACCAGGAACATCCGGACCACGGTCGCATCCAGCAGCAACGCCGCCATCAGCCCGAACGCCAGATACTTCATCATCACCAGGTCGGAGAACACGAACGAGCCGGCGACCACGGCGAGCACCAGTGCGGCCGCGGTGATGAGGCGACCGGTGGTTGCGGTGCCGATCCGGATCGCCTCCTGAGTCGACATGCCGTTTTCGCGCGCCTCGACCATGCGGGATACCAAGAACACCTCATAGTCGGTGGCGAGGCCGTATCCGACCGCCACCACCAGCGCGATGACGGGCGCGGTCAGCGGGGTGGCGGTGAAGTTCAGTACGCCCGACCCGTGTCCGTCGACGAAGATCCAGGTCAGGATGCCCATCGTGGACCCGAGCGTCAGCGCGCTCATCACCGCCGCCTTGATTGGCAGCACCACCGAACCGAACGCCAGGAACATCAACAGCGTGGTGGTCGTGAGCAGGATGACCAGCATCGCGGGCATGTTCTCGAACAGGCTGTGAATCGAATCCTGTTCCAGCGCCGGGGTCCCGCCGACAAATATCTCGAGGCCCTTGGGAGGTGTGATCGCGCGTAGCTCCGCGAGTTTGGTGGGCGCGTCACCAGGGTTGATCAACCCGTTCTGTAGGACCCGGACCGACGGATCCTTGGATCCACCGGGCGCATAGCTGCGCTCCTGCCACATGCTGTCCGCGTCGTTGTCCTGGTCGATGAACCCGCTGATCGACATCGCCTTGCTGCGAATATCGGCAATCTGCTGGTCGGTGACCGGCTGATTGTTGGTCGATTTGATCACCAGGGTCAGTGGATTGGTGCGGTATCCCGGGAAGAGTTGGTCAAAGTGTTCCTGCGACTGGCGCACCGCATTGTTGGGTGGCAGATACTTCTCGCTCATGCCGCCCAGCGACAGGTTGAACAGCGGGATGACCAGCAGGATCATGCCGAGGACGATCGGGATGGCGAACACCAGCGGGCGGCGCATCACCCGGTTGGTGAGGTTGCCCCAGAAGCCGGCCTCGACCTCTTCGCGGGTCTTGGTCTTCTGCAGCCGGTCGGCCAGCCAGTTCAGGTAGGCCCGCGACACCTTCCAGTTCCGCAGGAACGGCACCCGGAACGCGGTCCGGACGCCGAGCGCGTCGACGTGCCTGCCCAGCACGCCCAGGCACGCGGGCAGCAGTGTGATCGACAGCAGGGCGGCCAGGCCGACCGCGGCTAGCAGGGCGTAGGTCAGCGATTTCACGAAGCCCTGGGGCAACATCAGCAGGCTCGCCCCCGAGGCCATGATCAGGACAGCGGAAAAGGCCACCGTGCGCCCGGCCGTCATCACCGTTCGGCGTACCGCCGTCTCGGTGTCATAGCCTTCGGCGATCTCTTCTCGGAACCGGCTGACCACGAACAGCCCGTAGTCCACCGCGATACCCAGACCGATCAGGGAGACGACGGGTTGGGCGAAGAAGTGCACCGGCCCGAACACTGCCACCAGCCGCAGGATGCCCAGGGCGCCCGCGATGCTCAGCCCGCCCACCATCACCGGGAGGCAGGCCGCCACCGCGCCACCGAAGACCAGGAACAGCACCACGGCCACCAACGGCAGGGCCAGCACTTCCATCCGGCGCTGGTCGGTGGCGATGGTGCCGGTCAACCCCTCGGCCACCGGCTCGAGGCCGGCGAGCTGGACCGTGCCGCCGTCGAGCTTCTGCAGCGACGGCGCGATGTCCTTGTAGTTGTTGAGGATGGTGTCGTCGTCGTCGCCCTTGAGTGGGATGGAGACGAACGTGTACTTCTTGTCATCGGTGGCCATGCCCTTGATGACCGGGCTGGTGCTGTCCGGTGCCCTGAGGTAGCCGGCCCAACCCAGCACCTGATCAGGGTGGTCTTTCACAAACTGGTTCAGCTGGTCGGTGATTTTCTTCGACCACGCCGGGTCATTGACGGTTTTGCCGTCCGGGGCCTTGAAGACCGCGACGATGTGGCCGGTTCGGTCGCGGCCGTAGACCTCGTCGCCAAGGATCGAGGCCGTCACAGATTGACTGCCCTCGTCGTAGAAACCACTCTGCGTGACGTGCTTACCCAGGCTCAGCCCGAAGACGCCGCCGCCGAGGCATAGTGCCACCGTGACACCGATTACGATGAATCGGTAGCGGTACACAGTTCGACCCCACCAGGCGAACACGTGAGCTCCTTACTGGATCGTTAACGACCCGCGCATTGCTCTGCTTTGCTTCGCAGCGCTTTTCGATTGTCGGTGAGACGTGGCCTTTTCACACACACGCGATTCTCACGCCCGCGAGTTCAGCAGCGAGGACAGCGGCCGGAACGGCTGCAGCCAAGCTCCCTGCTCAGGCAGCGAATCGAGGCCGATTCGCGGGAGCGGCTCGCGGAAAACACCAGCAATGTCCTCCAGGTCGACAAACTCTAAGGTATCCGACGCTAGCGCCCAACTGGCGTGTTCACGAAATCCGAGCACCTGAACAGGGGTTCCGGCTCGCGAAATCTTTTCCAGCGGCTGGCGGAATGCCTGGCCATCCGCGGAGGCAACTACCAGCGCCGCGAGTCCTTCCCGGTTCCGCTGATCGATGTGCTCGAGCATGTCACGGTCGACGTCGCTGTCCTCGTCGATCTTGGGCTTGGCGAAGACCGCGAATCCGACGTTGCGTAGCGCGTCCACCCATGGGCGAACCACTTCGGCGCTCCCGGGCGCGATATTGGTGAAGACGGTTGCTTCGGGTTCGACCCTGACGTCCGGGCCGTCCGGTGCCGTGGCGGACACCTGCGTCGTGCGGGCCAACAACCAGCGGCCGAGTGCGTCGAACCGGGGTCTTTCCAGCGCAGTCGGCCGTCGCCCGAGGATGGAACCCAGCCCCATGTCCAGGTTCGGGGCATCCCACACCAACAGGACCCGGCCCGCCGGCGCCGCGGAGCCGGACAGGCCGTCGCGCGACAAATCTCCGGCCACCATCGGCGGCTCCGCCACAGGATCGGACCCCTGTGTGGTCACATCTTCGGTCAGGCTCATTTGCTCATCTAATTTCAGGTTTCCCTATCGGCCACGTCTAACGCTGCTTTTTCCATATCAACTCGTTAATGCTGCTGCCCGCGTTATGGGCTTTCATCTCGTACTTGGTGGTCGGACGGACCACCGAGATGGGAAGCGAATCGACGCCCGGATCCACTCGTGCCAGCGCGGGCTCGGCATCGCCGGCGGCGATGATGTGCTCGGCGTAGCCGGGATGGTCGGTTGCCGCGTGAAAAACACCTCCACGGAGTAGCCGGTCGGCGATCAGGGCAACCGTGCTGGGCTGTATCAGCCGGCGCTTGTGATGGCGCGCCTTGGGCCAGGGATCGGGGAAGAAGACGCGCACTCCGGTCAACGATTCCGGGGCGATCAGATCGCGCAGCACGTCGATCCCGTTACCGCGGATCAACCGGATGTTGATTCGCTGCAGGTCCGCCCGGTCGATCGCGCAGAGCAGTTGCGCCAGCCCCCGGCGATAGACCTCCACCGCGATCACATCGACGTTGGGCTCGGCCTGCGCCATCGCCAGCGTCGAGGTGCCGCTGCCGCAGCCGATTTCCAGCACCACCGGTGCCTGCCGGCCGAACCAGGCCCGGGCGTCGATGGGGTCGATGGGCTCATGGCCGCGTGCCGATGGCTGGGAGTGTGCCGTTGCCTGCCGGCCCAGCTGCGGCCATAGCCGCTCCCAGGTCTGCTGCTGGATGCTCGACAGTGCCGAATGGCGCGAACGAAAGGCGGTCGGGGGAAGATAGCCCCACGCGCTCTTCTCGGCCTCTGGCTCGTCCGCCGGGCCTGACCCCGTGCCGGTCGAAGACGACGTGTCGGACTGGAGCCCCACCCCGGGCTGGACATGCATTGGTCCATCGTGGCGCATGAAGCCCGGCCGTAGCCGCTCCTGGTCCAGATTGATACCCAACAGTTGTCTTCGGGTGGTAGCGGCCGGCACATCTCTAACTAGCTGTGACTCGCGCCGTCCCGCCGCAACTGTCACCATGCGAGTGGCCGCGAGGGGGGTGCCATGGGGGTGATGGTTGCGATGCAGACGGGGCATCAAGCTTTTGTCGATGAGCTCACCTGTCTCGCCGCCAGCACCGCTGACCAGCGTATTCGGTCGATCGCGGAGCGGGCCGCGCGACCTTTACGGGTGGCCGTGCGGGGACGACGCGGGGTCGGCCGCAACACGCTGGTGCGGGCATTGGACGGCGCGGGAAGCGCAGCGGGGCTGGCTGCGACGTCCGGCGGCGACCCCGCCGACGTGGTGGTCTACGCCCTTGCCGAAGTGGTCAAGCCCGAGGATCGCGCAGGGATCGCCGTGCTCGAGCCGACCGAGCGTCCGGTGCTTGCGGTCCTGACCATGGCCGACAAGACCGATGTCGTCGGATTCGCGGGTGTCGGGCCGATGGCCGGGGCGCTGCAGCGGTGCGAGCTCTTGTCGACGCTGGCCGGCCTGCCGGTGGAGCCGATGAGCGCACTGTTGGCAGTGGCCGCGCTCGACGATCTCGATGAGCGGTCCTGGTGCGCCTTGCGCGCGCTGGCCGCCCATCCAGCGGCCGGTGCCGCCCTCGATGGCTCCCATGCCGGCTTTCTGTCCGCGGATCTTGGGGTGCCCACCGGGCAACGGCTGCGATTGCTGGAGTCACTCGATCTGTTCGGGGTCGCGATCGCCATCGAAGCGTTGCGGCGCGGTGCGGCCCGGACGCAGGTACGGGCGTTGTTGCGCAAGATCAGCGGAATCGATGCCGTCGTCGCGAAGGCGGTCGCCGCCGGTGCCGGTGTGCGCTACGGCCGGGTACTCGAGGCAGTCGCCGCACTCGAGGTCCTGGCCGTGGCGGACGAGCAAGTCAGCGAGTTCCTGGCCGGTGAGGCCGCCGTGCTGGCCCGCATGTCGGCCGCCCTGGATGCGGCGTCCACGTGGGGGCTCGACCCCTTTGGTGCGGCCGTGCCCCCTGACGATCCGGGCGCCCAGCTGCAGCGGGCGCTGCGCTGGCGGCGCCACCGGTCTCAGCGCGGCCCCGCCGCTGAGAGCCCGGACAGTGACCTACGGCGTTGGTGCGGTGCCGACATCGTCAGGGGATCGCTGCGGCTCTGGTCCCGGGCCGCGGGATCGCTGGCGTGCGCGGGTCCGC
Source organism: Mycobacterium marinum (assembly GCF_003391395.1). Taxonomy (NCBI): domain Bacteria; kingdom Bacillati; phylum Actinomycetota; class Actinomycetes; order Mycobacteriales; family Mycobacteriaceae; genus Mycobacterium; species Mycobacterium marinum. The sequence continues at coordinate 482,522 of NZ_CP024190.1, forward strand.
CGGAGGGCGGGCGGCCGCGGTGATCGGCAGCGCCCACCACGAGGCGGTGGCCCGGGTTGACGAGCTGGTCCTAGCGATCGGGCCGAAGCTGGGTGCGCCGTCGATCAACCGGCGCGATGTGGTGCTGGTGACCGGTCCGTGGCTGGCCGGGACGAGCAGTGTGATCACGGCATTGCGGCGGCGGTTGCCACAGCACAGATTTGTTGAATCGCCGCGGCTGGGAGCCGGTGCTGTGCCGACAGCGGTGGTGTTCGTGGTGTCCGCGGCGACTCCGATGACCGAATCCGACTGCGCACTGTTGGATGCCGCCGCCGGTCACACCGATGTGGTGATCGCCGCGGTGACGAAGATCGACCTGCACCGCACCTGGCGGGAGGTGCTGGCGGCGAACCGCGCCAAGCTCGCCGCCCACGCGCCGCGCTACGGCGCGGTGCCCTGGGTGGGCGTCGCCGCCGCGCCACAGCTGGGCCCACCGGGGGTGGACGACCTGGTGGCGACCGTGCGAACCGAGCTGGCGGCCCCCGATATCGCCCGGCGCAACAGGCTGCGCGCCTGGCAAGCCGGGCTGCTGCTGGCCGGGCAGCGGTTCAACCGCGACGCCGCGGGTGCCGGCAGGCGGGCGCGCGTGGACGGATTGCGGGAAGAGCGCGGCTCTGTCCTGCAGCGGCGGCGTCAGGACCGGACTGGGCGCACCATCGCGCTGCGCGGTCAGATCCAGCAGGCGCGGGTCCAGTTGTGCTATTTCGCGCGCAGCCGCTGTGCGTCGGTGCGCACCGAACTGCAGGAGGACATCGCGGGGCTGGCCCGGCGGCGGCTGGCCGATTTCCAGAGCTATGCCCGGGGCCGGATCGACGAGATCGTCACCGAGGTGGGCGATGGCATCGCCGCCCAGCTTGTCGACGTCTCGCGAGAGATGAGTTTGCCGGTGGATTTCCCGCCTGCCGACCCGCTGCCGGCCGTTGCGATGCCCGCCCCGCCGGTGGCGTCGCGGCGGCTGGAAACGCGGTTGATGATGGTCTTGGGTGTCGGTTTTGGACTCGGTGTGGCGCTCACGCTGAGCCGGCTGCTGGCCGGGTTGGCTCCGGGCCTGGATCTGGGGCTGACCCTGGCCGGAATCCTCGGGTGTGTCGTGGTGGGCCTGGCCGTGGCCCTATGGGTGGTGCGCACCCGCGCCCTGCTCGCCGACCGTGCGGTGTTGGAACGCTGGACCGCTGACGTGTTGTCGTCGCTGGGCTGCACGCTGGAGCAACTGGTCGCCAGCCGGGTGCTTGCCGCCGAAACACTGTTGGCCACCGCACTCTGGGGCAGCGACGAGGCCGCGAACGCGCGGGCGGCCGCGCAGGTCAGCGCCATCGACAGCGAGTTGCGTGAGCATGCCAGGGCGGCGGCTCGTGTCGCCGCGCGACGCGACCGCGAGATGCCGACAATCCGGGCCGCGCTCGAGGCGGTGTGTGCGGAACTGGGCGAATCGGGTACATCATCGGGTACCGCTACGCCGGGAACCGCCACGGCCGGTGGTGGGGCCGGGCTTCCGCGACATTCTGAGGCAAATGGCCGCGATTTCGGGAGTTAGTGAGGCTTTCTGAATCGGTCTTGTGAGGAGGCTTATACCCGCCCACGGCTTCCCCCACAAGTGATGCGCGATAACCTGTATGAAAGCACTACCGGGTCGAAAGTCGTGCCGGCAAAAGCTTGAGCAGACCTATCGCATCCCAAGAAGTCGATGGCAAGTAAGTAAACCAAAGAACCGAAGTAACAGAATCCAGGAGAGTTCGATGACCTCAGCGACCATCCCCGGTCTGGACACCGCGCCGACTAATCACCAGGGGCTGCTGTCCTGGGTGCAGGAGGTCGCCGAACTGACCCAGCCCGATCGGGTTGTTTTCGCTGACGGTTCCGACGAGGAGTTTCATCGGCTCTCCGCGCAACTGGTCGACGCCGGTACCTTCACCCGGCTCAACGACGAGAAATTCCCGAACTCCTACCTAGCTTTGTCTGATCCCTCCGACGTCGCGCGGGTGGAATCACGCACCTTCATCTGTTCCGAGCGCGAGATCGACGCCGGCCCCACCAACAACTGGATGGACCCGAGCGAGATGCGCACGCTCATGACCGACCTGTACCGCGGTTGCATGCGTGGCCGCACCATGTACGTGGTGCCGTTCTGCATGGGTCCGCTGGGTGCGGAGGACCCCAAGCTCGGGGTGGAGATCACCGACTCCGAATACGTCGTGGTTTCGATGAAGGTGATGACCCGTATGGGCACCGCCGCGCTGGAGAAGATGGGTCAGGACGGCTTTTTCGTCAAGGCGCTGCACTCGGTCGGCGCGCCGCTGGAAGACGGTCAGGCGGACGTGCCGTGGCCCTGCAGCGACACCAAGTACATCACCCACTTCCCCGAGACCCGGGAAATCTGGAGCTACGGCTCCGGCTACGGCGGTAACGCGCTGCTGGGCAAGAAGTGCTACTCACTGCGGATCGCCTCGGCGATGGCTCGTGACGAGGGCTGGCTGGCCGAGCACATGCTGATCCTCAAGCTGATTTCGCCCGAGAACAAGGCGTACTACATTGCGGCGGCGTTCCCGTCGGCCTGCGGCAAGACCAACCTGGCGATGCTGCAGCCCACCATCCCGGGCTGGCGCGCCGAAACCCTCGGCGACGACATCGCCTGGATGCGGTTCGGCAAGGACGGCCGGTTGTACGCGGTGAACCCGGAATTCGGTTTCTTCGGGGTGGCCCCGGGCACCAACTGGAAGTCCAACCCCAACGCCATGCGCACCATCGCCGCGGGCAACACGGTGTTCACCAACGTCGCGCTGACCGACGACGGCGAGGTGTGGTGGGAAGGTCTGGAGGGCGACCCCCAGCACCTGGTCGACTGGAAGGGCAACGAATGGTACTTCCGCGAGACCGAGACCACGGCCGCGCACCCGAACTCGCGGTACTGCACCCCGATGTCGCAATGCCCGATCCTGGCCCCCGAGTGGGATGACCCCCAGGGCGTGCCGATTTCGGCCATCCTGTTCGGCGGCCGCCGCAAGACCACCGTTCCGTTGGTCACCCAGGCACGCGATTGGCAGCACGGTGTGTTCATCGGCGCCACCCTGGGCAGCGAGCAGACCGCCGCCGCCGAGGGCAAGGTCGGCAACGTGCGGCGCGACCCCATGGCCATGCTGCCGTTCATGGGCTACAACGTCGGCGACTACGTCCAGCACTGGATCGACATCGGCAAGAACTCCGACGAGTCCAAGTTGCCGCAGGTCTTCTTCGTCAACTGGTTCCGTCGTGGCGAAGACCACCGCTTCCTGTGGCCCGGCTTCGGCGAGAACAGCCGCGTGATGAAGTGGATCGTCGATCGCATCGAGCACAAGGCCGGCGGTAAGACCACACCGATCGGCACCGTTCCCACCGTCGAGGACCTGGACCTGGAGGGGCTGGACGCCAACCCCGCCGACGTGAGTGAAGCGCTGGCGGTCAACGCCGAAGAGTGGCGCGAAGAGCTCCCCCTTATCGAGGAGTGGTTGCAGTTCATCGGTGAGAAGCTGCCGACCGGCATCAAGGACGAGTTCGACGCGCTCAAGGAGCGGCTGCGCGACGCCGAATGACGTCGCAGCATGCAGATTCGCCAGCACGTCGGGGCGGATAAGCCTGCAGTCATTCTGCATCCGTCGGGGACGGTAGTCAGTTTCGACGAACTGGAAGCGCGGGCCAACCGGCTGGCGCATCGGTTTCGCCGCGCGGGACTGCGCGAGGGCGACGCCGTGGCCATCCTGATGGAAAACAACGAGCACATCCACGCGGTCATGTGGGCGGCTCGACGTAGCGGGTTGTATTACGTACCCATCAATACCCATCTGACCGCGGCCGAAGCCGCCTACATCATCGAGAACAGCGGTGCCAAGGCCATCGTCGGTTCGGCGGCGCTGCGCGATACCTGTGCCGGTCTGGGCGAACATATTCGGGCGGGCCCGCCCGAGCTGCTGATCCTGGCCGGGCCCGAAGGCTGCCTGACCGGCTGGGAGCCCTATCCGCAATGCGTGGCCGATCAACCCGATACTGCGATCGACGACGAGCTCGAGGGTGACCTGCTGCAGTATTCGTCGGGAACCACCGGACGGCCCAAGGGAATCAAGCGCGAACTACTCCACGTTGCCCCGGATGCTGCGCCCGGGATGATGTCGGCCCTGGTTGGCTATTGGATGGACGCCGACTCGATCTATCTGAGCCCGGCGCCGCTATATCACACCGCGCCGTCGGTGTGGTCGATGAGTGCGCAGGCCGGCGGAATCACCACGGTCGTGCTGGAGAAGTTCGACCCCGAGGGGGCGCTCGAGGCGATCCAGCGCCACCGGGTAACGCACGCACAGTTTGTGCCGGCCATGTTCACTCGGATGCTGAAACTTCCTGAGAGCATTCGTAATTCGTATGACGTATCCAGTCTGAAGCGAGTCATGCACGCCGCCGCCCCGTGTCCTGTTGAGATCAAGAAACAGATGATGGACTGGTGGGGGCCGATCATCGACGAGTACTACGCCTCTTCGGAGGCGATCGGCTCGACATTGATCACCGCCGAAGACTGGCTCGAGCACCCGGGTTCGGTCGGCAAACCCATGCAAGGTGGCGTGCACATCCTCGGCGCCGACGGCGTCGAGTTGCCGCCGGGCCAGGCCGGCGAAATCTACTTCGAAGGCGGCTATTCCTTCGAGTACCTCAACGATCCGTCGAAAACCGCCGCCTCCCGCGACAAGCATGGTTGGGTGACGGTGGGCGACGTCGGCTACCTGGATGACCAGGGGTACCTGTTTCTGACCGATCGCCGCCACCACATGATCATCTCCGGCGGGGTCAACATCTACCCGCAGGAAGCCGAAAACATCTTGGTGACCCATCCCAAGGTCATGGATGCGGCGGTGTTCGGCGTACCCGACGACGAGATGGGCCAGCGCGTGATGGCCGTCGTGCAGACCGTCGACCCGGCCGATGCGAACAGCCAGTTCGGTGACGAACTGATGGAATGGCTGCGAGATCGTCTGTCGCACTTCAAGTGTCCGCGATCGGTTGCCTTCGAGGCGCAGCTGCCCCGCACCGATACCGGCAAGCTCTACAAGAACGGACTGATCGAAAAGTATTCGGGATAACCATGTTCGGTGTGGTTGACCTCTCACGTGCCCCGGATGCCACCCGTGCGGCGGGCGAAATCTCGGCTCCGGGGGTGACCGTGGCGCACGGCTGGGCCACCGAGCTCGCCGAAGCCGAACCATGCTTGAGTGCGGCAACTTTCACCTTGGCCGAAGGCCCGTGTGCCGACCGCAGGGTGATCACCGTGGAGTCGGTGTCACAGACTTTGGCCGAGCTAAGGCAGCGGTGCCAACGGTGGCCGCAGGCCAGCGCCGTCTGCGACGACGTGCTGCGCACGATAGATCCCGACGGCCCGACACTGGCCGGCGTGCTGACCGAATCGCTGGCCTACTCGACATTGCAGGCCGGGCCGGAGTTCGCTCGCTGGCTCGACGAACGCGGGCCCGCTGACCTGCCCGACATCGCCGATCCCGTGCAGACCGAGCGCGACGATGACACCCTGAGAATCAGATTCAATCGGGCCCAACGGCACAACGCATTTTCCGGCGATGCGCGGGCCGCGCTGCTGGAAGCGCTGACCGTAGCCCAGCTGGACCCCTCGGTGAGCGGGATCGTGTTGAGCGGCAACGGTCCATCGTTCTGTAGTGGCGGCGATCTGGCCGAGTTCGGTACCTTCGCCGACCCCGCCAGCGCTCATCTGGCGCGCACCAGGCACAGCCCGGCGCTGGCGCTGGCTGCGCTCACCGCCCGGCTGGGCCGGGCCTGTCGCGCCGAAGTACATGGCCGGGTGCTGGGTAGTGGCCTGGAAATGGCCGCGTTCTGCGGGTGGGTGCGGGCGCATCCGGATTCGGTATTCGGACTACCGGAACTGAGTCTGGGACTGATCCCCGGCGCCGGCGGCACCGTCAGCGTGACGCGTCGAATCGGACGCTGGCGCACCGCATATCTGGTGCTTTCCGGGCGAACCATTGACGCCGGCACCGCACTGGACTGGGGGCTGATCGACGCGATCGCGGTCAACAGCGACTAGCTCACCAAAGGTGGCTGCCGTCTAGCCGTGTTGATCAGAAGTCGGAATACGTGGTGATGGTGGAGGGAGTGTTGTGGTCCACCGAAACCGCCACCAGGATAAGGGCGATGTAAATCACCGCAAAGGCCACCGCGACCACCACTCCGCCGATTGCGCTGATGATGGCCCACTTCCTAGCGCTGGCGGAGGCGGCCTGCGCCTCGGCGTAGCGCCCTTGCGCCCACAAGCCGGAAACCTTGGAGGAGTAGACGATCGAGACGATCCCGAGGGGCAGGCAACAAAACAGCGTGGTCAAGATCGCCCAGATGAGGTAATTGTCCGGCTCCGGTGCGTAGCCCGGCCGCTGGGCCGGCCAGCCGGGTTGCGGTGGCTGCCAGCCCGGCTGCTGACCCTGCCACTCTGGGGAACCTCCGTAGGGCCCTGGCGGATAACTCATGGCGGCTGCCTTCCCTCGGGTTACCTGTGGTCCAACAGTGTTGTGCCGTGCCGCTTTGCTGGTGGGCGAAGTCAGGCAGCAAATATACCGCACGGGCGCTGCGGTGGCAGTTAGATTCCGCCGCGGGCTATCAGTTGTCTGGCGATCACGTTGCGCTGGATTTCGTTGGTGCCTTCGCCGACGATCATCAGGGGTGCGTCGCGGAAGTAGCGTTCGACGTCGTATTCGGTGGAATAGCCATAGCCGCCGTGGATTCGGACGGCGTTGAGCGCGATTTCCATGGCGGTTTCGGAGGCGAAGAGTTTGGCCATGCCGGCCTCCATGTCGCATCGCTGGCCGCTGTCGTAGCGTTGGGCGGCGTAGTGGGTGAGTTGGCGGGCGGCGGTGAGTTTGGTTGCCATGTCGGCCAAGTAGTTTCCGATGGCTTGGTGTTTCCAGATCGGTTGGCCGAAGCTGTGCCGTTGCTGGGCGTAGGCCAGGGCGTCGTCGAGTGCTGCGCTGGCCACGCCCAGGGCGCGGGCGGCGACCTGGATGCGGCCGGTTTCGAGTCCTTTCATCATTTGTGAAAACCCTTGACCTGGTTGGCCTCCCAATATCGCAGAGGTCGGTGCCCGGTAGTTGTCGAAGGACAGTTCGCAGGCTTCCACGCCCTTGTATCCCAGTTTGGGCAGGTCAGCTGAGATGTTCAGGCCGGGGCCCGGTTCGACGAGCACGATCGAGATGCCGTGGTGGCGGGGTGTGGCGTGGGGATCGGTCTTGCACAGCAGGGCGATCAGCCCGCTGCGGCGGGCGTTGCTGATCCAGGTCTTGGCGCCGGTGATCAGCAGCTGGTCGGGTCCGTCAGCCATCGCGGTGGTGGACATGTTTTGGAGGTCGGAACCGCCGCCGGGTTCGGTCAGGGCCATGGTGGCGCGCAGCTCGCCGGTGGCCATGGCTGGCAGGTAGGTGGATTTTTGTTCGTCGGTGCCAAAGAGCATCAGCAGTTTGGCCACCACGGTGTGTCCGCCCATGGCGCCGGCCAGGCTCATCCATCCGCGGGCCAGCTCCTGGGTGACCTGGACGTAGCACGGCATCGACACCGGCGATCCGCCGTAGGCTTCCCCGATGGCCAGGCCGTAGATGCCGATGCGTTTCATCTGCTCGATCCAGGCCTGCGGGTAGGTGTTGGCGTGTTCGACCTCGCGCACGCTGGGCTTCACGTCGCGGTCGATGAAGGCCCGCACGGTAGCCACCAGCATCGCCTCGTCCTCATCAAGCTGACTGTCTGCCCGTTGGTTGTCCACCGTTATTGCCCTCCGTATTGACCCTCGGTTCGACAGCCTGCCAGCATGTGGCGTTGTGCATACCGGGTACATGGGCATCCGTGAGGGCGGGCCCTACTTTGACGACTTGTCCGTGGGTCAGGTGTTCGACTGGGCGCCGGCGTTGACCCTGTCGGCCGGCCTGGCGGCCGCCCATCAGGCGATTCTGGGGGACCGGCTGCGGCTGGCCCTGGACAGCAGCCTGTGTGGCGCGGTAACCGGCGCACCAGCGGCACTGGCGCATCCGGGGTTGGTGTGCAACGCGGCGATCGGGCAGTCCACCCTGGTCACCCAGCGGGTCAAAGCCAACCTGTTCTACCGCGGGCTGACCTTTCATCGGTACCCGCTGATCGGAGACACCATCTACACCCGCACCGAGGTTGTGGCGCTCCGGGCCAACACGGCCAAGCCGGGCCGGGCGCCGACCGGAATGGCCGCGCTGCGGATGACCACCATCGACCAGGCCGATCGACTGGTGCTCGACTTCTATCGCTGCGCGATGCTGCCGGCCAGCGCGGACTGGGATCCCGCCGGCGCCGCCGACGACGACCTGTCGGGCATCGGCGCCGACGCGAAGCCACCCGCGATCGATCCGACGGCGCACTGGGATGCCGAGGCCTACCGCACCCGGGTCCCGGGGCCCCATTTTGACGCCGGCATTGCGGGCAAGGTCATGCACAGCACCGGAGATCTGGTCAGCAGCGCGCCCGAGCTCGCCCGACTCACGCTCAACATTGCTGCCACACATCATGATTCGCGGGTGGCTGGGCAGCGGCTGGTCTACGGCGGGCACACCATCGGCCTGGCCTTGGCGCAGGCGAGCCGACTGATGCCCAACCTGGTCACGGTGCTGGGGTGGGAGCACTGCGACCACACCGGGCCGGTACGGGAGGGCGACACCCTCTACAGCGAGTTGCACGTCGAGTCGGCGGAGCCGACCGCCAACGGGGGCGTGCTTGGCCTGCGTTCGCTGGTCTACGCCGTCGGCGACTCGGAGCCCGACCGCCAGGTGCTGGACTGGCGGTTCACCGCACTGCAGTACTAGCTGAACTCCCGGGCTTGTTTACCGGCGATTCCGGTGGCACCGGCCTGGACTGCGAGCAACATGGTGGTGTGAGTGCGGTGCCATCCCGCTGGGCCAGCAAGTGGGGAAGTAGTGGGCTGGCCTACCTGACCGGTCTGCCCGGCGGGCCGCCCGACTTTTCGCGCGCCAACATTTTGGGACGCGCCGAAACGATTGCCGCCGACGCGGCCACCTTGCTGACCGGGCGGGCCGGTCTGCTCGGGCTGACTCGCCGGGGCCGGGTCTCGGCGGGCGGCGCCACCCGGCTGCTCGCGGCCGCCGACGGCTGGTTCGCAATCACACTGTCGCGCCCGGACGATGTCGATGCGGTCCCCGCGCTGCTGCGGGCCGACGAGGTGCCCGACGACCCATGGGGATCGCTGCAGAGGTGGGCCACAACGCGTCCCAAGTCCGCCATCATCAAACGAACCGAATTGCTCGACATCCCGGCTTCCGCCCTGGGAGAGGCCTACCCCGCCCCGCCCCGAATCCGTCGGGCCGGAGCGCGAGCTCGCGCGCGTGACCCCGCTGGTCTGCTCGTTGCCGATTTGTCGTCCATGTGGGCGGGCCCGTTGTGCGGTCAGCTGCTGGCCCGGGCGGGAGCTACCGTGGTCAAGGTCGAAAGCCCGCGCCGGCCGGACGGCACACGCGCCGGCAACCGCGCCTTCTTCGACTGGATGAACGCGCAAAAGCTCTCCTACTGCCTGGATTTCGACGACGATGCGGAAGAGCTGCGCGAGCTGCTGGAGGCCGCGGACATCGTGATCGAGGGTTCGCGTCCCGCTGCCCTGGCGCGACGCCGGCTCGGCCCGGAGCACATCGCAGCGCGGCCCGGGCGAATCTGGCTACGCATCAGCGGATATGGAGAGCACTCCCGGCGGCCCGCTTTCGGCGATGATGCCGCCGTGGCCGGTGGCCTGGTAGGAGTCGCGGCCGACGGCCCGGTGTTCTGTGCGGATGCCATAGCCGACCCGCTGGCCGGACTGGAGTCAGCCCGGGCCATCACCGAATCGCTACGGCGCGGGGGTGGTGAGCTCATCGACGTCTCCATGGCCGGCGTTGCCGCGACGTATGCCGCACTGCCCGTGGGGGCCGCGGCGGCCACGGATCGGGCCTTGCCGCCACAACCGCCGGCGCCGCCGTCGCGACCCGCCGCCGCGCTGGGGGCCGACGGTGACCTGGTGCGGCGGCTGGTCCGCGAAAGGGACGGGCGCTAGTGCTGATTCGGCGAGCCACCTTGCTGGATGGGTCCACGGCCGACATCCGGGTGTGTGCCCGCATTCAGGAAGTCGGTCAGGGGTTGGTCGCACGGCCGGGGGAGCGGGTGCTCGACGCCGCCGGCCAAACCGTGCTGCCCGGCCTGCACGACCACCATGTGCACCTGCGCTCGGCCGCCTCCGCCCTGGATTCGCTGACTCTGGGGCCGCCCACAGTTGATTCCAAAGAGAAATTTCGGCAACACCTTTCGAGCGCGCAGCCCGGTCCGGACGGATGGATCCGCGCCGTCGGCTATCACGAATCCGTTGCCGGACCACTGGACCGGACCGTGCTGGATGCGCTGGTGCCGCACCTTCCCGTGCGCGTTCAGCATCGCAGCGGGGCGCTGTGGATCCTGAACTCGGCGGCACTGAACCGGATCGGGCTGGCCGGTCATGTCGACGGCCGCCTGCGCAGCGCCGACTCCGACTGGTCGGATGCTTTGCCGCGACGCAAGACCGACCTCGCGGCGCTCGGTGACCGGCTCACCGCGGCCGGTGTCACCGGAGTCACCGATGCCACACCGGATCTCAGCGACGAGGACATGGCCGCACTCACCGTTGCGCATCAGCGCGGGGAGTTTCGTCCGCGGGTCCGGTTTCTTTCTCCCGGCAAGAAGATCCTGCGTGACGATCACCTGGACCTGGAAGCGCTGATGGCCTGGATCACGGACTCGCATGGCGCCGGACAACCCGTTGCCATCCACTGCGTAACCGCGGCTCAGCTGGTCGTGACGATCGCGGCGGTGCGCGCCGTGGGCCGCCATCCGCATGATCGAATCGAGCACGCCGCGGTGGTGCCCGATGACCTGGTGGCCGACTTGGCCGGGCTCGGGCTGACGGTGGTGACGCAGCCCAACTTCGTTGCCGAGCGCGGCGATCAGTACCTCGACGAGATCCCCGCCGCCGAGCACGGGCAGCTGTGGCGGGTCGCTTCACTGTTGAATGCAAACGTGCCGGTGGCCTTTTCCACCGACCTGCCGTTCGGGTCCGGCGACCCGTGGGCGGCGATGCGCGCCGCGGTGCATCGCAGGACCCCTCGCGGGGTCGTTCTGGGCGTCGATGAATGCGTCACGGCGCGTGCGGCTTTGACCATGTTCTTGGGCCGGCCGGATCAGCCGGGGCGGGTGCGTGCCGTGGCCGCCGGTCAGCCCGGGGACCTCTGCGTGCTGGCACAGACACCGGCGATGGTGCTGACCGAGCTGGACGCCAGCCTGGTAAGCGCGACGATCATCGGTGGCGAAGTCGCCTATGCGGCCTAGCGCCGCCGGCACCGGCCTGGCGGTGCTCACAGAGTTCGGTACAACGGCGCAGTCGCCGACGGACCGGGCGATTAATCCTTCCCTACCGCCAACGATGTGTCAGCAGATCTTGGGTTTCGGCCCCAAAAAGTGTGAGTTGCGCCCAAATTTGCCTACTTACTGAACCATTCCGCCCCTTGTCTACGTAGCTCTTGCAGGCTTGGTGTAGTCGATAAAAGATCGGGGTACCGGTGGAAGTGCTGGCGCAAGCGTTTCCTGTCAGCGTGTTACCCGGGCGTGGACGTCCGGCCTGGTCGGGCTCGATGCAAGGGGCGTGAAATGCTGGGGCATCTGTACGAGCGGGCGCTAGGTGGCGAGCGGTGCTGGATCCGCCATGAGGACGGTGAGCTCCGCCCGTTGCCGACTCACCGTTGGTTGGGGGCCGGTGCAGCCGAGCGCGGTTGCGCTTCGGCCGAGGGTTCTTCTTCCGGTGACGTCGGCACCGTCGACGAAGACGCCGCCTCCGACGAGGACTTCGATGAAGCCGTGGCGCAGATGTGTAGCGGGCCGACCATCGAGCTGGGCTGTGGACCGGGCCGGCTGGTGGCCCGGTTGGTGCAGCGGGGAATCCCCGCGCTGGGCATCGATCGGTCGGTGACCGCGATCCGATTGGCCGGTCGCGGCGGTGCGCCGGCGATACTCGGCGATGTTTTCGAGCCGTTGCCCGGGATGGGGCGTTGGCAGACGGTGTTGTTGGTCGACGGGAACGTCGGCCTCGGTGGGGACCCGCTGCGGATCCTGGGCCGGGCCGCCGAGTTGTTGTCCCGCGGCGGGCGGTGCGTGGTCGAATTCGATGCCCAGACCATCGGGGTTTGCTCCCGCTGGGTTCGTCTGGAGTCGGCGCGCGATGTCGGGCCCTGGTTTCGATGGGCGTCGGTCGGCGTGGACAGCGCCGCAATGCTGGCCGCACAGGTAGGTCTGACGCTGATCGGCGTCAGGATGCTTGGCGGACGGGTGATCGCAAACCTGGCGGCCCTGTGAACTGCCCGGCCGAAGACGACCCCGAGCGGGAGCTGGAACCGGAGCCGGCCCACGGGTTTCCCGCCCGGCTGTGGCGCACCTTGGAGCGACACCCGCCGCCGGGGGTGCGGCGATTGGCCGCGTTTCGAAGCCCGCTGCGGGGACCGTGGCTGACCTCGGTGTTCGGGCTGGTGCTGTTGGTGGCAATGCCGATCGTGATCCTTACCGGATTGCTGTCCTATATCGCCTATGCCCCGCAGTTCGGGCAGGCGATCCCGGCCGATGTCGGCTGGCTGCGCCTGCCAGGTTTTGACTGGCCCGCTCATCCGTCTTGGCTGTACCGATTGACCCAGGGCCTGCACGTAGGACTGGGTCTGGTGCTGATCCCGGTGGTGCTGGCCAAGCTCTGGTCGGTGATCCCGAAATTGTTTGTTTGGCCGCCGGCGCGGTCGATCGCCACACTGCTGGAGCGGCTGTCGCTGTTGATGCTGGTCGGTGGGGTGCTGTTCGAGATTGTCACCGGCGTGCTCAACATCCAGTACGACTACATCTTCGGCTTCAGCTTCTACGACGGCCACTACTTCGGTGCCTGGGTCTTCATCGCCGGTTTCCTCATGCATATCGCGGTCAAGATGCCAAAGATGATCACCGGACTGCGGTCATTCTCGATACGAGAAGTCTTGCGCACCAATGTGACTGACACGCGCCCCGAGCCGCCCGACGCATCGGGGCTGGTGTCCGAAGATCCCGCCGAACCGACCGTGAGCAGGCGCGGAGCGCTGGCCCTGGTCGGCTCGGGTGTGCTGCTGCTCGGCGTCTTGACCGTCGGCCAAACCTTGGGCGGGCCACTGCGCAACATCGCCCTGCTGCTGCCAAGAGGCCGGCCCGCACAGGGCAACCGGGAATTCCCGGTCAACAAGACCGCGGCGGTCGCCGGAATCACCCCCGAGGCCGTGGGGCCGGCGTGGCGGCTGGTGCTCCGTGGCGGTCCCAACGAGGTCGTGCTGGACCGCGCCGCCCTGGCCGGATTGCCGCAACACACCGCCCGCCTACCGATCGCCTGTGTTGAAGGGTGGTCGACGGTTCAGACCTGGACCGGGGTGCGACTGTCGGAGCTGGCCCGCAGGGCCGGAGTGGCCGCGCCCCGGTCGGCGCGGGTGACGTCGCTGCAACGCGGCGGCGCCTTTGGTGAGGCGACGCTGCAGGGCAATCAGGTCGGCGCTCCGGATGCGCTGCTGGCGTTGCGGGTCAACGGCGAAGACCTGCCGCTCGATCACGGCTATCCGGCGCGGATCATCGTTCCCGCATTGCCCGGCGTGCACAACACCAAATGGGTCGCCTCGATCAATTTCGAGGCTGGTTGAGATGCGCGAACTCACTAGGCGCTTCGGCCGCTATTACGGCGCGCACCCGCTGCATCTGCTGACCATGCTCGCCGGCCTCGCGCTGGTTGGCTACATCGTGGCGACCTTCAAGATCGCCACACTGTGGAATCCGGGTACCTGGTGGCAGTCGATCGCGGTGTGGTTCGCGGCCGCCGTCATCGGCCACGACCTCGTCGCATTCCCAGTCTATTCGCTGTTTGATCGCATCTTTGCGGTGCGCTGGGGCCGCGCCCGCTCCGGAAGTCGAGAAGTCTCGGTCCGCAACTACCTGCGGATCCCGGCGATGGGGTCCGCCCTGACGCTGCTGATATTCCTGCCCGGCATCATCGAGCAAGGTGCGTCGACCTACCACGCGGCCACCGGCGAAACCCAGCAGCCGTTTTTGGGTAGGTGGCTGTTGCTCACCGCGGTGATGTTCGCGCTCAGTGCGGCCACCTACGCCGTCCGACTGGTGCTCGCGCATCGGCGGCGCGTGAGCGAAGTCCAGCTCAGCCGTTGAATAGCGGGGTTGGCGACCCTGGCAAATCATCGGTCGGGCGCAATCATTTGCCGTCGGACCCAACCCGGACGCGAGCCGGTGCGGTGGCGGCCAACAGGAGTACGCTCCCCCACATGGCTGCCACCGGCCCGACAACGATGTCGATGACGTCGATGATGTCCCGTGTCAAATGGATGCTGCGCGCGCGTCCTGCCGACTATCTGCTGGCCATGAGTGTCGCCGGGGCTTCGCTCCCGGTGGTGGGCAAGCATCTCGAGCCGCTGGGTTGCGTCACCGCAATGGGGGTCTGGGGCGCGCGCCATACCCCGGAGTTCGTCGCGGCAAGGGCAAAGGATCTGTTCACTCCGGGTATCAACGTGACGCGTCAGCGCGACCGGGACAGCACGAACGAAGTCTCGGCGGCGGCGCTGCGGGGGATCGTCTCAACGGCGGATTTGGATGTCGAATGGCCGGCGCCCCAGCGCACGCCGCCAGTGTGCGAAGCATTTCGTCACCGCCGCTACCTACATCGGGGCGGGGTTCACTACGGCAACAGCCCGGCCCAGGTGCTCGACGTGTGGCGCCGGGACGACCTGCCCACCGAGCCCGCGCCGGTGCTGATTTTTGTTCCCGGCGGCGCCTGGATACACGGCAGTCGAGCAATCCAGGGGTATGCATTGCTGTCGCGGCTGGCCGAACAGGGCTGGGTGTGCCTGTCGATCGACTACCGAGTAGCGCCGCATCACCGGTGGCCCCGCCACATCCACGACGTGAAAGCGGCCATCGCCTGGGCCCGCGCCAATGTCGACAAGTTCGGCGGTGACCGCAACTTCATTGCGGTGGCGGGGTGTTCGGCCGGCGGTCACCTGTCCGCATTGGCCGGCCTGACCGCCAACGATCCGGATTATCAAAGTGAGCTTCCCGAAGGGTCCGACACGTCGGTGGACGCGGCCGTCGGGATCTACGGTCGCTACGACTGGGAGGATCGATCCACCGCCGAACGGGCGCGGTTCGTCGACTTCCTGGAGCGAGTGGTGGTTAAGCGCTCGATCAAACGTCACCCGCAGGTGTTCCGCGACGCATCACCGGTTGCCCGGGTACACACCAACGCGCCGCCGTTTCTGGTCATTCACGGCAGCCGCGACGGTGTCATCCCGGTGGCGCAAGCGCGCAGCTTCGTCGAGCGGTTGCGTGCGGTGTCGCGTTCACTGGTCGCCTACGTCGAACTGCCCGGGGCCGGCCACGGCTTCGACCTGCTGGACGGGGCCCGCACAGGCTCGGCCACGCACGCGATTTCGTTGTTCCTCAACCAGATTCATCGCACTCGGGCGCAGCTGTCGAAAGAGGTCATCTAACGCGTCGGTCGACAGTGAGGTCACGCCATGACTAGAGGGCTGAGATGAAACGGCTCAGCGGTTGGGACGCGGTACTGCTGTACAGCGAAACGCCCAACGTGCACATGCACACCCTCAAAGTTGCTGTTATCGAACTCGATCCGGACCGCCGCGCGTTCGGCGTCGACGCGTTCCGGGCAGTCATCGGCGAACGCATGGCCAAACTGGAACCTTTCGGGTATCAGCTCGTCGACATCCCGTTCAAGTTCCATCACCCGATGTGGCGAGAGCACTGTGAAGTTGACCTCGACTACCACATCCGCCCCTGGCAGCTCAGACCCCCAGGGGGTCGGCGCGAGTTGGACGAGGCGATCGGTGAGATCGCCAGCACGCCGCTGGACCGCAGGTACCCGTTGTGGGAGATGTACTTCGTCGAAGGCCTGGCCAACCATCGAGTCGCGGTGGTGGGCAAGATCCATCATGCCCTCGCCGACGGGGTCGCCTCGGCGAACCTGATGGCACGCGGCATGGACTTGTTGCCCGGCCCCGAGGGCGATCCGTACGTGAGCGACCCGGCTCCTACCAAGCGGGAATTGATGAGCTCGGCGTTCCTGGATCACCTGCGCCACCTTGGCCGGATCCCCGCGACGATGCGCTACACCGCGCAGGGCCTGGCCCGCGTGAGACGCAGCTCGCGAAAACTGTCTCCCGAGCTGACCCGCCCGTTCACCCCGCCACCGACGTTCATGAACCATATGCTCACCCCGCAGCGCAGATTCGCCACCGCGACGTTGGCGCTTGCCGACGTGAAGCAGACCGGCAAGCAGCTGGGCGCGACCATCAACGACATGGTGCTGGCGATGTCCACCGGAGCGCTGCGGAACCTGCTGTTGCGCTATGACGGCCGGGCCGAGCCACTGCTGGCCTCGGTCCCGGTGAGCTACGACTTCTCGCCGGACCGCATCAGCGGGAACTACTTCAGCGGGATGATGGTGGCGCTGCCCACCGACTGCGCGGACCCATTGGAGCGGGTACAGGCCTGTCACGAAAATGCGCTATCGGCCAAGGAGAGTCACCAGCTGCTGGGGCCCGAGCTGATCAGTCGCTGGGCGGCGTACTGGCCGCCGGGGGCAACCGAAGCGGCCTTCCGGTGGGCGTCGAGCCGGGACGGGCAAAACAAGGTCCTGAATCTGAACATCTCGAATGTTCCCGGCCCGCGCGAGCACGGCAGGGTGGGTGGTGCGCTGGTAACCGAGATCTATTCGGTGGGGCCGCTGACCGCGGGTAGCGGCCTGAACATCACCGTGTGGAGCTATGTCGACCAGCTCAATATCTCGGTCCTGACAGACGGTGCCACCGTCGAGGATCCGCATGAAGTGACTGAAGCCATGATGGCTGACTTCGTCGAGATACGAAGGGCGGCTGGGCTTTCCGCAGAGCTGACGGTCATCGAGGCAGCGATGGCGCAAGCTCGATCAATGAATGAAGGAGCTGGGAGCGCGTGAGTGAACTAAACGGCGACACCGAACCCGAAGTCCTGGTCGAACAGCGGGACCGAATCCTGATCATCACGATCAATCGGCCCAAGGCCAAGAACTCGGTCAACGCCGCGGTGAGCCGGGCCTTGGCCGATGCGATGGATCGCCTCGATGCTGACGCCGGCCTCTCGGTGGGGATCCTTACCGGAGCGGGTGGCTCGTTCTGTGCCGGCATGGACCTCAAGGCGTTTGCCCGCGGCGAGAACGTCGTGGTCGAGGGCCGGGGGCTGGGGTTCACCGAGCGCCCACCGGCCAAACCGCTGATCGCGGCGGTCGAAGGATACGCCTTGGCCGGCGGCACCGAGCTGGCCTTGGCCACCGATCTGATTGTGGCGGCCAGGGATTCGGCGTTCGGAATACCGGAGGTGAAACGGGGTCTGGTGGCCGGTGGCGGGGGATTGCTGCGGCTGCCCGAGCGCATTCCCTACGCGATCGCGATGGAACTGGCGCTCACCGGTGACAACCTGTCCGCCGAACGCGCCCACGCACTCGGCATGGTCAACGCGCTGGCCGAACCCGGGGCAGCCCTGGATGCGGCGATCGCGTTGGCGGAGAAGATCACTGCCAACGGTCCGCTCGCGGTGGCCGCCACCAAACGGATCATCACCGAATCCCGCGGCTGGAGTCTGGACACCAGATTCGCCCAGCAGATGAAGATCCTGTTCCCGATTTTCACCTCCAATGACGCCAAGGAAGGTGCGATCGCGTTCGCGGAGAAACGTCCGCCCCGCTGGACCGGTACCTGACCGGTGCCGACCACGGCTTCTCCCCGGGAAGCCGGGCCCGCCGATGGGTTACACTGAGGCCAAGTTTTGTAAAGGGAGGGCTTCCTGAAGGGTCCCGGATGAGCGTTTCGTTGCTGCTCGAAATGGCTGCGTCAGCTAGTCCTGACCGCATCGCCGTCGTCTCGGGCGACTTGCGGCTGACGACTCAGCAGCTCAGCGATCTCGCCGACGGGGGTGCGGGGGCCATCGCCGCATCCGATGCCCAGCATGTGGTGTACGTCGGCACCGGCGGGGCGATGCTGCCGCTGCTGATCTTCGCCTCGGCGCGCGCGGGGCTGCCCTTCACCCCGATCAACTACCGGCTGTCCGCTGACGGCATCGCAGCATTGATCCGCCGGTTGCCACGGCCCCTGGTGGTCGTCGACGAACGCTACCGGGACACGATCGCAGCCGACCAGTCGCTGAGCTCCCAGCAATTTCTGGAGCTAGCCGGCCGCGCCGAACCGGTCGCGGAGTTTCCCGACCCGGAATCGGTGGCCATCGTGCTGTTCACTTCGGGCACCACCTCGCAACCCAAGGCCGTCGAGCTGACCCACAGCAACCTGACCAGCTATGTCACCACGACGGTCGAGTTCGGGTGCGCCGCGCCCTCCGACGCGGCGC
This sequence comes from Mycobacterium marinum, assembly GCF_003391395.1. Taxonomy (NCBI): domain Bacteria; kingdom Bacillati; phylum Actinomycetota; class Actinomycetes; order Mycobacteriales; family Mycobacteriaceae; genus Mycobacterium; species Mycobacterium marinum. The sequence goes on from NZ_CP024190.1 coordinate 501,071, forward strand.
TGATCTGTGTGCCGCCGTATCACATCGCCGGGGTAAGTGCCGTCCTGTCGAATCTGTATGCCGGACGAAAGATGGTCTACCTGACCAACTTTGACGCGCACGAGTGGGTAAGGCTGACCAATGCGGAACAGGTCACCACCGCCACCGTGGTGCCGACCATGCTGGACCGCATCGTCGCCGTGCTCGAGACCGGCGAACACAAGCTGCCCTCGTTGCGCAACCTGGCCTACGGTGGCTCGAAAGTCGGTCTGCCACTGGTGCGCCGGGCCCTCGAGCTGTTGCCGGACGTGGGCTTCGTCAACGCCTACGGGCTGACCGAGACCAGCTCGACCATCGCCGTGCTGACGCCCGATGACCATCGCGCCGCGCAGTCCGCGGCGGCGGCTGGCCTGGCCAGGCGGTTGGGCTCGGTGGGGCGGCCGGTGCCCGGCGTCGAGCTGCAGATCCGGGGCCAGGACGGCAGGGTGCTCGGGCCCGGTGAGACCGGCGAACTGTTTGTGCGGGGTGAGCAGGTGTCCGGACGCTACACCGGAATCGGTTCGGTGCTAGACGGTCACGGCTGGTTCGGCACCAAGGACATCGCCATGCTCGACGAAGACGGCTACCTATTCATCGGCGGACGCTCCGACGACACCATCATCCGCGGCGGGGAGAACATCGCGCCGGCCGAACTCGAGGAAGTGCTGATCGAGCACCCGCAGGTGCGCGACGTGGCCGTGGTCGGAGTCGAGGATGCCCAGTGGGGCCAGGAGATCGTGGCCGTCGTGGTGCCCGTCGCCGGCGTCGACCCAGATCCGGAAGAACTACGTGAATTCGTGCGAAGAAGTTTGCGGGGGTCGCGCACCCCGGACCGGGTAGTGTTTCGTCACGAGCTGCCCACCACCGCCACCGGCAAAATCCTTCGCCGGGAGATCATCGAGGAACTGGCAGGTACGAAATCATGATCAAGAACGGAACCCGGCTGGCCAGCCAGGTGTGTGACACCCAGGTCATCGTGGTCAGAAGCGCCGACACCCTCGACGATCTGCGGTGCGGAGGCGCGCCGATGGTGGAGATTGGCGTGCAGCGCTCGGGCCAACTCGATCCCGAGTTCGCCGACGGCTCGGTGCTGGGCAAACGCTATGTCGATGAGGCCGGTGCCGAGTTGCTGGTCACCAAACCGGGCGCCGGGTCGTTGAGTGTCGGTGCCACCAAGCTGGCGCTCAAGGAGGTCAAGCCGCTTCCGGCCAGCGACTGATCCAGCCGGCCGATGGCAATCGGTGCCCCCGCGCATCGGGGCTTTTGCTCCAGGTCTGGCGTTTTGGTCTAGCAACAACCCGCCGAGTCCGGCTCCACCGCCGGTACCACCGAACCCGGCCTGGAAACCCAGCCGGCCGGTTCCACCGTTGCCTCCGTAGGCGGCGATGGCCGCAAAGGCGCCCAATTCGGCGTTCCCACCGAACCCACCGTCGTCGCCAACCCCACTGTTGCAGCCACTCACCGTTGTCGCCGCCCCGCCATTGCCGGGGTCTTGGCTGTCCGCGCCGTCGTTAGTGCCCCAGCCCGCCGGCCTACCGGCGCGAGAGTGGTTGTGTTCGAACTGATCTAACGCCAAGGGCGGTGAAACCCCGGCGGCGCCAGTTAAGAATTCATTGAGCAGCAATTGTTTTCATGGTCAAGATGGCGTTGTCGTTGGGTTGGTGCAAAGCATCGAACCTGATGCTGAGCAAGGAGGGGTGGGCCGCGGCTGCTCGCGGTTCGGGGCTTCGTCCAAGCCATCGATCAAGCAGGAAGGTCAGGGAGACACTGTGAACGAATCGATTCCAGGGGGACGAGTGGCGCACCTTCCTCCTCCCCACCTCAATCTCGTTGAGCGACTGGCATGGCGCGCGCGCAATCAGCCTGACGAGCTGGCGATGGTCGAGCTGCGAGGCATGCGTGGCGAGACGGACAAGGCTACCTACGCGCGGCTGGACGCTCGCGCCCGGGCAATCGCGTTTCAGCTGAAAAGTATTGGTAATCAAGGTGATCGCGTGCTACTCGTGATGGGCAACTGTCTCGACTATGTCGTCGGCTTCCTGGCATGTGCTTATGCTCGCCGTGTTGCGGTGAATTTGCCCGTGCCGCGCCGTGCCAAACACCTGGATAGGCTCGCCCACGTCGTGGCCGACTGTGGGGCGGAAGTCTTGCTCACGAGCGGGCCCGAGGCGAAAGAGTTGACGGCAAGCGTGGCTGCCGATTTGCGCCTGGACTTCCTGACGGTACTGCGCCTCGACTGGCTGTTGGCGATCCCTGATGAAGACTGGCAACCTGTCGCACCGGCATCCAAAGACGTATGCCTACTGCAGTACACCTCCGGCTCCACAAGCGCACCGCGCGGGGTGGTCGTCACCCACGACAACCTCATGTTCAACTGTGCCCAAATACAATACGGCTTCGGCCTTACCGCGGAAGACCGTGCGCTGAGCTGGCTTCCGCTGTATCACGACATGGGCCTGATCCTCGGAGTGCTCACGCCCATCTTCGCGGGCTTCCCGGTTGTGCTCGCCGATCCGCTCAGCTTCGTCAAGCGTCCCGACCTCTGGCTCCGTGCGATCTCCGACTACCGCATCACCTTCACCGGTGGCCCCAACTTCGCCTACGACCTCTGCGCAGACGCCGCCTCGTACGCCGATCTCAGCGGCATCGATCTCTCCTGTTGGAATGTCGCCCTCAACGGCGCAGAACCCATCCGCGCTACCACTCTGGAACGCTTCAATGCGGCCCTTGCCCCCTTGGGCTGGGCTCCAACCTGCATGCAGCCCTCGTACGGCCTCGCCGAGAACACCCTGGCGGTCTCTACCAAGATTCCTGCGACTGAGCCAACCGTTGTGGAGATCGATGTCGCGGCTCTGCGGCAGTCACAGGTGTGTGCACCTCGCGGTGACTCCCCGTCGCGGCGGCTGGTGAGCAGCGGGCGCATCTTGGCGGGGACGATGGTGAAGATCGTCGACCCCGAGACCGGACACCCGGTGGGCCCGGACCGGGTGGGCGAGATCTGGTTAACCGGCAGGAGCGTCGCGAAGGGCTACTGGGGCAGGGACATTCAGACGGAGGAGGTCTTTGCGGCGCGCCTACCCGGTGATCCTGCCCGCTATCTGCGTACGGGAGATCTCGGCTTCTGCCGCGACGATGAACTATTTGTTGTCGGTCGCTTGAAAGACCTCGTCATCGTCCATGGCGCCAACCATTACCCGCAGGACCTAGAAGAGACCGCAGAGGGCGCCCATCCGGCTGTGCGCTCACACTTCGTGGCCGTGTTCGCCGAGGAGCGAGAGGACCGTGAGGCCCTCATTGTCGTTGCCGAGATCCGCCGGGAAGCAGAACGGGGCCTGGACCCGCGCGACGTAGGGCAGCGCATCGCGCGCGCCATCACCCGAGAGCACGAGGTATCGGTCGACGCGGTATTTCTCGCGCGATGCGGCGAGGTTCCCAAGACCACCAGCGGCAAGATCCAGCGGTCCTTGTGCCGAGAGCTGCTGCGCCAGGGTGGCCTCGCTTTGCACGGCGCGTTGGAGAAATGAGACAGGCCGATTGGGCCTGAGGCGTTGAGCTCCGGTGCCCACGGCGGGTAGCCGAGTGGCTCGAAGAGATCAAGCACCCGAAGTCAAACCCACCCACTCCTAAGGAGCGCGATGTTCAAGGAAGATGTCGATTTCGTGGCCAGCGGTGGAAACACGACGACCGTGCGCAGTCTGGAGACGTTCCGCGACTGGCTTCGGCATGAGATAGCCAAGAGCAGCGACGCCGGCTTCACCGGTGTCGATTTTTCACGCTCGCTAGCCGACTTGGGGTTCAGTTCGGTTCATACCGTACGTCTGGCCGGCGAACTGGAAAAGCTACTGGAAATCGACATCGAGCCAACCCTGCTCGCCGAATTCGAGAGCATCGATGCCATGTGCGTCACTCTCTTCCGCATGCGCGAGGGAATGCGTAGCCGCGACACCAACGCGCCCTACGTGCAAACGGTGCGTGTCGCCGCCTCATTCACCGCTGAGCTGATCGAGCCGACCGTGTGCAACCTGCTCGGTCGCTTGGGCATGCCGGCGAACGTCCAATTCGCCGGGTACAACCAGGTGTTCCAGGCCTTGCTCAACCCCGAGGGTGTATTCGCAGGCGAGGGCGGCATAAATGTCGTGCTCATGCGCGTGGAGGACCTCTTTCGGCACCACAACACGCCTCCCGGCCGGGAGGAACTCGAGCGTGCCGTCGCGGAGCTTTGCGACGCACTGCTCGGCCATGCTGACCGAAGTGGTGCGCCGACTCTGGTCGCTCTGGCGCCGCACTCCCCCCACTCGGTACGCGCACTCGGTCTGGCAGAGCTGCTGGAGGATTTGGACCAACGCATCATCGCCGCGGCTGGCTCCCACCCCAGTCTCTTCCCCGTGGACCTGCGCCGAGTTTACGAGGACTGGCCGGTTGTGCGCATCTGGGATGAGGCCCGTGACAGCCTTGGTCACCTGCCCTTCACTCAGGGGTGTTTCAGTGCCATCGGGGCCTGTATCGCCCGGCGCATCGCTGCCGTGCTCAGCGAACCGGCAAAGGTGATCGTGCTGGACTGTGACAACACCTTGTGGGGCGGCGTGGTGGGGGAAGACGGTCCGGAGGGCATCACGCTCTCCGAGCATTTTCTGGTCCTCCAGCGTTTCATGGTCGCCCAAGCAGAGGCAGGAAAGCTGCTATGCATTGTCAGCAAGAACAACGATGCCGATGTATTGGCCGCCTTCGCCGCTCACCCTGACATGCCGCTCGGCTTGGAACACATCTGCCTTCGTCGGATCAACTGGCTACCCAAATCAGAGAACATGCGCTTGCTCGCTGACGAACTCGGACTGGGGCTGGACACATTTATCTTCATTGACGACAGTGCCATGGAAGTCGCCGAGGTCAGCGAGGCGTTGCCGCAGGTGCTCGCCATCGAGCTGCCGCAGCCCGAGTGCTTCGAGTCATTCCTCAACCACCATTGGGCCTTCGACGCGGCGCGTACCACCGAAGAGGATCGGAGTCGCACCGCGATGATGCGCCAGAGCGTCCAGCGCGCCGAGATCGAGGCGAGCGCGCCCACCATCGATGATTTTCTTTCCCGGCTGGATCTCGAGATCGACCTCGCACCCCTCTCGCTGGAAGACGAGCTTGCGCGCGCCGCGCAGCTCACTCACCGCACCAACCAGTTCAACGCCCGCAAACGATCGATGTCCGAGGCGGAGCTGCGTGCGTTCTGTCGCGAGCCGGGCCGGCGCACGTGGCGCGCTCGCGTCAGTGATCGCTTCGGCGACTATGGATTCGTCGGTCTGGTATCCGCGGTGTCCCGTGACAGCGCCCTAGTTTGCGATCTTTTCCTGATGAGTTGTCGCGTACTGGGCCGTCGGGTGGAGCAGGCGCTGGTGCGCAGGCTGGCAGTGGATGCCAGCGAGGCCGGTTGCGACCAGCTCTTGCTGGAGGTGGAGACCAGTGCGCGCAACGTTCCCGTTCGCAGCTTCTACGACAGCCTTGCCGGCGTCAGTGTGCCCGCGGGGGTCGGCGACGTACAGAAGATAATTCTCGAGGTGGCCGATATCGAGGCTCACCTGCTCGCTTCCACCCGGGTGATCTTGCGGGAGGAGACCGACCCGGCGCGGGATGAGTCCGCGCCCGTGCCGTCCCGGTCTGGCGCCCGGACCCGCGCCGCCGGTGGTTACGCTGAAATTGCCCGCATTGGCTCGAACGTCGATGCCCTGATGACCGCCTTGGCGGTGACCGCCCACGCGCGTCGTCCGGCGCTTGCCACGCCCTACGTCACACCCCGTGATAGCCAGGAGAAGGCGATCGCTCGCATCTGGTGCGATGTGCTGGGCATCGACCGGGTGGGAGTGAACGACAACTTCTACGAACTCGGCGGCGACTCCCTGCGCGCCGCCGAGGCCTTTGCCCGTATGTGGGACATGGGTGTAGCAGAGTCAATCTCGCTGCAGACCATCATCGAGCCCACTGTTGCCGTGCTGGCCCAGGCGATAAGGGACGTGGAGGCCGGCCGCGCCCCGCAGCTGCTTGCTGATTCCTTCTCGCTCAAGGAAGAAGGCCATCTTGCCGCTGACATTTGTCGGCCGGGCTATGACCCCAGTACCTACGACCGGCCCATGCACCACATTCTGCTGACCGGCGGTACTGGCTACCTGGGCGCATATCTCATCCGCGAGCTGTTGATCCAAACCGAGGCTCGCATCTCTTGTTTGGTGCGTGCGTCAACCCCCGAGGAGGGGCGGCAGCGCATTCTCAACAACCTTTGCCGTTACGGGCTCTGGGATGTCACCTTCGAATCGAGGGTTGACGTCGTGTTGGGCGACCTGACCGCCCCCTGGCTGGGGCTGGACGGCCTGGCGCCGTTCCAAGCGCTTGCTCGCTCCATCGACACCATCGTGCATTCCGCGGCATGGGTCAACTTCGTCTACCCCTACCAGCATCTCAAGGCCACCAATGTGGAGTCCACGGAGACGATCCTGCGATTGGCAGTGTCCAGCGAGGCCCCCATCCAGGTGCACTTTGTTTCAACCCTTGGCGTGATCATGTCGACCGGCTACGGTCGACACTCCGTTGTGCAGGACCGGGAGGCGATCACCCACTGCGACGACCTGCTAAACGGCTACGAGCAGACCAAATACGTCAGCGATGTGATGATGTGGCAAGCATTCACCGAACGAGGTATACCCGGTGCCATCTACCGGCCGGGCATGGTGTCTGGACTATCCGACGGTACCTACCACAAGCTCGACGAATTCCTGCCCCAGTTCCTCAAGGGATGCATCCAGCTCGGTGCCTGGCCGCTGCTGGACACCACCTGGGAGATGGCGCCCGTGGACTTCACTTCCAAGGCCATCGTGCACATCGCAAAACGCCCGCAGAACCTCAATCAGGCTTATTTTGTAGTGCATCCGCGCTCCAGGCAGGTTTCGGACTACATCGACTGGCACCGCGAGGTGGGCTACGACATTCGTGGACTGCCGTGGGATGTCTGGAAGCGGGAGTTGCTCGGCCTCGGTACTGAGGGGCTGCGGAAAAACGCGCTCTTCCCCTTCGTGGACTTCATCCGCGCGCTCTCCGAGGAGCAGGTATTCTTTCCGCCCACCGGCCGCGCGTTGTTTGATTCCGCCACAGCGGATCTGGACTTCGACGTGCCCGATCAACTGGAGCTGTTGGCCCGCTACACGCGCCATTTTGTGGCATGCGACTACTACGACCAACTGCCCAGCAACCCGGGTGCCGGCCTATCCGACGAGCCTGCGTTGGTGCTGCACCCCCCGGGAGAATCCGGGCAGACTTTGGATGATCGCCTGCGCTTCGATGGCGTCCAGCTGGATTTCGTCGAGACCTATTACGTCCTCTTCAACGATCCGGTGCGGGGCCTCAGCTTTATGGCGCGCTACGTGCTGCACAACGGCTTTCTGGAGTCCGACAAACTCGCGGAGGTGTGGTCTACGTTCCGCGACCGCCAGCGCCCGGGTACGGAGTTGGCCATCCGCCAGCGTTATCCACTAGGTCATGCCCGGCTCGAGAACTCGGCGAAAGTACGTCTTGAGATCGGTCCTTCGGGCTATGGCGAAGAGAAGGTATGGGGCCGCGTGGATTCCGCGGACGGGGTGATCGAGTGGGATCTCGAATTGGACCGGAGCGAGGCGATCTCCTTAGATCGCCTACCCGAAGCCTCGGCCTACGACTTGCTTCCACACTTCCAGTCGAACGGGGCAAGACAGCACCTTCGCGGTGTTGTCACGGTTTGTGGCCAGACATACGAGATCGGCCGCACGGTGGCGAGCGACGGGCACTATTGGAACACCAAGAATCTGCGCGAGTCCGCCTGGGTGCATTGCGCCAACTTCGAGGGTGATCCTGACTTCCTCATCGAAGGCTTCGGCGCCCGCTTCAACGATTGGTCTCAGACCTCGCTATGGCTGACCTTCAGCTACAAGGGCGAGTGCATCGAGAGCAACCTGATCGATGCTTTTCATCACAACCGCGAGTTGGATTCAGCCACGGACTCTTGGGACTTCGTTGCCGAGCGTGGCGACCTCCGCTTCGTGGTGCGTGTCAAAGCGGACCCGGCGCGCATGCTGCTGTCGGTCCGCCCATTGCCCGGTGACGAATACGTTTACACCCATTTCACCGACGAGGCGGACGTGACGATCGACATCGAACAGCGCTCCGGTCGCGGCTGGTGGAAGAATGACCAGCGCATCGCCCGGGGAACAGCGGTTTTCGAGTCAACGCGAAAGGTGCGTAACCCGGGCGCCACGCGGGAGTTTCGCATCGTGAGGGGGAAGTGCTGAAGGGCACACTGCCGCGGAGACGATCGAGACGTTTCTGACCGATCGTGACCGCGGACCAGTGGCTACCGCTGCGGTTTCTACTCGCTATCCAGTCTGCTTTGTGCGACGAATCCCCTTGCTTTGACCAAGAATTCGAGCTGCTCGCCGACCTGGCGCAGCGGTTCGGCGCTACGCGTGGACCGGCACAGCATGATGGCGCCTTCCAGCGCGGCGATGGAGGTCACCGCCAGCGATGCTGCGGTCGATTCGTCGAATCCGTCGGCAACAAAGGCCCGGCCCAATGCGGCGCACCAGCTGTCGAGGATAGTGCCGGCTTCCGCCGCTAGCTCGACTTCATCGTCGGCGGGGCCGAGGGCGGCTGCCACCACGGGGCAGCCGGCGGCAAAGTCCCCGTCGGTAAGCAGGTGCTCCCACAGCCTGACGAATTCGCGCAGCAGGGCCCGGGCGCCCTTGTCGGCGGCCTTGTCGATCACCGCGGTGATGGAATCGCCGGCATAACGCAGCGCCTCGATCAGGATCTGATTTCGGCCGTCGGGAAAGTGGTAGTAGACCGAACCGCGGGGGGCGCCGCTGCGGGCGAGCACCGAATCAATGGTGACCCCGGCCGCGCCCCGCTCGCGCATCACCTGAGCGGCGCTGATCAACATCTTCTCGCGGGTGCCGCCACGCTTCGGCGCCGATGTGCTGGGCGGTGTCATGCGGCGGGGGAATGTCCGTGCGAGTGGCGCAGTACCGGCCAATGCAGGTGGCGGGGGCGCAACCGGGCTTGCTTGCGGGGCAGATCGGGCATCTCGCGGGTGAAGCGATAGCCGGCAACGTTGAGCTCGATGATCCACATGGTATCTCCCGGCATCTGCGTTATCCCATGCGCCGGGGCCGCCGGCCCATGATTATGCAAAGCAGCATATAAGCGTGGGCGGAGATAGGGCAACCCCTGCAACCAACGCGTAATGTCCCGACAATTGGACGGTATGAACTATTGCATATGGCATATTACTGCGGTTCACTGTGCAGATGACTACGACGGAAACTTCCCTGCCCAAACTGGCAACCGTGTCCCTCGAGCGGGATGGCCACGTCCTGCTGATCGGCCTGAATCGGCCGCAGAAACGCAATTCGTTCGACCGGGCAATGTTTGCTGACCTGTCGCGCGCCTACGCGCTGCTGGAAACCGACGACTCGGTGCGGGCCGGCGTCCTGTTCGCCCATGGTGACCACTTCACCGGCGGCCTGGATCTGGTTGACGTTGCGCCCAGCATCGCGGCCGGACAGTCCCCGTTCCCCGCGGATGGTCGCGACCCGTGGCGGCTGGACGGCCCGTGGCGCACACCGCTGATCGCTGTCGCACACGGCTGGTGCATGACGTTGGGCATCGAATTGCTGCTGGCCTCCGACATTCGCATCGCGGCGGCCGGAACCCGATTCAGTCAACTCGAAGTACAGCGCGGGATCTACCCGTTCGGAGGCGCGACGATCCGGCTGACCCGTGACGCCGGGTGGGGTAACGCGATGCGCTGGTTGCTCACCGGCGACGAGTTCGATGCCGCCGAAGCGCATCGCATCGGGCTGGTCCAAGAGGTGGCCGACGATGCGGCGACGGCTCTGACCCGGGCTCGGGAGATCGCGCAGACGATCGCCGACCGTGCCGCACCGTTGGGCGTGCGAGCCACCCTCGCGTCGGCGCATCTGGCTCGCCGGGAAGGTGAGGCCGCGGCGATCGAGCGCCTGGTCCCCGATATTCGGGCGCTATTCACCAGCGCAGATGCCGCCGAGGGAGTGCAGTCTTTCATCGAACGCCGGCAGGCCCGATTCACCGGCCGCTAAGCCCAGGCTCCTGATTCCAAACGGCGGCGAATTGCGGTGGTATTCGGCCTCCTACCGAAGTGGGCTAGCTTTCGAGCGTGTAACCCATCGGCATCAGCACGCTCTTCTGCTGGGTGAAGTGCTCGACGCCCTCGGGCCCGTTTTCGCGACCGATGCCGGAATTCTTGTAGCCGCCGAATGGGCAGCACGGATCAAAGGCGTACCAGTTGATCGCATACGTGCCGGTGCGGATCTTCTCCGAGATCTCGATGCCCTTGGGCACGTTGGAGGTCCATACGCTGCCGGCCAGACCGTACACCGAGTCGTTGGCGATCTTGATCGCATCCTCCTCGGTGTCATAGGGGATCACCACCAGCACCGGCCCGAAGATCTCCTCTTGCGCGATCGTCATCTTGTTGTCGACGTCGGCGAAGACGGTGGGCTGCACGAAGAATCCGTTGTCCAGCCCCTCCGGGCGGCCGCCCCCGGAAACCAGCCGGGCGCCTTCCTCGATGCCCTTGGCGATGTAGCCCTCGACCCTGGCCCGCTGCTTCTCCGAGATCAGCGACCCGATTTGGGCGGCTGGGTCCGACGGCGGCCCGACCGGTAGTGCTTGTACGAAGGCGCTTACCGCCTCCACGATCTCCTCGTAGCGGGACCGGGGGGCCAGGATGCGGGTCTGGCCCACGCAGGCCTGCCCGGTGTTCATGATCCCGGAGAAGACCATCATCGGGACCGCGGTAGTCAGATCGACATCCTCGAGCAGGATGGCCGCCGATTTTCCGCCGAGTTCCAAGGTGCACGGCTTGAGCATCTCCGCGGCCCGTCGCCCGATCTCTTTGCCGACGGCCGAGCTGCCGGTGAAGGTGAACAGGTCTACCCCGGGGTTGGAGGTCAGGGCTTGCCCGGTCTCAACCCCGCCTGGCACCACCGACAGCACGCCCTCGGGCAGACCCGCCTCGGCGAACACCTCCGCAAACGCGTTTGCGGTCAGCGGTGTTTCGGCAGCGGGTTTGAGCACCACCGTGCAGCCCGCCAGCAGCGCCGGACCCAGCTTGTTGATCGCCAGGAACAGGGGCACGTTCCAGGCCACGATCGCGCCCACCACACCGATCGGCTCCCGGTGGACGATGGTCTGCCCGTAGGACCCGTTGCGGATCTCTTTCCACCTGACCTGGTCCACGGCGGGGCCGGCGAAGAAGTTCAGCGCCCCGATCGAGCCCATCCAGTGCATCGTTTCGACGGTCATCGGCGGTTGGCCGGTCTCGTCGGCGAGCAGCTTGGCGAAATGGTCTTTGCGCTCCTCGAGCAGCTTGAGGGCATTGGCGATGACGGTCGCGCGTTCCTTTGGCGGCGTGGATGGCCACGGACCGTTGTCGAATGCCGCGCGCGCGGCGGCAACCGCAGCGTCGACGTCGGCGGCGACCGCCAACGGCACCTTGCCCACGTACTCGCCGGTGGCCGGACAGTGCACCTCGATCACTTCCGAGGTCGACGGCTCCGTCCACTTGCCGCCGATGAAGAGTTTGTCGTATTCGGTCTTCTCGCCCATGGCGCCACCCTACCCAAGCGAAAGCAAAACAAGAACACGTTCCATTACCGGGGCGACAGCACCAGGACCAGATTGCTCACCAGGAACTCGCGAAGCATTGGCACCGAAGTCATCCACCAGGCCCATCGGGGGTGGTAGCGGGGAAATGCGGCGATCAGGGTTCCCGTGCCCTCCGCCCATCGCAGGCCCTCGGCGGCTGACACCGCGAACAACGACGACCCGTAGTTATTCTTTGCCGGATGGCCGTGCCTGCGGGCATACCGTGCGGCGGCTCGCGCGCCGCCCAGGTAGTGGCTCAGGCCCATCTCGTGCCCGCCGAACGGGCCCAGCCAGACGGTGTAGGAAAGCACGGCAAGCCCACCCGGCCTGGTCACCCGCAACATCTCGGCCCCCAGTTGCCAGGGGCGCGGCACATGCTCGGCGACATTGGAAGACAGGCAGATGTCCACCGAGTCGTCGGCGAACGGTAGGGCCATGCCCGAGGCGCGGACAAACGAACCGGGCCCACCCGCGTGCGCGGGCCCGGCCGCATGCATTTCGTTGGGGTCCGGTTCGACGCCGATGTACCCGACGCCAGCGGCCGCGAACGCGGACGCGAAGTATCCGGGACCCCCGCCGACGTCGAGCAGCGTGCGGCCGGCCACCGATTCACCGCGGGCGGCCAGCCACAAGTCGCTCACCAACGTCGCGGTGTCGGCTGCGAGTGCTCCGTAGAAGCGCGCCGGGTCGGGTTGCTCGTAGCGGAATTCGGACAGCAACCGCAGCGACCGGGACAGCGTCGCCCGCCGCGCAAACCTGTCGGTGACGGCCATCGGCACACCCTACGGCTGGCGTTGGGGACGCTCGCGCGGGCTAGGCTAGCCACTGATGTCTGATCTGCGCTCCGTGCTGCTGCTGTGTTGGCGCGACACCGGACACCCACAGGGGGGCGGTAGCGAAACATATCTGCAGCGCATCGGCGCGCAACTGGCGGCCTCGGGGATCGAGGTCACCTTGCGCACCGCCCGTTACCCGGGTGCTCCGCGATGGGAGCTGGTCGACGGGGTGCGGGTCAACCGCGCGGGTGGCCGCTACTCGGTATACGTGTGGGCGCTGCTGGCGATGGTCGCGGCGCGAATGGGTCTGGGTCCGCTGCGACGGGTGCGGCCCGCGGCGGTCATCGACACCCAGAATGGGCTCCCTTTCCTGGCCCGGCTGGTGTTCGGCCGGCGGGTGGTGGTGCTGGTGCACCACTGTCATCGCGAGCAGTGGCCGGTGGCGGGTCCGGTGCTCGGGCGGTTGGGCTGGTTCGTGGAGTCAAAGTTGTCGCCATGGCTGAACCGGCGCAACCAGTACGTGACGGTGTCGCTGCCCTCGGCCCGCGATCTCGTCGCGCTCGGTGTCGACAACGAGCGAATTGCCGTGGTCCGCAACGGCCTCGACGAGGCGCCCGGGCAAACCCTGTCCGGACCGCGGGCGGCGACGCCGCGGGTGGTGGTGTTGTCCCGGCTGGTGCCGCACAAGCAGATTGAGGACGCGCTGGAGGCTGTCGCGCAGCTGCGGCGACGCACGCCGGGCAGCCCGAATCTACACATCGACGTCGTCGGCGGCGGCTGGTGGCGACAACGGCTGATCGATCATGTGCACCGGCTCGGCATTTCCGACGCGGTGACTTTCCACGGTCACGTCGACGACGTGACCAAACACCACGTGCTGCAGAGTTCATGGGTGCAGTTGCTGCCGTCGCGCAAGGAAGGCTGGGGGCTGGCGGTGGTCGAGGCGGCCCAACACGGGGTGCCCACCATCGGGTATCGATCCTCGGGTGGTCTATCCGATTCGATCATCGACGGAGTGACCGGCATCCTGGTCGACAGCCACGCCGAACTGGTGGATCAGCTCGAACGACTGCTGGCCGATCCGGTGCTGCGCGATCAGCTCGGCGCCAAGGCTCAGGTGCGCAGTGCCGAGTTCTCCTGGCAGGAAAGTGTCGACGGGATGCGTAGCGTCCTGGAAGCCGTACCAGCCGGTCGGTTCGTCAGCGGCGTTGTGTAGCCCCGAGACTTAATCCGCTGCGAGATCCGTCGGCGATTCCTCGCGACCGCTTAAGTGTCGGCGCACCCGGCTGGCGGCCATTCCGGCGCCACCCGCGAGCAACATCGACAACCACGCCCAATGCGCGAGCATCATTGCCCGACGATCCCCGGCCGGGACACCCGCGGACCGGCCACCGATCCGGTACAGGGCCAGCTCGTCGTCGCGGTAGGTCGGCGTCAGGCGGTCCAGTGTGCGTCCGGCTTCGCCCATCTCGCCGCCGCCGTGCACTTCGACGACGAGCCAGCCCACCCCGGCCTGGGCCAGGGCCGCCGGATCGGCCCCGGCGAGCAGCAACTTTTGGACCGTTCGGGCGCGCACGCCATCGCCGGGCACCAGCACCCCGGAGATGACCAGATCGCCGCTGCTCAACACGTCCGGTCGAACCCAGCGGGGGAGCGGGTCGAGCACCGGCGCCCGACCGGACCAGGAGAATCGCCGCATGGTGCCGATGGGCAAGACCGCGACGGTCCCAGGCTCATGGTTGATCGCGGTCGCCACGGCGGTCCACCCCGGCGGGTAATGCACCGGCGCAACCCGGCCCAGCACGCCCCATGCCAGATCGGGCAGGGCCAGCACGAGCGCCAGGCAGCACGCCGACGCCGCCAGTGTCGACTTCAGGGGCGTTGCGGCCGTCTTGCAGCGTGACAGGGTCGACACCGCTGCCGCGGCGGATATGGCATAACCCGGCATCGCCAGTGCCACCCATTTCTGCCCGTCGCGGAGCACCCCCAAACCGGGTGCGGCATCGACCGCGGCAGCCAAGATGTGCAGGCCCGGGCCGGTTGCCAGGGCGGCGGGCATCAGCACCGACACCGCGGCCAGCACTAGCAGCGGCACCAGCGCCGGCCGTCGCGCCACGGTGGGGAGTCCGACCGCCACCACGACCAACAGGACCGCGGCGGAGGCCACCGCGAAAAGAGTGGCTCGCGAACCGGGCACGGCATCGCCGTTCCAGATGCCACCAAGACTGGCCAAGCTGAGGAGCGTGCCCAGACCCGGTTCGGCGCGCGGCGCGAACGCGGCAACGCCGAGTCCGTTGGCGGCCGTGTGGGTGGTCAGCGACGAACCGAGGGCCGACGCCGTCAGCCAAGGCAGGGCACCGACCAGCGCGGTCGCTAACGCGGCCGTTGCGCACAGCCACCGTGGTTTGCCGGCGCCGGGAGCAGCCACACAGGTCAGGGCTACCGTCGCGGCCAGCAGCAACCCGGTAGGGGTGAGACCGGCGAGCGCGATCCAGAAGGCCAGCCCGAAGAATCCGGTCTGGCTTGCCTCCGGTGCGCGCAACCCCAGCATGGTGGCCGCGACCCAGGGCAGGCAGCCGTAGCCGAGCAGCAGGCTCCAATGGCCTTGCAGGAGGCGTTCGGCCACGTAGGGATTCCAGATCGCCAGGGTGATCGCGACGAACTGGCCTCCGGCGCCGGCCGCGGGCAGTGCCCGCGCTACCAGCACGGCCGCGCCCCAGCCCGCCAGCCACAGCCCCAAGACCAGCAGTGCCTTGACCAGGATCCCGCCGTCTATCGCCTGGGAGGCCAGCGCTATCGCGAAATCCTGCGGCGTCGCCCGCGGCGCAGCCATCAACCCCAGGGCGCTGTCGGAGAGATATGACCGCGGGGTGGATACCGCGTCGCGCAGCAGCAGATATCCGGGCCCCAGCACCGGCCCGACCACCAGCAGCGCCAGCACCAGCGCGTACCCCGGCCGCCACCAGCAGGCGCTGCGCGGCGAGGCCCAACCTGCGCCTTCTCCCCGGGCCATCTTGGCCCGCATCGTCGGCGGGCTAGGTCCGTTCCTCGGGACCAGAGGGCTCACCCGAGCCCGACTCCGACGACGATTCGGCCGAATCGGGCGGAGTCTTGTCCGAGTCAGGACCGTCGTCCGACGAGTCTGGACGCTGCGCGGGCAGCTTCTCGGTCTCGGCTTCGGCTCCCGGCACCGGCTGCTCGAGTCCGACGCGCCGCAGGAAGTCGGTGTCGTCGCGGTCCAGGCTCGGATCCATCAGGATGCTTTCGGTCCGCAGGCTGAACGACGTGAGCAGCCCGCCGCCGACCAGCGCGACCAAGCCGATTGCGGTGAACGTGATCGGCAGCACCCGCGACCACAGCGCCAGCCGGTCACGTTCGTCGCGGGCGGTGTTGACCTGGGTCTCGACCGTGTCTTCGTTGGAGGTGACCTTGTAGTCGGCCAGGGTTACCTCTGGCTTCATCGCCTCACGGGCGAAGTAGTGGTTGGCGTGCACGGTCTGTTTGACGATGGTGCCCGTGACCGGGTCCACCCAGAAGGTGCGCTGCGCCGCGTAGTAGCGGGTCATCGTGATCTCTTCGTCCGGCTCTCCCGGAACACCCCACATCGCGGCGGTCGTGGTGACCTTGCCGTCTTCGTCGCCGGCGTACAGCGACGGGTACTTGACCGGTGCGACCAGCTTGCCTTCGGAGTTGTAGCCGATGTTCTGGGTGAACCGGTAGGTGGTCAGGCCGTTGACGTCCTCTTCGCTGTCATAGTTGGCGTCGAACGGCTTCTGCGCGATCGGATCGAAGTAGGGGTAGGACTTCTTCTCGGTGTGGAACGGGAAGCGGTAGGACAAGCCCTCGTGCCGCAGCGGGATAGCGGTTGGCGGGCTTTCGTCGCCGAAGCCACGCGGTTTCTGGACCGTTCCCCCGGTGTGGGTGTCGTCGGAGATGGCCATCGCCGTGTGCCGGTTGAGGGTGACCGTGTCCACGATCGCCAGCAGCAGACCGGTGTCCTTCTGCTTGTCGGTACGCCGGACCGAGGTTCCGACCTGCAGGGTGACCACATCGGCATTGGCCGGTGACTCGACCGTGATCTGCTGTTGGGACACCAACGGCACGTTCTGGTTGATGACGATGTGGTCGGTGGCCAGCGAGGCCGAGTCGAGCGCCGATCCCTTGCCTTCGCTGATCAGGGTGGCATCGATATCGAGCGGGATTTTGGTGATCTTGCTGCTGGTATAGGTCGACAGCAGCAGCGCGGCGATCAGGAGAGCGGACCCGAGTCCGATCGTTCCCAATGCGGCGATCCGCAACATGACTGCTCGGTTCACGTTGCTGTGACCTCCTTCTGGACCAAAGACTCGTTGGCCGCGACCTGTTCCCACCCGAATATGCAGGCAGTCAAACCCGTTTGACCCTAACAGCAGAACGTATGGTCCCGGTGTGCGAACCTGCCCCAACTTTGCCGGTGTACCCGATTCGGCCGCCAGTCGATGACGGGCAGACTGTGATGGTGACCGACGGCCAGCAGGTGGGGGGGACACGCAGCTTTCTGCCTCCTGTGGAGGGCATGCGTGCCTGCGCGGCAATGGGGGTGGTCGTCACCCATGTCGCCTTCCAGACCGGCCACTCCAGTGGAGTCGCCGGCCGGCTGTTCGGCCGCTTCGATCTGGCGGTGGCGGTGTTCTTCGCGCTGTCGGGATTTCTGTTGTGGCGGGGGCACGCTGCGGCCGCTCGGGGCGGATCACCGCGTCCCCGCACGGGTCACTATCTGCGGTCGCGGGCGGTCCGGATCATGCCCGCCTACGTGGTCGCGGTGGTTGTGATCTTGTCCCTGCTGCCGGATTCGGACCACGCGAGTTTGACCGTGTGGCTGGCGAACTTGACCCTTACCCAGATCTACGTGCCATTGACGCTGACCGGGGGCCTCACCCAGATGTGGAGCCTGTCCGTCGAGGTCGGCTTCTACTTGGCATTGCCGCTGCTCGCGTTCCTGGCCCGCCGTGTGCCAGTCGGGGCCCGGGTGCCCGTCATCGCCGCCGCGGCCGCGCTCAGTCTGGCCTGGGCGTGGTTGCCGGTGGCCGCCGGTTCCGGGATGAACCCGCTGAACTGGCCGCCGGCCTTCTTCTCTTGGTTCGCCGCCGGCATGTTGCTGGCCGAGTGGGTGCACAGCCCGATCGGGCTGGTACACCGGTTGGCGCGCCACCGCGTGCTGATCGGTGTGGTGGCGGTGCTGGCGTATCTGGTGGCGGCATCACCGCTGGCCGGTCCGGCCGGCCTGGTCCAGGGCTCGGCGACGCAATTCGCGGTGAAGACCGCGATGGGTGCCGTGGTGGCGTTCGCGCTGGTGGCCCCGTTGGTGCTGGACCGGCCCGGCACGCCCCACCGGCTACTGGGCAGCACCACCATGGTGACCCTGGGGCGCTGGTCTTACGGGCTGTTCATCTGGCACCTGGCCGCCCTGGACATGGTGTTCCCGGTGATCGGCACCTTTGCGTTCACCGGACGGATGCCGATGGTGCTGGTGCTGACGTTGATCTTTGGCTTCGCGATCGCCGCCGTCAGCTATGCGCTGGTCGAGTCACCCTGTCGAGAAGCATTGCGCCGCTGGGAGAAACGGACCGAGCACAGCGCCGGGCAGGACATCGACCGGGAAGCGGACGCGATCGCGCCCTGAGCGCCGCACAGCTACGGCGACCCGTTCATCCCGTCCAGTCCGAACAGGAAGCCACCCGTGCCCGCGGTGCCGCCGACACCAGCGGTAGCCCCGGTCCCGCCGTTGCCGCCGTTGCCGCCGTCGCCGATCAACAGGGCGCTGCCGCCATCGCCGCCCTTACCGCCGGTGCCGGAGAAGCTCTGGCCCCCGGCCCCGCCGGTGCCGCCGCTGCCGATCAGCCCCGCGTTACCGGCGGCTCCTCCCGCACCGGCGAGACTGGCAAGGGAATTTCCACCATCGCCGCCGTCGCCGCCATTGCCGAGCAGCATCGCGCCGGCAGCCCCGGCCCCGCCCTTGCCGCCGACATTCCCGATTCCGCCATGCCCGCCGGAACCCCCGTTCCCGCCGAGCAGGGCGGCGGCCCCGCCCTCCCCGCCGGCGCCCCCGAAGGTGACGCCGGCGCCGGCGTTTCCGCCGTCCCCACCGGTGCCTCCGCTGCCGAACAGTGTGGCGGCCGCTCCGCCGGCCCCGCCTTTGCCTCCGACGTTGATGCCGTCTCCGCCGCCTCCGCCGGCCCCGCCGTTGCCGAACATCGCGCCCCCTTGTCCGCCGGCCCCGCCGGTCCCGCCGCTGTCGCCGCCGGCCCCGCCGCTTCCGCCGACCCCGCCGGTGCCGAACAGGAGTGCGGAGGAGCCGCCGGTTCCCCCGGATCCGCCGGTGGCGGCACCGGATCCGCCCGATCCGCCGGCCCCGCCATTGCCGAACAGCGCGCCGGCGTCGCCGCCGCTGCCGCCACCGCCCGCGGTGGTGCTGCCCGATCCGCCGCCGCCGCCGGCCCCGCCATTGCCCAATAGCGTGCCGGCGCTCCCGCCGCTTTCTCCGGTCCCGCCGCCGCTGCCGCCGCTGCCGCCGTGTCCGCCCGCTCCGCCATCGCCGATCAGCCCGGCGACTCCGGCGCCGCCGGGCAGGAAGCCGCCGCTGCCGCCGCTGCCGCCGCTGCCGCCGCTACCGGTTGTGCCGTGCCCGCCGCTACCACCGTCGCCGCCCCCACCGAAGAACACGCTGCCGTTTCCGCCGTCCCCGCCCGCGCCCCCGCTGACTTGGCCGAGCCCGCCGGCTCCACCGTTCCCGCCGATGCCGGACAACGTGCCGCCGGCCCCGCCGGTGCCGCCGTTACCCCCGGTTCCGAACATGGCGCCTGGAGCGAGCCCGCCGTCGCCGCCGGCTCCGCCGGTGCCGAACAGCAGGCCACCGGCCCCGCCGGACCCGCCGTCACCCCCGGTGAAGGCGTTGCTGCCGCCGCCGGCGCCGCCGGCGCCGCCAGTGCCGAACAGCAGGCCACCGGCCCCGCCGGTCCCGCCGACGCCCCCACTGGTCATTAGGCCGCCGCCGAACCCGCCAGTGCCGCCGGCTCCGCCGGTACCGAACAGCAGGCTGCCCGCGCCGCCGGCTCCGCCCGAGCCGGCGCTGGTGCCTCCGATGCCGCCAGCTCCGCCATTGCCGTACAGCAGGCCTCCCGCCCCGCCGGAGCCGCCCGCGGCATTGTTCCCACCGGCTCCACCAGCGCCGCCGTTGCCAACGAATCCGGCGGCGCCGCCGTCACCGCCCTTGCTGCCGGCCGCTCCGGAGCCACCCGCGCCGCCGTTGCCGTACAAGATGCCGCCGTCGTCCCCGTTTGCGCCGGATCCCGGGGCCGCATTGGCGCCGTTGCCGATCAGCGGGCGTCCCAGCAGCGCTTGGGTGGGCGCATTGATCGCGTCGAGCAGGATCTGTTGGACGCTGGTGGCCTCGGCACCCGCATACGACGTCGCACCGGAGGTAACGGCGCGCACGAACTGGTCGTGAAAGGCCTCGACCTGCACGCTGAACGCCTGGTAGTCCCGCGCGTAGGCGCCGAAAAATGATGAGGCGGCCGCCGAAACATCATCGGCGCCGGCGGCCAACGCCGCGGCAGTGGGGCCTGCCGCGGCGGCATTGGCCGTGCTGATCGTCGATCCGACACCGGCCAGGTTCGTGGCTGCCGCAGTCAGCTCTTCAGGGATGACGGAAACGAACGACATGAGCCAGTCCTCTCGTCAGCTCACCGGCCGCCGCCTGGTCAGTGGGTCGAGGAATCAGTCAGGAATACAGCGTATCGCGATCTGGTGGGCGCGATGGGCAGTTCATCCAACGTTGACGCGCTGGTAGTCGGGCATGTCGTCACCGCCGGCCGGACCTGGGGCCCGAACGCTGATACCCCAGTGGAACGCGCCAACCGCTCCCGGCCCTGCCCGCCGCCGCGGCGGGTTGAAGCGGCTCCCCTGGTGAGGGAGGCAGCGGCAAGTTCAACGGCTTGTTGACTCCATTGAATGGCGGTGGTTTGCAGCTATCGGACAGCGACCCGCAGCAGACCCGGCTCCATCCCCGGAAAGTGTGACGGCGGGCTCAGGGGCACCCATCGTAGGCCGAGCCATCCTCTCGCGTCGGCTGCTCGACGAGATCCACCACGACTACTTGCGGTCGATGGCGAGGGTTGCGGTTGCCGATGGGGTTGTCACCGACGACGAGCGCGCTGACCTGCTTCAGGTCGCTGAACTCCTCGGGCTGTCCGCCGACCGCGTGGATGCCTCTCTGGCAATGGCTTCTGCACGTTCGGCCTGCGCCGAGTTCGCGTTGGCGGCGGGCGACGTTCTATGCCTCACGGGGTCGATGCGGCGCCCCCGGTCTGAGTGGGAGGCAGAACTAGCTCAGCGCGGCATCGAGGTCGGGTCGCCTACCCGCAGGACGCGCCTGTTGGTCGCTGCCGATCCCGACTCGGCCACTGGAAAGGCAAGGAAGGCGCGCAAGTACGGCATCCCCATCATTAACGAGGATGCGCTCAGTCGTCTGCTAGGAGCTCGAACCTCTGGCGAATGAAGTCCTACCCCGCGGCTTCAGCAGCACACGCAGCCCACCCTGCTAAGCGGACCCGTTCGACCCGTTCTGGCCAAGCAGCAGCCCGCCGTAGCCGCCGGTACCAGCGGTGCCCCGAATTGCCCCGATTCCCGCATGTCCGCCGTGGCCGCCGTTGCCGATCAGCTGGGCGTTGCCGCCGTTGCCGCCGTTACCGCCGTTGCTGCCGTTCCCGCCGGCCCCGCCGCTTCCGCCGCCGCCGATCAGGCCGGCTTTGCCTCCAGCCGCGCCGTTTCCACCCACGGCACCCGTGCCGGTCCCGCCGCCCCCGCCGTTGCCGCCGGTGCCTAGCAGCAGGCCAGCATCGCCACCGGCCCCGCCGTTCGCGCCGGTGCCATTGATACCGTTGCCGCCCTGTCCGCCATCGCCGCCGTTGCCGATGAGCAGGGCCGCGCCGCCACCGGCTCCGGCGTGCCCGCCGCCGGTGGTTCCTATCCCGCCGTCGCCGCCGGCTCCGCCGTTTCCGATCAGCAGGCCGGCGCTGCCGCCGGCGCCGCCGGCCCCGCCGCCGCCGACGCTCGCCTTTCCGCCCGCCCCGCCTTGCCCGCCGTCACCCAACAGCAGGCCGCCATTGCCGCCCGCTCCACCCGCGCCCCCCGTGTTGTTGTTGGATGCGCCTTCGCCGCCCTGCCCGCCCGTGCCGAACAGCAAGCCGCCGTCGCCGCCTGCTCCGCCGTTGCCGCCAGAGCCGCCAAGTCCCCCCTGCCCGCCGTCGCCGCCCATACCGAACACCGCGCCGCCCGCGCCACCTGCCCCGCCGTTGCCGGCGATACCTGCTCCGCCGTGACCGCCGCTGCCGCCGGCGCCGCCCGGGCCCCAGAAGGTGCCGCCGGCCCCTCCCGCCCCGCCCGTTCCTCCGCCGTCGCCGCCGTCGCCGCCGGGTCCGCCGACGCCGAACACCAGGCCGGCATCCCCGCCGAGTCCGCCGGCGCCGCCGCCGGCTCCGCCGCCGCCACCGCCTCCGCCGTTGCCGAATAGCCCAACGGCCCCGCCGGTCCCGCCGGTTTGGCCGGCTCCTCCGTTGCCGCCGTAACCGCCCTTGCCCAACAGCCCGGCATCCCCGCCGTCGCCGCCGCGCTGGCCGGGCGCGCCGGAGCCGCCGTTGCCGCCGTTGCCCCACAGGATGCCGCCGTCGCCACCGTCTTGTCCGGTCCCGGGCGCGCCGTCGGCGCCATTGCCGATCAGGGGCCGGCCCAGCAGCCCCTCGGCGGGCATGTTGAGTGCGTTGACCAGGTTCTGGCTCGCGTTGGCGGCCTCGGCACTCGCATACGAGAACGCGCTGGAGTTGAGGGTCGTGACGAATTGTCCGTGCAGGTTTTCGGCCTGGGCGCTCAGTGCCTGAAATGCCTGGCCGTGTGAGCCGAACAGTGCGGCGATGGCCGTCGATACTTCGTCAGCCCCGGCGGCTAGCAGCGTGGTGGTGGGGGCGGCCGCGGCCGTATTGGCCGTGCTGATGGTCGAACCGATGTTCGCCAGATTTGTTGCTGCTATTGACAGTTGCTCGGGAATCGTGACCACAAAGGGCACGCTGCTACCCCTCTCTTCTCCCGCTTACCGACCATCGTGCCTGGTCAGCTGGATTGAGTATTCGGCCGCGCGGCGAGCATATCGCATTCCGGGTTGCCGATCCGGCGCTTCACCGGACTTCGGTGAATTTGCTGGCTTATCCGTGGACGCGCCTGGAGCGGGGACGCGTCGCTACTGGTAGCCGCCCTGTCGTTCAAAGATCCGGCGCGGATTGTCCACCAGCATGGTGTGCACCTGTTCGTCGGTCACCCCTCGTTCTTTGAGCGCCGGGATCACGTCGTTGTGGATATGTAGGTAGTGCCAGTTCGGAGTGGCCACCGCTGTCAGTTCCTCGGGCAGCGCGTCGAAATAGCAGTTGGCGTCGTGGGAGAGCACCATCTTGTCGGCGTGGCCACGCTCGCACATCGTCGCCACGATGCTGACTCGGTCCTCGAACGGCAGGATCAGGTCGATGCCGAAGCGGTCCATCCCCAGGTAAGAGCCAGCGGCGATGAGCTCCTCGAGGTAGCCGACGTCGGTGCTGTCACCGGAGTGCCCGATGATCACCCGGCTCAGGTCGACACCTTCTTCTTCGAAGATGCGCTGTTGCTCGAGTCCGCGTCGCAGCCCGGCGTGGGTGTGGGTGGAGATCGGCACCCCGGTGCGCTTGTGCGTCTGGGCCACCGCACGTAATACCCGCTCGACACCGGGGGTGATGCCGGGCTCGTCGGTGGCGCACTTGAGGATGCCGGCCTTGACGCCGGTGTCGGCGATGCCCTGTTCGATGTCCCGGACGAACATGTCGGTCATGATCTCCGGGCCGTCGAGCATCCCACCGGGGCCTTGATAGTGGAAACGATATGGGACGTCGTTGTAGGTGTAGAGGCCCGTCGCCACGACGATGTTGAGGTCGGTGGCGGCGGCGATCCGGGCGATGCGCGGGATATAGCGGCCCAGGCCGATCACGGTCAGGTCGACGATGGTGTCCACACCGCGCGACTTCAATTCGTTGAGCCGGGTGATCGCATCAGCCACCCGCTTCTCTTCGTCACCCCAAGCCTCGGGGTAGTTCTGGGCGACTTCGGTGGTCATGATGAACACGTGCTCGTGCATGAGCGTGACGCCCAGATCAGCGGTATCGATGGGTCCGCGAGCGGTATTTAGCGCTGACACATTAGCGATGCTAGGTCGATAATGGCCTGGCCAACAGGGGTGTTTGCCCGGCTCATTTCCGTGCTCGAACCGGCCAAATCCTTCGCGCCGCGCGGCCGCACCGGGGGCCGGGAATGGCTCACCGCTATTACGGTGTAGCGGATGTGGCGGCCGCCGGAATACACATTCGTGGCGGCCGGAAACGGAAAGAACGCAGCGAATTTCAGCCGAATTGCTGATTGGCTTTAGCCGTTCGACCTGGCGTTATCGACGGTTTGTGCCTACCGGCGCGGTCGCGGTGAGGCGCGTGGCGTACCGTCTAAGCTCGTCCTTTTCGAAGTCAAGTCATGGGAGCTCCCCTCATGCTGCTCAACCCCAACCGCCTGCAACGCAAATACCCGGACGCGCGCTCGGCGGAGATCATGGCCGCGACAGTGGACTTTTTCGAGTCCCGCGGAAAGGCGCGCCTCAAGCGCGACGACCACGACCGGGCCTGGTACTCGGACTTTCTCAACCACATCGCCGAGCACCGCATCTTCGCCTCGTTGTTGACGCCGTCCGAATATGGCGCTGACGATTGCCGCTGGGACACCTACCGCATCAGTGAGTTCGCCGAGATTATCGGTTTCTACGGGCTGAGCTACTGGTACCCGTTCCAGGTGACGGCGTTGGGCCTGGGCCCGATTTGGATGAGCGACAACGAGGACGCCAAGCGCAAGGCGGCCGCGCAGTTGGAGCAGGGCGAGGTCTTCGCCTTCGGACTGTCCGAGCAGGCCCACGGCGCCGACGTCTACCAGACCGACATGATCCTGACGCCGTCCGAGCACGGCTGGACCGCCAGCGGCGAGAAGTACTACATCGGCAACGCCAACGTTGCGCGGATGGTCTCGACCTTCGGCAAGATCGAGGACTCGTCAAAGGAACCGGAGTACGTCTTCTTCGCCGCCGACTCGCAGCACGATCGGTATGAGCTGAAGAAGAACGTGGTGAATTCGCAGAACTACGTGGCGAATTACGCGCTGCACGACTACCCGGTCACCGAGGCCGACCTGCTGCACCGCGGGATGGGGGCCTTCCATGCCGCGCTCAACACGGTCAACGTCTGCAAGTACAACCTGGGCTGGGGCGCGGTCGGCATGTGCACCCACGCCTTCTACGAGGCCATCACGCACGCGGCCAACCGCCACCTGTACGGCACCGTCGTCACCGACTTCAGCCACGTGCGCCGGTTGTTGACCGACGCCTATGCGCGCCTGGTCGCCATGCGGCTGGTGGCTAGCCGGGCCAGCGACTACATGCGCAGCGCCTCGGCCGAGGACCGTCGCTACCTGCTCTACAGCCCGCTGACCAAGGCCAAGGTCACCAGCGAGGGCGAGCGCGTGATTGCCGCGTTGTGGGACGTCATCGCCGCCAAGGGAGTGGAGAAGGACACCTTCTTCGAGACCGTGGCCCGCGAGATCGGCCTGCTGCCCAGGCTGGAGGGAACCGTCCACATCAATATCGGGTTGTTGGCCAAGTTCATGCCCAACTTCCTGTTCGCCCCCGACGCCGCGCTGCCGCTGATTCCCCGTCGCGACGACGCGGCCGACGACACCTTCCTGTTCAACCAGGGCCCCACCGGCGGGCTGGGCAAGGTGCGCTTCCACGACTGGCGCGCCCCGTTCGACAGCTACGGTCACCTGCCCAATGTCGCGCTGCTGCGGGAACAGATCGACGTGCTGACCGAGATGCTGGCCGGCGCCACCCCGGATGCATCCCAGCAGAAGGACATCGACTTCGCGTTCGGCGTCGGCCAGATCTTCGCGCTGGTGCCCTATGCGCAGCTGATCTTGGAGGAGGCGCCGCTGTCGGGCGTGGACGAGGCGCTGCTCGACGAGATCTTCGGCCTGCTGGTGCGGGACTTCAACAGCTACGCCGTCGAACTCAATGACAAGGCGGCCACGACCGACCAACAGGCCCAGTTCGCGATGCGGATGATCCGCCGCCCGGCGCATGACGCGGCGCGTTACGACCAGGTCTGGAAGGAACACGTCCTGCCGCTCAACGGCGCCTACGAAATGCGCCCCTGATTCGGTAAAACCGTGGCAACCTCGGTGCGGGGCGGTAATCGTTGACCGTGAGCCCCGCACAGTGAAATGACCAACGGTCATTGGCGCGAGGAGGCTTGATGCCGACGGTGACTTGGGCGCGGGTGGATCCGGCTCGTCGGGCGGCCATCGTGGAAGCCGCAGAGGCCGAATTCGGGGCACACGGCTTCTCCCAGGGCAGCCTGAACGTCATTGCCCGCCGGGCTCGGGTCGCCAAGGGCAGCCTGTTCCAGTACTTCGCGGACAAGCGTGACCTATATGCGTACATCGCCGACATCGCCAGTCAGCGGGTGCGCACCCACATCGAAGGTCTGATCCGGGAACTCGACTCCAGCCGGCCATTCTTCGAATTCCTCACCGACCTACTCGACGGCTGGGTGGCCTACTTCGCCGAGCACCCGCGCGAGCGCGCGCTGCACGCCGCCGCGACCCTAGAGGTCGACACCGATGCCCGCATCAGCGTGCGCAGTGTCATACATCGCCATTACCTGGAGGTGCTGCGGCCGCTGGTGCGAGACGCGCTGGCCCGCGGGGATCTGCGTGCGGATTCGGATACCGATGCGTTGTTGTCGCTGCTGCTGATGATTTTTCCGCACCTGGCGCTGGCGCCCTACATGCGTGGTCTGGACCCCATCCTCGGGCTCGATGAGCCCACCCCGGAGCAGCCTGCGCTGGCCGTGCGCCGACTGGTGGCGGTGCTGACGGCGGCATACTCCCCGAGCCTGACCGTCGAGGTTCGAAAGGTCACCTGACGCGCGTGTGGGCGCGCGCGCCGCTGGCGGCATTAGGCCGTCGCCCCAGGGCGACGTTTCGCAGGACGTTGCTCGAACCTTCCTGCAAAACGTCGCCCTTAAGCCGAAGCTGGCGCGCCTCTAACCGACCCAGACGGTCTTGATGTTGCAGAACTCGCGGATCCCGTGCCCGGCGAGCTCGCGGCCGTAGCCGGACCGCTTGATGCCGCCGAATGGGAGTTCGGGGTAGGAGACCGTCATCCCGTTGATGAAGACCTGGCCGGCTTCGATGTCGTTGATGAAACGGCGCTGCTCCGCCTCGTCCTGGGTCCAGGCATTGGATCCCAGCCCAAAGGTGGTGGCGTTGGCGATCTCGATCGCTTCATCGATATCGGCGGCCCGGTACACCGAGGCGACGGGGCCGAAGACCTCTTCGGTGTAGAGGTTCATGTCCTTGGTGATGTCGGTGATGACCGTCGGCGGGTAGTACCAGCCGGGGCCGGCCAGGGGCTTGCCGCCGCAGCGGATCACGGCCCCGGCCGCGGCGGCGTCATCGACCTGCTGGGCGATTTCGTCGCGGCTTTGTTCGGTGGCCAGCGGACCGACCTGGGTTTGCGGATCGGTCGGGTCACCCACTGTCAGCGCCGACATCTGCTCGACGAACTTGTCGACGAACGCGTCGTAGATGTCGGCGTGGGCGATGAATCGCTTGGCGGCGATGCAGGATTGGCCGTTGTTCTGCACCCGTCCGGTCACCGCCGTGCTGACCGCCTTGTCCAGGTCCGCCGACGGCATCACGATGAACGGGTCGCTGCCGCCGAGCTCGAGCACGGTGGGCTTGATCTCGTCGCCGGCGATGGCGCCGACCGACTGACCCGCGGGCTCGCTACCGGTGAGCGTGGCCGCGGCCACGCGGGGGTCACGCAGGATGCCTTCCACCGCGCTGGCGGAGACCAGCAACGTCTGGAAGCAGCCGTTCGGGAAGCCGCCGCGGGCAATGACGTCGGCGAGGTAGAGCGCGGACTGGGGCACGTTCGAGGCGTGCTTGAGCAGCCCGACGTTGCCGGCCATCAGAGCGGGCGCGGCGAACCGGACGGCTTGCCACAACGGAAAGTTCCACGGCATCACGGCCAGCACCACACCCAGCGGCTGGTAGCGGGTGTAGGCCTGAGAGGCGCCCACCTTGCCGGCGTCCGCGGGCTCGTCGGCGAGCAGCGCCGCAGCGTTGTCGGCGTAGTAGCGAAAACCCTTGGCGGACTTGAGGACTTCGGCCTTGGCCGATGCGATCGTCTTGCCCATTTCAAGCGTCATCAGGGCGGCAGTCTGGTCAGCCTCGGCCTCTATCAGATCGGCCGTGGCGTGAGCCCACTCTGCGCGCTGGGCGAACGTGGTGTTGCGGCGGTAGTCCTGGAACCGCGCGTAGGCGCGCGCTATCGCTGCATCGACCTCATCGTTGGATGCTGCAGTGAAAGTCTTGACTGTCTCCCCGGTCGCCGGGTTGGTCGTGGCGATTGGCACGCTGACTTCCTTATCGCTGGGTTGATTACATGAATCGGGCCAGTATCCAGCCTGCCACTACGGCGCTTGCAGAGAGGTGCCAGATGCGGGCGCGGCCGGGCCAACGGTGCCCGGAGATCGGGCCGGTGGCCGAGGCCGCCTGCGCTCATAGTTTTTCTTTATCACGTTAAAACGAGAACGAATTAACCAGATCTTGCAGGCATTGCGAACGGATTGTTTAGATCGATTCGAAATACGCGATCCGTGATTGGCTATTCCAGCGCCGGCGGCCCGGTGCAGCCTGCGAATATGACACATCTCGAGGACAAGTTTTGGGCGTTCAAGCAGATCCCGGTGGGTCGCTGACTGTCGGTTCGGCGACGCGGCCGCCGTTGCGGGCGGCAACGGCGTTCGGGGGCCGCGGTGAGGGGCGAAGCGCGGGCCCGGCGGACTCGACATGACAGCGCCGCTGTGGATGGCTTCTGCGCCGGAGGTGCATTCGGCGCTGCTGAGCGCGGGGCCGGGACCAGGTTCACTGCTGGCGGCGGCGCAAACCTGGACGGAGCTCAGCGCCGAATACCTGGCGGTGGCCGAAGAACTGGCCGCGATATTGACCGGTGTCCAAGCCGGCGCCTGGGACGGCCCCAGCGCGCAGTGTTGCATCGCGGCCTATGTCCCGTACCTGTCCTGGTTGATGCAGGCCAGCGCCGACAGTGCGGCAACAGCAGCGGCCCATCAGGCCGCCGCGACGGCCTACACCGGCGCCCTGGCCGCGATGCCGACGCTGGGCGAGTTGGCGGCTAACCATGCCACCCACGCGGTGTTGGTGGCCACCAACTTCTTCGGCCTCAACACCATCCCCATTGCGCTCAACGAGGTCGACTACGTGCGGATGTGGATCCAAGCCGCCACCACCATGAGCGTCTACCAGGCGGTTGCGGCTGATGCGCTACTCGCCGTACCGCGCACGCCCCCGGCGCCGGTCATCATCAAGCCCGGGGCCGATGCCGCAGCGCAATTCGCCAGCGCCGTCGTCCAGGCTGTCGCTGAAACGCCGATCCAGCGGTTATTGCTCGAGTTGGCGACGCTGGTCGGAGCCGAATTCATCAATGTATTTGAATTGATTGTCGGCATCGTTGTGCTGTCGACGTACGGACTGAAACTCCCGCTGCTGGCGCTATTGGATTTCTTGACCGGCCACTTTTCCGTTGCGCTTTCCCTGCTATGGAATTACGCGATGCTCTGGTTTGGCTTTGTCGTACTGCCGGCGCTGCAGATCGTGTTCGATCCGTTGTTGGTCGTCGCCGCGGTGATCGAATGGATTCTCGGTGGCGGTGCGGCTTTGGGCTCGGTTGGGGCGTTGGGTGCCAATCTTGCCGCGGGGTTGGCGCTGCCGGCCGTTGCGGCTGCGCCGGTCGCGGATGCCGCGGTGGGTTCACTGGGGGTGCTGACGAGCGCGGCAGCGGTGACCGCCGCAGCCGCCGCGGCGCCCGGTCAAGGCGTTGGCCTGGTCGGATTCGCCGCAACCATGCCCAACCCGACAACCCTGCCGGCCGGTGGGTTGGTCACCGTCGGCGGCGCCGACCCGTGCGCCGGCGCGCGGGTGCCGATGCTGCCGGCCAGTTGGGTAGCACTGGCGTAAGCGCGGTCAGCATCAAACCATCCAGTCCTGCAAGGAGTTTCAATCCAGGCCCCGTGCCGGGGGCGGTGCTGGCCGGTGCCGCGAAGCCGCGGCTGCGTCGGCCGGAGTACCTGTCAGCGCAATCCCCGGATAGGGCACCGGAGTTGTGCTTGAATCTGGATCGACGGCTGGCCGGGGTAAGGGGAGCTCATGTCTGGTGTGATCGCGGCCCTGGACACCTTGACGGCGGCCGCCACGGATGTGGCCGGTCTCGGTGCGGCTATCAATGCGGCCAATGCGGCAGCCGCAGTTTCGACCACCCGGCTGATGGTCGCTGCCGGTGATGAGGTGTCGGCCGCCATCGCGGCGTTGTTCTCCGACCATGCCCTGCAGTACCAGGCCGTGAGCGCTGAGGCGGTGGCGTTCCACGGTCGGTTCGTCCAGGCGCTGACCGGTGGCGTTCGGATGTATGCGGCCGCCGAGACCGCTAATACGGCGCCGTTGCAGACCCTCGGGCAAGACCTGCTGGGGATGGTCAACGCGCCCGCCGCCGCCGTGTTGGGGCGCCCCCTGATCGGCAACGGCACCAACGGTGCCCCGGGAAGCGGGGACGCCGGCGGACCCGGCGGGCTGTTGTTCGGCAACGGCGGCAACGGCGGATCGGGTTCGGCGGGGATGGCCGGGGGTGCCGGTGGATCGGCCGGGCTGATCGGCAACGGCGGGGCTGGTGGTGCCGGAGGCGCCGACGCGGCAGGCGGCCCCGGCGGCGCCGGCGGATGGTTGTGGGGCGGCGGCGGGGCCGGGGGACTCGGCGGGGCTGCCAGCGGTGCCGGCAACGGCGGGGCCGGTGGGGCCGGAGGCGCGGGAGGGGCATTCATCGCGATCGGCGGAGGCGGTGGCGATGGCGGCGCCGCTAGCAGCGGAACCGGCGGCGTCGGCGGCGCCGGAGGCAACGCGGACGGCCTGATTGTCAGCCTCGGCGGGGCCGGCGGACACGGCGGCGATGCCACCACGGGAATCGGCGGTGCCGGCGGCGCCGGAGGCATGGCCACCGCTCGTATCCCCGCGGGGATCAATTTCAACGTCGGCGGTGCTGGCGGGCACGGGGGCGCCGGCGCTACGGGCGGTGCCGGAGGTGGCGGTGGTTCCGCTTATTCGGGCTACGTCGGAATCGCCTTCGGCCAGGGCGGCGGTGGAGGCATCGGCGGTGCGGCGAGCACGGGGATGGCCGGGGCGGGCGGTAGCGGCGGCAGCTGCGTCGCATTCGATTTCGTCGGCTTTGCCGCGGCCCATGGCGGTGCTGGCGGCACCGGTGGGGCCGCCACCGGCGTGGGCGCCACCGCTGGGGCCGCCGGCAGTGGTGGCCTCGGCGTGGCGATCGTGGGCTCGGGCGTGGGCGGAGTCGGCGGGGTTGGTGGGGCGGCCACCGGTGCCGGCGCGACCGCCGCGGCCGGCGGCGCTGGTGGTCTCGGATTGGCGGCCGTGGGCTCGGGTGCCGGCGGGGCCGGCGGGGCCGGCGGGGTAGGCGCGGGGACCGGCGGCGCCGGAGGCGCCGGCGCTCACGGCTTCGGGTTGTTGAGCGGTACCGCCGGCGCTGGTGGCGCTGGTGGCGCCGCTTCCGCTGGCACCGGCGGCGCTGGCGGTCTCGGCGGGACGGGTTTCGGGTTGATCGCGGCGGGCGGCGACGGTGGCGGCGCCGGCACCGGTGTCGGCAGCAACGGCGGTGACGGTGGTGGGGGCGGTGGCGCCCACGCAGTGCTGGCCGCCTTTGCCGGATCCGGAGGTCAGGGTCAGGCCGGTACCAGTGGTTTCGGCGGGTTCGGTGGATCCGGTGGCAGTGCGGAGAGCCTGTTTTTCAGCATCGGTGGGGCCGGCGGCGCCGGCGGCGATGCTTCCACCGGCGGCGGTGGACTCGGCGGCAACGGCGGAGTGGCCGTCGCCCACAGCCCCATCGGGATCGACATCGGTATCGGTGGTGCCGGCGGGCACGGCGGTTCGGGTACTAGTGGCGCCGACGGCGGCGCGGGCGGCGTCAGCATTTCCGAGGGCATCTTTGCCATCGACGTGAACCTGGGCGGTGCGGGCGGCGACGGCGGCACGGCGACCACCGGGACCGCTGGGAGCGGCGGAAATGGTGGCTTCGTCGAGAATTTCGACTTCTTTGGGTTCGGTGTGGCGCATGGCGGCGACGGCGGCTCCGGTGGTGGGGCCTCCGGTGCCGGTGGAATCGGCGGGGCCGGCGGCAATGGTGGCTCGGGGACGACGCCGCTCTTCGGCGCCTACAGCGGCGGTGCCGGCGGAGACGGTGGAGCCGCCATCGGGACGGGTGGGGTGGGCGGCAACGGCGGTGCGGGCGGGGCCGCCAGTGGATTGGGGGTTGGCATCGGCGGTGCCGGCGGGCACGGTGGCGCGGCGCCCACGGGTAACGGCGGCAGCGGAGGCGCCGGTGGTGGCGGGCTCGGGCTCATCGGCGCGGGCGGCAATGGCGGCGATGCCGGTGCCGGCGTCGCGGCCGCCGACGGCGGTGACGGCGGCAACGCCGGGTTGGTCATCAACGGTACTTACGAAGCGTCGCCGTACGGCAACGGCGGCAACGGCGGCAACGGCGTCAACGGCGGAAGCGGCGGCAAGGGCGGCAGCGCCGGCCAGGTTGGCGGCACACCGGGTCAAAACGGGTCGCCCTAGCGGGATATGTCCTCCGGACCGGGCGCCAGCCGCCTTGCCGGGCGGTCGTTTCAGGACAACGGGATCCGTTCAGGGCTGGGTCAGTCCAGCGACATCGGGGCGGAATACTTGCCGATCAGCGTGCGATGCCACCAGGCGTGATCACGGCGCAGCTCCTGCAGCGTGGTGAAGCGGTACTGGTAGAGCTGGGCTCGCACATAGCGTGGTGGTGTATCGGGAAATGGATTGCGACGCAACAGCCGCAGGGTGGCTCGATCGTTGCGCAGCAACCGGGTTAGCAACGGCGTCATCCACGGCAGCGCGTAGCCCGGGGAAATGGCCGCGAACCACATCAGCCAGTCCAGGCGCAGATGGTAGGGCGCCCACTGCCGGGGCAGCCGCCCCACCCGGCCGGGCTTGCCTTTGAATTCGTACTCTTGCCATACCGTCTGCGCGTTGAGCTCTGCCTCGCTGGTGCCCTCGATCACCACCTCGCGCCGGGTGCGGCAGATGCTGCCGAACGCGCCGTAGGTGTTGACCAGGTGCACGGGGTTGAACGACATGTTCATTCGCTGCCGGGGGGAGAGCATGTTGCGTGCCGGCCAGTAGCTGAGGACCAACACTGTTGCCGCGAAGATCAGCACGAGTGCGGCAAACCACGTTGGCGGCGGCGGCAGTGCGGCCCGCACGGGTATGGGTAGCACGTTGCGCGCGGCTGACTGCTCGATCGCGCTGCACGCCAGCAAGATCGTCAGCCAATTGAGCCAGGAGAAGTTGCCCGACATCACCAACCACAGTTGGGTGACGATGATGATCACGGCCGCGATGCTGGCGATCGGTTGCGGAGCGAACAGTCCAAACGGCACCACGAGTTGAGCAAAGTGGTTGCCCGCCACCTCGATACGGTGCAGTGGTCGGGGCATGCGATGAAAGAACCAGCTCAGCGGTCCCGGCATCGGCTGTGTCTCGTGGTGGTAGTACAGGCAGGTCAGGTTGCGCCAGCATGCGTCACCGCGCATTTTGATCAGTCCGGCGCCGAATTCGACCCGAAACAGCAGCCAGCGCACCAGCCACAGCATCACCAGCGGTGGGGCAACCCGGTCATTGCCGAGGAAGACCATCAGGAAGCCGGTTTCCAACAGCAATGATTCCCAGCCGAACCCGTACCAGACCTGACCCACATTGACGATCGACAAATACAGCACCCACAGCGTCAGCCACATCAGCATTGCGCCCCACAGCGGCACCAGGTCGGCGGTCCCGCCGACCAGCGCCGCCGACAGTGCTGCGCCCAACCAGCAGACTCCGGCGAAAAGCCGGTCAGAATAGTGGAAGTGGAATACGCTCGGCGTTCTCCAAAAGGACCGGTGGGCCAGATACCTCGGCACCGGCAGCATGCCGTGCTCGCCGATGAGGGCCCGGAACTGCAGTGCCGAGGCGACAAACGCGGTGAGATAGATGGCCGCAACGCCACGTTCGAGCACGAGGCGGCCCAGCCAGTATTCGGATGCCGAAAACCATTCCATGGCAGTACTCCTCAGCCGGTGACAGCCCTAGAAGCCCATAACAAGTCAAAGCGTGCTTGCCGAGTGCCCCGGCACGTCGGTCCAACAGATCAATCATGTCTGTTGCTCCAGGCGGTTTCGCGCTACCACTCTCCCCGCGCGCCGAGCACATCACACAGCACATCCGCGCGATCGGTGATGATTCCGTCCACGCCGATGTCGAACAGCGCGTGCATCATGGCCGGGTCATCAATGGTCCAGGCATGAACCTGCCGCCGCGATGCGTGAACCGACCGCACCAGTGCCGGGGTGATGACGGGCAGGCCGCCGAATCGCGCGGGCAGCTGTAGGCAGTCACTGTCGCGCAGCATCCGCATCGCCGATGCCCGTCGACCGGCCGTTCGCGCGGCCATGAACCCCAGGAATGCCCCCATGCCGGCCGCGCTGGCGACCCGCTGGGACATCAGACGCAGCGCGCGTTGGCGACGGCGTTCGGAGAACGACGCGATCAGCACTCGGCGATGTGCCTGCAACCGCTCGATGACCTCGACCGTCGGCTCGACCGCCGAATCGGCTTTGATGTCGATATTGAACCGCATCTGCGGCAGCGCCACGAGCAGCTCCTCGAGGGTCGGGATCGGTTCTCCGCCCCCTAGGTCCGCGGTGCTGACCTCCGGCCAGGTCAACTGGTCGACCGCGCCGGCCACTCCCGATTCGGGTGCCAGCTTGCGATCATGCTGGATCACTGCGACGCCGTCGCGGGTGGCCCGAACATCTGTCTCGATGTACCGGAACCCGATCTTGGCCGCCTCGTGGAACGCTCCCATGCTGTTCATGGGAAACCTGAACGAGGTGAATCCTCGGTGCGCCATGGCAATCCGCCGCGCATCGCGAAGGAATTCCACCTGCTGCGGGTGAGCATCTCCGCCCATCGGCTAAGTATCTCCCATGCGGCGGCGGCAGCCAACGGCATGATCGGCGGCCGCGGTGTTGCCAGACTCATCTCGGGGCCAGCGCATGTGGGGTGTTACCCCTTTGCTAGGTTTCATCATCCGCGTCGTTTGATCGTTGATGGAGGGGAACGTGAACAGCGCTGAACACATTGGCTTGAAATTGGGGCGCCGGCGATTGCTAGCGCTTGGCGCCGGGACTCTCGGGCTGGGTGCGCTGGCTTCCAACGCGCCGGGCAACGCGACAACCGACCCGCCGCCGGAGGGCTACGAAGCGTTGCTGCTGATGTGTATCGACCCCCGCTTCGTGCACCCCACCAACGAGTACATGGTGCAGCGCGGTCTGCTCAACCGGTACAGCCAGTTTGCGTTGGCCGGGGCTGCCGCCGGAGCCGTTTCCCAGCACTGGGAGTCGTGGCACAACACCTTCTGGGATAACCTCGCGGCCTCGATCGAGCTGCACTCGATTGACGGAGTGATTGCGGTCAATCACCGCGATTGCGGCGCCGTGCAGATCGCTTACGGCGAGGATTCGATCTCCACGCCGGAAATCGAGACCGCCACCCACGAACGAATCCTCGGCACTTTTCGGCAGGAAGCGCTCAGGCGCCATCCGGGTATCGATGTGGAGACCTGGTTGATGGCACTTGATGGCACGGTCCAGAAGATCGGCCCGTAGCGCTCACGTTTCCCCACGCGTAAGGCCTGGCGCCACCGTGGCCGCCACCAATGCGGCGATCGAAATCAGTGCCAGCAGTTGCACGATCGCGGAATGGCCGGAATAGCCGTCCACCGAGCGCCAGGGGTGACGGGATAGCGCCGCGCCGGCCAAGATCAGCCCACCCGCACTGGTTGCGATGGTGAGTCGGTCACGCAGGCGCTCCCGTCGGCGCAAGGCGTAGCAGACACCGAGGGCGGCTCCCACCAACACCGCTCCGAGGGGCCCGGCAATCAGCGCACCGGCCGCCAGGGCCGCGACCGCGGCCGCCCACCCGGTTGTCCATGGCCGCGCCGGTGGGTCGTCCGGACCGCGTCGGCGCGCCCGCCACAGGACGAGCAGAACCAATACGGGCAGCAAGGACAACCCGATCGCCAGGCCGGCGCGGTACAGCGAGTTGGCGGCAAAGCTCAGTGTGATGGTGCCCGGGTCTCCGGCGGGTACTACCCAACCCTGCTGCCATCCGTTGACCGCGACGGGTGTCAGCTGGGCTCCGGCGCCGGTGCGGGCCACCCAGCCCGGATTGATGCTTTCCGGGATGACCAGCACCCGGGGGGTTTGTGACGCGGGGGCCCGCACCTCGCGACGAGTCGCACTCCAGGCGCCGGTCTTCGCGGGTACCGCCGCGGCGCCGGGTAATTCGCCAGCCGCCGGCGGCGTCAGCTGGGCGCCGTCGACGACGAACTGGGTGCCGGGGCTGATCAACAGCTCTTGCTGGCCGGGCGGCAGCGCAATCGGCTCCGGCTCGCATGGCTGCGCCTGAATCGGTTCGTCGTCCAACAGTGCGCCGACCGTGGTTCGCACCGACATGTGCACGAAACGGCCGGCCACCGCGATGACCGGGCCATGGTCACAGCCGATCCTGACCTCGCGCGCGCGGTTGTGTGCGGCATCGGCAGGCGCGATTGGGCGACCGCCCGCACCCAGCACTACCAGCTCGGCCAGCCCGGGGGGCTTGAGCTGGTCGAAGCCCAGAGCGTTGCGGTCGATGACGTCTTCCCAGTCGAGCAGGCTGACGGTGACGGTGCCGGTGACGCGCGGATGCAACGAGACGGTCTGCGGCCCGCCGTCGGGGCTCAGGCTCCGGATCTGCGGACCGTCGCCCAAGTTGACGGCCACCATCGTCGGATGGGCGGGCAGTGCCGACCGGCTGGGAGCCACCCGCAGCCCGGTCACCTCGGTGGGCCGCGGCAGGGTGAGCGTCAGCGTCGGCGGCGTTTTGCGCTGTACCACCCGCTGCGGCGCCGTCCACGAGGTTGCCCGATCGCCATCGGTGGCCGCATACGCCGAGCCGAGGACTTCCAGACCGTCGGAATCGCCGCGGGCGCGGGTGGTGTCCGGTTGGGCGATCAGATCGGCCAGCTTTGGGCCCTGACGTGGTCGCACCCAGACCGTCGGGGTCACCGTCATCGGGTGCGGCACCGTCAGCGTGCGGCTCAGATTGACCGGCTCTTCCGGCGCCAGAGCCATCGACGCCGCACAGCGCATCGTGTCCGGTGCCGGGGCGCAACCCGGCCGGCCCAACAGTTCCGATCCCAGGTCCCAGCGCGCGATTTCCGCGCCCGGTGGGGGCCCCGGCACCAAAACGGTATGGCGCAACTGGACCGAGTGTGCGAATCCGGATGCGTCGTATTGGGTGATCGTCAGGTCGGTGATGCCGAACTGCACCCCGGGGGATCCGTCATCGGTACCGGCCGCGGTGATCCGCACCCACGGAGTCTCCCCGTAGGGCAGCGCCGCGGTCAGGGGCTTTCCCGCGTCGTCGAACCGCAGGGTGGTGCTGCCGTTGACGGTCTCGACCAGGATGCGGCGCACCTGGGCGCCGACGGCGGTCGGGCTGGGCGTCAATGTGATGACGGCGTTGGTCACCGGATGGTCGAAGTCCACCTGCAGCCACTGCCCGACCGCGGCTTGAAGCGCGTTTGACACCCACGCGGTCGCCGGGTCGCCGTCGACCGCGGCCGCCGCCGAGGCCCCCGGGGCGACGTCGGGCATGGCGGTGGAGTCCGACGACGAACTCGAAACGGTGATGCGGCCGCCGGTCCACCCCCCGTAAACCACCTCGGCGCCGGGTACCGGATAGTCGGGTACCCGGTTGTAGGTATGCCGGGCGTCGCCCGGGGCCCGGACCGCCGAGGAGTGCTGATCGACCCGGCCATAGTCGGTTTCCCGTGCGACCGGAGTGTCGGTGACCGTGACGACGGGGACCGGCAGCTGCGCGGCCCGAGCATCCTGGGTCAGCAGCACCGGGCCCAGCGCCGTCTGTCCCAAGAGCCGTCGGCGTTCGTCGAGGCGCAGCAGCACCTCGGGGCCGCCATCAACGCGCGGCAGCGACGCGGTGTCGGCGAAATACGGTGCGCCCGGATTGCCGGCGCCACCCACCTGGTCGATCACCCGGAATATCTCGATGGCGGAATACCGGGGCCGCAGTCCGCTGTCGTTGACGAAACCCGCCAGCGAACCCGGCCCCACCGGTTCCCCGAACTCGGCCACCTTCTGCAGTCGCGGTGATCCCGTGATGGCGCGATGCGCCAGGATCGGACGGGTCGACCGGGACGATTCGGGATCCAGGTCGTTGCGTAGCACCAGATATGAGATTCCCTGGCGGGCAAGGCTATCGGCCAGCCCCACCGAGGGGCGTCCGGACGCGATCAGGCGCTGCACCGAATCCAGGGCGCGGATGGTTTGCGGCGGGGTCAGCGGAATGGAGTCGCGCACACCCCATGGACTCGCGCCCAAAACCTGCAGCACTTCGTCATGGCTGGTGCCCCAGACCTGGGTGGCGAACGGCGCGCCCGGGACCACCAGCACCCGCCCCGGCGCCGGAGCGCCGGTGTTGTGCTCGCTGAGCCAGTCGGCGGCCTGGTGCCAGTACGCAGGTATCGCGGTGAACGTGCCGGGCGGGGTGAGCCGGCCCGTCCATGCCAGCGAGGTGCTGACCAGCAGCGCCGTCAGCGCGACGATTCCCGCCGCGACCCGTTTGTCCCGTTCGGGGTGGGCGAATGCGCCCAGCCACACCGGCTTCGGTGCGCTGCCGGGCAGCGGAATGCGCCCCAGCAGCTCCGCGAGGCCCAGCACCAGTGGCAGCCGAATCACCGGCCCCAACTTGTGCACGTTGCGCAGCGGTGTGCCCTCGGCGTCGAGAAACGCCTGGACTTGATGGGCGAGTGGCGAACCCAGGCCACCGCTATAACCGACGGCCAGCAGGACCACCCCCACCAGCAGCATCGTCACCAGCCGGCCCCGGGCCGGCATCTCCCGGCTCGCCAGACCGGCCAGTCCCGCGGCCGCCACCAGGCAGGTACCCAGTATCGCGACGGACCCGGTCACCAGCGGTGCGCCGGCGGTGGCGTTGGGCGCCACGAACGGAGTCCAGCTGTCGGTGCCGCGCAGCATCTCGACCAGCGAAGACCACTGGGTCGTCACACCGGAGGATTCGATGAAGTCCAAGAACGGCGGGCTGACACCACGCAGTTGGGTCAATGCGACCAGCCACCACAGCGTCGCCAGGAGCAGCGCCAACATGAACCATGCGGTGTAGCGCCACCACCGCCGATTGGGCCGATGGCAGGCCAGCCAGATCATCGCGGGTAGACAACCCGCCAACGTCGCGATGGCATTCACCGCGCCCATCAACGCGACCGCCAACCCGGCCTGGGCGGCCAGCGTTCGTAGTGGTCGCTCCGATGTCGCCCGCAGGGCCAAGATCGTGGGCAGCAGCACCCAAGGCGCCAGCATCATCGGCAGGGTTTCCGACGAGATCGAGCCCAGGGTGGTCAGCACCCGGGGCGACAGCGCGAATGCCGCGGCCGCGATGATGCGCGAGGTCGGGCTACCGATGCCCAGCGCCTCGGCAACCCGCAGCAACCCCCAGAAACCGATTGTCAGCAGCAGCGCCCACCACAGCCGTTGGGTAATCCACCCGGGTATCTGCAGCAGGTGTCCGACCAGGAAGAACGTGCCGTGCGGAAACATGTAGCCGTAGGCCTGGTTCTGGGATTGGCCGAACGGGAGTTCGCTGTTCCACAGGCTGGTTGCGCGGGCCAGGAACCGCAGCGGATTGGCGGTGAGATCGAGCTTGGTGTCGGGGGAGACGCGCCCGGGGGATTGGGCGAATGTCAGCGCCAACGAGACGGCTGCCACCAGCAGCAGCCATCGGCGCGAAAGCGGTGTGACCGGCGGGCGAGCTGCCGTTTGTGCAGCTCCGGCCTCGGGGGCCTGCGCCGCCGGACTAGCTACGGTTGCCGTACTCGACCCGGTTGAGCACTGACGACGACGGATCGCCCCCGGGAAGTGGCGGTTTCGTGTCCTGCTGCACCATCACGGTGATCCCGAAGATTGCGGCCGCGCCCAGCAACAGACCAACCACCACGCTCGCGGCGGCAGGCGCGACGATCCGGTTCATCGAATGGCTCCTTGAGGCGTGGGGTCGTGGCTAGAAAAACCTAGCCGTCAACCTAGCAGAACAAGCGCTCATGGCTGCCGGGAGCGATCGGCCGGGCGTTGTTGACTGTTCAAACACGGTGTCGTCGCACCGCATGGGGGTGGGCAGTAGTCATGCAGGCAACGGTCCCCGTACTCCACGAGGGTGGGCGCTGCGGGATCCGACGGCACACCGGTGGAGACCGTGCTGCCGCTGTGCACCACGAGGGTTAGGCCAACGGTGGCCGCGGCACCGATCGACAGGCCGGCCGCGATGCTGGCCGCCGCGGCCAGGGTGAACCCGGGCATACCGCTCGTCCCTCTAGCCCCACTTCGGTACGGGGTCGGTCGACAACGTAACAGGGGTTGCCCCCCGGGCCCGCGATGAAACACAGCGTGACAGCATGTCCGGATGGCTTTTCCGCGCACACTGGCGGTACTTGCCGCCGCGTCAGCGCTGGTGGCGGCCTGCAGCCACGGCGGAACACGCACCGGATCCTCCTCGACCACGACCTCGGCGGGCGCTAGCCCGTCAGCCACCAGCTCGACCCCGATGGCCGCTGCGGCCCCCCGGATTTGTGCTGACCCCGCGGCCGTGCCGGCGGCGATGCCCAACGTTCGAGACAAACTGGCCCAGTTGCTCATGGTCGGCGTCCGCGATGGCGATGACGCCAGGGCCGTGGTCACCAACTACCGCGTGGGCGGGATCCTCATCGGTAGCGACACCGATTTGTCGATCTTGACCAACGGTGTGCTGAAGGACATCGTTGCCGGTTCCGGCCCGCTGCCGGTGGCGGTGAGCGTCGACGAAGAAGGCGGCCGGGTGTCCCGGCTGAAGTCATTGCTCGGAGGCCGGGGGCCCTCGGCGCGGGAGCTGGCCCGCACCGACACCGTTGACCAGGTCTACGGCGTGGCGCTGCAGCGGGGCCGCAAGATGAAGGAGCTGGGCATCACCGTTGACCTGGCGCCGGTGGTTGATGTCACCGATGCCCCGGACGACACCGTGATCGGGGACCGGTCGTTTGGTTCTAACCCGGAGACGGTCACCGAATATGCCGGTGCCTACGCGCGCGGCTTGCGCGACGCCGGGCTGTTGCCGGTGCTCAAACACTTCCCCGGGCACGGACGTGCCTCGGGTGATTCGCACACCGGCGGGGTCGTTACGCCGCCGCTGAGTGACTTGCAGGACAGCGATCTGGTGCCCTATCGGACGCTGGTGACCCAAACCCCGGTGGCGGTGATGCTCGGCCACCTCCAGGTCCCGGGTCTGACCGGCGACGAGCCGGCCAGTCTCAGCAAGAACGCGGTGGACCTGCTACGTAACGGCACCGGTTATGGCGGACCGCCGTTCGATGGCCCGATCTTCAGTGACGACCTATCCAGCATGGCCGCGATCTCCGACCGCTACGGCGTGACCGAGGCGGTGCTGCGCAGCTTGCAGGCCGGTACCGACATCGCATTGTGGGTAAGTACTGAAGAGGTGCCCGCCGTGCTGGATCGGTTGGAACAGGCGCTGGCCGCCGGTGAGCTGCAGATGTCGGAGGTCGACGCATCATTGGTCCGGGTGGCGCGGATGAAGAACGTCAGCGCCAGCTGTGGGCACTAGCGGGTGTGCGGCGAGGCGGTATTGCCTACTCTAGGGTCAGATAGACCGGCTAGTGAGGCCAAGAAAGGGCCAAAAAGGGGATAGCAATGGCAGGTGGCACCAAGCGGCTACCGCGCGCCATCCGTGAGCAGCAGATGCTTGATGCGGCCGTGCAGATGTTCTCGGCTAACGGGTACCACGAGACCTCGATGGACACGATTGCCGCCGCGGCGCAGATCTCCAAGCCGATGCTCTACCTGTACTACGGCTCGAAGGAAGATTTGTTCGGCGCCTGTCTGAACCGTGAGATGAGCCGGTTCATCGATGCGGTGCGCGCCGACATCGACTTGAGTCAGAGCCCCAAGGACCTGTTGCGCAACGCCATCGTGTCCTTCCTGCGCTATATCGACCAAAACCAGGCGTCGTGGATCGTGATGTATACCCAGGCGGTCAGCTCACAGGCCTTCGCTCAGACGGTGCGGGAGGGGCGCGAGCAGATCGTCGAACTGGTGGCCGGGATGCTGCGCGCCGGCACCCGGAGCCCGCGCTCCGACGCCGAAATCGACATGATGGCGGCCGCCCTGGTGGGCGCGGGCGAGGCCGTGGCCAACCGGCTCAGCGCTGGTGACACCGATGTCGACGAGGCGGCCGAGATGATGATCGATCTCTTCTGGCGCGGCCTCAAGGGCGCGCCGTCGGATCGGGAGATCGGCTCGAACTTCGCCGCGGGCTAGATTCGGGCGGTGACCATATTGCCCGCCTCCTCCTCGGGTCGCTTCGCGTCCCGCATCGTCGGCGAGCGGT
The DNA here is from genome assembly GCF_003391395.1 of Mycobacterium marinum. Taxonomy (NCBI): domain Bacteria; kingdom Bacillati; phylum Actinomycetota; class Actinomycetes; order Mycobacteriales; family Mycobacteriaceae; genus Mycobacterium; species Mycobacterium marinum. The sequence continues at coordinate 543,373 of NZ_CP024190.1, forward strand.
GACCATATTGCCCGCCTCCTCCTCGGGTCGCTTCGCGTCCCGCATCGTCGGCGAGCGGTGACCATATTGCCCGCCTCCTCCTCGGGTCGCTTCGCGTCCCGCATCGTCGGCGAGCGGTGACCATATTGCCCGCCTCCTCCTCGGGTCGCTTCGCGTCCGTCCTCAGGCGAGCATCCCGGCCCGATGTCGACTTCTTCTGTGCGGTAGTCATTGTCGGGCTGCTGGCCGGGGTCGCCGGATTGTCCACCACCGTGGTGCTGCGCTTCGTCGAACACCTCACCTACCACTACGCTTTCGGCTCCCTGCTGGAAGGCATCACTGGCAGCAGCCCCGTTCGCCGGGCGCTGGGGCCGATGGTTGGCGGAGCGTTGGCGGGCCTGGGCTGGTGGTTACTGCGCCGCAGAACCGATGTGCCGCCGCTGGCGGGAACCATCGCCGATCACGCCCGGATACCGCGGCGGACCTGGAGCATCGATGCGCTGCTGCAAGTTGTGTTGGTCGGCTCGGGTGCTTCGCTGGGCCGAGAGGGCGCCCCACGTCAATTCGCGGCGGCGTTAAGCGATTTCGCGACTACGTGGTTGAGGCGGCTGTCACCCGGAGATCGAGAGATTCTGCTGGCCTGTGCGGCCGGGGCCGGGCTGGGGGCGGTCTATGCCGTCCCGTTGGCAGGGGCGCTTTTCGCGCTGCGGATCATGTTGAACACCTGGAATATCCGGGCCCTCGGTGCGGCGTTGATCACGTCCAGCCTGGCCGTCGCGATCGGTTCGCTCGTCACCCACGATCGGCCCGAACTCGATTGGCCCAGTGCGGAATCAACGTATCTACTGAGTGCACATGCGTTGGCGTTGGCCCCGGTGGCCTTCGTGGTGGGTGTGGCCTTCAATCGCATCATGGCCGCGGCGCGGCCGGCCAGGCTGGTGCGGTCCTGGACGTTGATCCCCGGCCTCGCCGCCGCCGGGCTGGCGATCGGCGTCTGTTCGCATTGGTGGCCGGAGCTACCCGGCAACGGCAAGAGCATCCTCACGGTCAGCCTTGCCAGCGGGATGACGCTGTCGGCCGCGGCCGTGATCTTGGTGCTCAAACCGCTGCTCACCGCGCTGTTCTTGCGGGTCGGGGGAGCGGGCGGCATGCTCACGCCGTCGTTGGCCACCGGCGCCGCCGCCGGATCATTGCTGGTCCTGGCAATCGACGCAGTCGCCGGAACCCACCTGCATGGGCCGGTGATCTCGCTGGCCGCTGCCGCCGGAGTGCTCGCGGTCACTCAGGGCTCACCCATCTGGGCGGCGATCTTCGTCTGGGAGCTGGCCCGGCCACCGATTTGGATGCTGGTGGTCTTTCTGGTCACCGCGGTGGGCGCCCACGGGCTCAAGACGCTCGTGCTGGGGCGTCGACTGCCCCTGCGCGACCACCGGGCGGGCTGAGCCCCACCGCCCTAGAGCCGCTTAATGGTCGCGGTCAGGTGCGGGTAGCCCTTGGACATGTTGCGCAACGCAATTTCCCAGCCGGGGTCGGCCGCGTCGGCCTCGTCGATATAGATGCCCGCGGTGGCCGGCAGCAACACCGGCTTTCCGAACCGGACCGAATACCGCACCGCATCCGGGATCTTGGCTTCGATGTTCGCCAATACCGCTGCAGCGCTGAACATCCCGTGCGCAATAACGGTAGGGAAGCCAAACAGTTTCGCCGCGATCGAATTGGTGTGGATCGGGTTGTGATCGCCGCCGACCGCCGCGTAGCGGCGGATTTGGGCAGGCGTGATCCGCAGCACCGCTGCCGGCGGCGGCAGCTTGGGCTGCTTCTGCGGCGGCGGCTTGGGTTCGCCGGACAGGCTCGTGCGTTGCTGGTGCAGGAACGTCGTCACCTGGTGCCAGGCGAGTTCGTTGCCGACGTTGATGTCGGTCACCAGGTCGACCATCAGGCCCTTGCGGTGCTCTCGCAGGTTCTCGGCGTGCACCTTGACGCCGACGGTGTCGGTCACCGCGATCGGCCGGTACTGCGTGATGTGGTTCTGGGTGTGCACCGATCCCATTGCGGCAAAGGGAAAGTCAAACCCGGTGACCAGTGCCATCACCGATGGAAAGGCCAGCACGAACGGGTAGGTCAGCGGCACGTTGTTGCGGTACCGCAAGCCGGTGACCGCCGCATAGGCCGCCACGTTGGTGTGGTCGATGGGAAGTTCCTCGACGCTGACCGTGCGGTTGGGCAGCGCGTCCCCACGCGGCACCACGGGCAATGCCCCTGCCGCCGCGCGCAGCATGTTTTTTAGGCCGCTTGGCTGGTTCACTTTGCTTCCCCTTCGCGGTCAGGCGCCGATCATGGCCTGGCCGCAGACGCGAATGACGTTTCCGGTCACTGCGTTTGATGCCGGGCTGGCGAAATACGCGATGGCTTCGGCGACATCGACGGGCTGTCCACCCTGCAGCAAGGAGTTCAGCCGGCGTCCCACCTCGCGGGTGGCCAGTGGAATGGCGGCAGTCATCTTGGTCTCGATGAATCCCGGCGCGACGGCGTTGATCGTGATGTCCTTCTCGGCCAGGCTCGGTGCCAGCGCCTGAGCGATGCCGATCATGCCGGCCTTGGTGGCGCCGTAGTTGGTCTGCCCACGGTTGCCCGCGATTCCGGCGATCGAGGACAGCCCGATCACCCGGCCACCCGCACCGATGCTGCCATTGCCGACCAGGCCCTCGGTGAGGCGCAGCGGGGCAAGCAGATTGACGGCGATGACCGAGTCCCAGCGGGCGTCGTCCATGTTGGCCAGCAACTTGTCTCGGGTGATGCCGGCGTTGTTGACCAGGATGTCGGCCTTCCCGCCGTGGTGGTCGCGTAGATGCTCGGTGATCTTGTCCACGGCGTCGTCGGCCGTCACATCCAGCCACAGCGGGGTGCCGCCGACGCTGGCGGCCGTCTCGGCCAGCGCGTCTGCGGCGGACTCCACGTCGATCGCGACGACGCTGGCGCCGTCACGGGCGAACACCTCGGCGATCGTCTGCCCGATGCCGCGGGCGGCGCCGGTCACGATGGCGACCTTGCCCTCTAGCGGCCGGTCCCAGTCGGCCGGCGGTGTGGAGTCGGCCGCGCCCACGTAGAAGACCTGGCCGTCGACATATGCCGACTTCGCCGACAAGATGAACCGCACGGTCGATTCCAGCCCGGTGGCGGCCGGTTTGGCCTGCGGCGACAGGTAGACCAGCGCCGCGGTGCTGCCCCGGCGCAATTCCTTGGCCAGCGACCGGGTGAAGCCCTCCAGCGCCCGCTGCGCGATCCGCTCATGACTGTTGTCGATGGCGTCGGGTGTGGTGCCCACCACCACCACCCTCGCGGAGGCGCCCAGATTGCGCAGGACGGGCTTGAAGAAGTCGTGCAGCCCTTTGAGTCCGGCCGGGTCGGTAATGCCGGTAGCGTCGAAAACAAGGCCACCGAACGAGTCGGCCCAGCGCCCGCCCAGGTTATTGCTCACCTGGTCGTAGTCCTTGGCGAGGGCGGCGCGCAGCGGCTCGGCCACCCGGCCCTCACCCCCGATTAGCAGCGAACCGGCCAGCGGCGGGTCCCCCGGGCGGTAACGGCGCAGCGTCTCGGCTTGCGGAACACCAAGTTGCTTGGCCACAAACGTTCCGGGGCCGGAGTTGACGACCTGCGAGAACAGATCGGACGAGAGCTTGGGTGCCACTGAGCTGCCTTCCGTGTCGGGTGTGCGATGTAGGAGCCACCGTATCGAGGACGAACTTACTTCAGAGTAAGAACAGTGGGTAGTATGGCCCCCGACTGCCGATCCCCCAAAACCCAAAGCTCAAGTACATACGTACATACCGAGAGCTCAAGTACCTACGGAGAGAAAAGTGGCCCCTGCTGCTGAGAAGAATGCCCAGACCAAGCGGCGAGTCGCCGTCCTGGGGGGTAATCGAATCCCCTTCGCCCGGTCCGACGGCGCTTACGCCGAAGCGTCCAACCAGGACATGTTCACCGCGGCGCTGGCCGGGCTGGTGGACCGGTTCGACCTGCGCGGGCAACGGCTGGGCGCCGTCGTCGGTGGTGCCGTGCTCAAGCACAGCCGCGACTTCAACCTGATGCGCGAATGCGTGTTGGGATCAGAGCTGTCCCCGTACACCGCGGCGTGTGACCTGCAGCAAGCCTGCGGGACCGGCCTGCAGGCCGCGATCGCTGCCGCTGACGGGATCGCCGCCGGACGTTATGAGGTTGCGGCGGCCGGCGGCGTGGACACCACCTCGGACCCGCCGATCGGGCTGGGTGAGGACCTGCGCCGCACTCTGCTGCGGCTGCGTCGGGCCAAGTCCAACGTGCACAGGCTGCGCCTGGTGGGTGGGCTGCCGGCCAATCTGGGAGTCGAGATCCCGGCCAACAGCGAGCCCCGGACCGGGCTGTCGATGGGCGATCACGCCGCCATCACCGCCAAGCAGATGGGTATCAAACGCGTTGACCAGGACGAACTGGCCGCGGCCAGTCATCGCAACATGGCCGACGCCTACGACCGCGGATTCTTCGACGACCTGGTGACGCCATTTTTGGGGCTGTACCGCGACGACAACCTGCGCCCCAACTCGAGCGTCGAGAAGCTCGCCTCGCTGCGCCCGGTATTCGGCGTCAAGGCCGGCGACGCCACCATGACGGCGGGCAACTCGACTCCGCTGACCGACGGTGCCTCGGTTGCGTTGCTGTCCAGCGAGCAATGGGCGCAGGAGCATTCGTTGTCGCCGCTGGCCTACCTCGTGGACGCCGAGACGGCCGCGGTGGACTACGTCAACGGCAACGACGGTCTGTTGATGGCGCCCACCTACGCCGTGCCGCGACTGCTGGCCCGCAACGGGTTGACGCTGCAAGACTTCGACTTCTACGAGATCCACGAGGCCTTCGCCTCGGTGGTGTTGGCGCACCTGCAGGCGTGGGAGTCCGAGGAGTACTGCAAGCAGCGCCTGGGACTGGACGCCGCGCTTGGTTCGATCGACCGGTCCAAGCTCAACGTCAACGGTTCATCGTTGGCCGCCGGGCACCCCTTCGCGGCAACCGGCGGACGGATACTGGCGCAGACCGCCAAGCAGCTGGCCGAGAAGAAGGCCGAGCGCAAGGGATCGGCCCAGCCCGTGCGCGCGCTGATCTCGATCTGCGCTGCCGGCGGTCAGGGCGTGGCCGCAATCCTGGAGGCCTGAACCCCCAGTTAACGCCGGCCGCTCGGCGGAACTTCGGTGCCCGCGGTTTGTAACCCCATCTGATGGGTATCTAACTGATTGGAAAGCCCCGTGTTGTGGTCTGACCCCCGACCCCGACCGCAACGCGGGGCAATCCGTTAGATCGACCGCCGGTCATCGGTATTGACGGGCGTACGAAAAGGGCCGCCGCTGGAACGAGGGGAGCCAGCGGCGGTCTTTTTGGTTGAGAAAATAGTTGAGCCCCCGTTCCTGGAACGGGGGCTCAACTGTTGATCGGGGTGCTCTAGAAGGCGGCTTCGTCGAGCTCCATGATGTCGTTGTCCAGCGTGTCGATCACCTCGCGGGTGCTGGTCAGCAGTGGCAGGAAGTTCTTGGCGAAGAACGACGCCACCGCCACCTTGCCCTCGTAGAACGACCGCTCGTCGCCGGTAGCGCCCGCGTCGAGTGCCGCGACGGCCACCGCTGCCTGACGCTGCAGCAACCAGGCGATGACCAGGTCGCCGACACTCATCAGGAAGCGCACCGAACCCAGGCCGACCTTGTAGAGGCTGTTGATGTCCTGCTGCGCGGCCATCAAGTAGCCGGTCAGGGTGGCTGCCATTGCCTGCACGTCGGTGAGCGCCTTGGCCAGCAGTGCGCGTTCGGTCTTCAAACGGCCGTTGCCGGTCTCGCTGTCGACGAACTCTTGGATCTGGCCGGAAACGTGGGCCAGCGCCACACCCTTGTCGCGGACGATCTTGCGGAAGAAGAAGTCCTGAGCCTGGATGGCGGTGGTTCCTTCGTACAGGGAGTCGATCTTGGCGTCCCGGATGTACTGCTCGATCGGGTAGTCCTGCAGGAAGCCGGACCCACCGAGGGTCTGCAGGCTCTCGGTGAGCTTGGCGTACGCCTGCTCGGAGCCGACACCCTTGACCACCGGCAGCAGCAGGTCGTTGATCTTGACCGCCAGCTTGGCGTCCACACCGTGCGCGGCCTCGGCGACCGCGGCGTCCTGGAAGGTGGCGGTGTAGAGGTACAGCGCACGCAGGCCCTCGGCGTATGCCTTCTGGGTCATCAACGAACGACGCACGTCGGGGTGATGGGTGATGGTGACCCGGGGTGCCGTCTTGTCGGTCATCTGGGTCAGGTCGGCGCCTTGTACGCGGGACTTGGCGTACTCGAGTGCGTTGAGGTAGCCGGTCGACAGCGTGGCGATCGCCTTGGTGCCGACCATCATGCGGGCCTGCTCGATGACCTCGAACATTTGCGCGATGCCCTCGTGTACCTCCCCGATCAGCCAGCCCTTGGCCGGCACGCCGTGCTGGCCAAGCGACAGCTCGCAGGTCGCGGATACCTTCAGGCCCATCTTGTGCTCGACGTTGGTGACGAAGACGCCGTTGCGCTCGCCCAGCTCGCCGGTCTCGAAGTCGAACAGGAACTTGGGCACGAAGAACAGCGACAGCCCCTTGGTGCCCGGACCGGCGCCCTCGGGGCGGGCCAGCACCAAGTGGAAGATGTTCTCGAACAGGTCGTCGGAGTCACCCGAGGTGATGAACCGCTTGACCCCGTCGATGTGCCAGGAACCGTCGGCCTGCTCGACGGCCTTGGTCCGCCCGGCGCCTACGTCCGAGCCGGCGTCCGGCTCGGTGAGCACCATCGTCGAACCCCAGCCGCGCTCGCTGGCCATCACGGCCCACTTCTTCTGCTCCTCGGTACCGAGGTGGTACATGATCTGGGCGAACCCAGCGCCGCCGGAGTACATCCACACCGCCGGGTTGGCGCCGAGAAGGTGCTCGTGCAGCGCCCACATCAGGGCCCGGGGCATCGGCATGCCGCCGAGTTCCTCGTCCAGGCCGGCCTTGTCCCAACCGGCTTCGATGACGGCACGCACCGAGTCCTTGAAAGACTCCGGCAGAGTCACCGTGTGGGTCTTCGGGTCGAAAACCGGCGGGTTGCGGTCACCCTCGATGAACGACGCGGCGACCGGGCCTTCGGCCAGCCGGCTGATCTCGGTCAGCATTTCGCGGGCGGTGTCGGTGTCCAGATCGCTGAACTGACCTTCGCCCAAAGCCTTGTCAACGCCCAGCACCTCGAAGAGGTTGAATACCTGGTCACGGACGTTGCTCTTGTAGTGGCTCACTACGGTCCTCCTCGTTGAAGAATGCCACATGATGGTTGGGTACTACGTTCTAAGTTACCCACCAGTAACACCGATAAAATATATCGGTTTGATACTTGTTTGCAAGTTGATGTGAGCTACATTGCACGACCAAACCAACCAACCGGTTGGGATCATGGTTTCCGATCCACCGGCGGTGGCCTCTAGCTGCTGTGATGGCGGCAGCATGGCGGATGTGGGGCGCGTCACCACGGGGTCGAATGGCGGATCTGCGGGCCGACCGGGCCTGCGTAATGGCCGCCGCGTGGCCGCCCACGCACTGCGTTTGTGCTATTTCCTCGGAGGCGGTGCGCGCGACCCGTTTATTGGTGTCGGTCAGCGATTCATGCCTAATTCGGCTCCCCCGATCGGGGCGGCGGGCTCAGTTGGGGGTGCGGACTCGCGCCGCCAGGTCTGGACAGCCCGATTGCCGGTCATCCCGATCTGGCCACTGCCCGCGGGTATCCGGCGAGTAGGGTCGGTGACCAGAAATTGTCCTCGGCTCAAGGGGCGCTTGAAGTCTGGTGAATCCACAGAGCAACCTGACACCATCGTCGCTGCGCGAAGCGTTTGGCCACTTTCCATCCGGTGTGGTGGCGATCGCCGCGGAGATCAATGGCGCGCGGGAAGGCCTCGCGGCCAGCACCTTTGTTCCCGTCTCGCTGGATCCGCCGCTGGTTTCTTTTTGTGTGCAGAACGTTTCGACGACCTGGCCCAAACTCAAAGGCGCACCCATGCTGGGTATCAGCGTGCTCGGCGAAGCTCATGACGAGGCGGCGCGCACGCTGGCCGCGAAGACGGGGGACCGCTTCGCCGGTTTGGAGACGGTGTGCAACGACAGCGGTGCCGTCTTCATCAAGGGCACCAGTTTGTGGCTGGAAAGCGCCATTGAGCAGCTGATTCCCGCCGGGGACCACACCATCGTGGTGTTGCGGGTCAGCGAGGTCACCGTGGACGCGCAGGTGGCGCCGATCGTATTTCACCGAAGTGTGTTTCGTCGCCTGGGCGTGTGACCAGTCGAACTTCTCGAACACGATCCGCCGTGTTCTGGTGGGGAATCACGGGTCCTGACCTGGCGGTGATGATCCGGCGCACCATTTTCGGGCCGGCGTAGCGCGCGGGGGTCGCTTCCTTTTCGTGCGGGTGCGGGTGCGGGTGCGGGTGTGGGCCGCCAAATTGTGGACACGAATGCCTGGCGCCGCGGCGGTACTAATTAGTACCCTGTTTTTTTGCGTTTCCGTGCAGGAGGTGCAGATGGGAATCGACCGCGACTTCGCCCACTCGATTCCTGGTGCCCCCGATACTGCAGATTCGGATGCTTTTGCGTCGATCATTGGTGGGGCTGAGGGCGTTGCCGGATTGATCGCGTCACCCATGCGCTGGAAGGGCCCCTCGGACCATTCGTGCTGGTTTGCGAATGCGCCCGACGTGGGGGCGACCCGGGTGGCCGGCGGGTAGCAGAACGTGGTGGAAACATCGCGTCCGGAAGGACGCATCGATGGCCCGAGCAAGCGTGTTCTGTGGCTGGTCATCACGCAAAGTGGCTTCTACCGGACGGCACTTCAGCTTGGCAATGTCCCCATCGTTTTGCCGTTTGTGGTGGCCGAACTCCACGCGGAATTGTGGATGGCGGCACTAATTTTTCCCGCGTTCACAGCCGGAGCGGCAATTGGAAATATGCTCGCGCCCGCCGTGCTCGCCGCGGTCCCGAGACGCCGCCGATTGGTCATTATTGTGTTCGGGCTGACCGTCCTGGCCGCCGTCAATGCGATGGGCGCAACCATGGGCGACGGAAACGAAGCCGGATCGCTGTTCTTGGTGAATGTGCTCTTTATCGGGGCGGTGTCGGCCTTCTCCTTCGTGGCGTTCGCGGATTTGGTGGCAGCGATGCCGTCGGGAACCGATAGGGCGCAGGTGCTGCTCACCGAAGCCGGCGTCGGCGCGGCGTTGACGGCGATCGTCACCGTGGCGTTGTCCTTCGTGCCCCATGAAGACCACTTGACCAACAACATCCGCCTGCTGTGGACCGCCACTGCGGCGATGGCAATCTCCGGGCTGATTTGTCTGGGGTTGCCGCAGCGGATCGTCCCGCCCGTGCACAAGGCCCCGGGGCTGAACAAGGTCGTGCACGTCGGGCTGGCTGCCCTGCGTCGCGAAAGTTGGTATCGCCGCTACCTGGCAGTTCAGCTGCTGTTCGGATCGGTCGTGCTGGGGAGCTCGTTCTACAGCATCCGCGTTGCCGCAATACCCGGGGACGAGCACGACAACGTCGTCGTCTTGGTCTTGTTCGTCTGTGTCGGACTCGTGGGTGGGATACGGGTGTGGAATCGGATCCGCGAAAGATTTGGGCTGTTCGGCTTGTTTGCGGGCAGTGCGATTCTCAGCATCGCCGCGGCAGTGATCGCCATCGCGTTTCAGCTGGCCGGATCCTGGCCCAACCTGGTGGCCATCAGCCTGGTGATCGCATTGGCGTCAATCGCCAACCAAAGCGTGTTCACCGCGGGTCAACTGTGGATTGCCCACAATGCCGATCCCACGCTGAGAATCTCGTTGATCGCCTTCGGGCGACTCGTCATCAGCGCGGGCCTGGTGGGGTTGAGTTCGCTGCTAGGCATCCTCGCCCAGTTCCACGATGTGGTGTGGCCGGTGATGATCGTTCTGCTGCTCAATGTGGCGGCGGCCTACTCGGCCAAGCGGCTCGCTCCCGCCGACTAGGCCCGCCTCGGCTACCCGATTTCTGTCCTCTGCCAATCCGCTACGGGCGGTCCCCGAGTTCGTCTCGGTAGCCCGCGATACGGCGCTCGATCTCCGCGGCGTCATCGTGGCGGCCCTGCTTGTGCGCGAGTTCAGCGCGGACGGTCAACTCGCGGATCGCGGTTCGGATGTCGCTAATGCTGGTCGTTTCTCGCATCACTGCGGGGTACCCGGCGCGGCCCCGGGTCTAACGCCAGGGCCGCCAAGTCAGCGTCGGAACAGCTTGTTGCCCAGCCACACGACCGGGTCGTACTTGCGGTCGACCACGCGCTCCTTCATCGGGATCAGTGCGTTGTCGGTGATCTTGATGTTTTCCGGGCATACCTCGGTGCAGCACTTGGTGATGTTGCAGTACCCCAGGCCATGCGCCTCTTGTGCCTCGTTGCGCCGGTCCCGAGTGTCGAGGGGATGCATTTCCAGTTCGGCGATGCGCATCAAGAACCGCGGACCGGCGAACGCCTTCTTGTTCTCCTCGTGGTCGCGGATGACGTGGCAGACGTTCTGGCACAGGAAGCACTCGATGCACTTGCGGAACTCCTGCGAGCGCGCGACGTCGACCTGGGCCATCCGGTACTCGCCAGGCTGCAGCTCCTTGGGAGGCGCGAAAGAGGGAATCTCGCGTGCCTTTTCGTAATTGAACGAGACATCGGTGACCAGGTCGCGAATCACCGGGAAGGTGCGCAGCGGCGTCACGGTGACGATCTCGTCTTCGGCGAAGGTCGACATTCGGGTCATGCACATCAGTCGCGGCTTGCCGTTGATCTCCGCCGAGCAGGATCCACACTTGCCGGCCTTGCAGTTCCAGCGCACCGCCAGGTCGGGCGTTTGGGTCTGCTGCAGACGGTGGATGACATCGAGCACCACTTCACCCTCGTTGACCTCGACGGTGAAGTCGCGCAGCTCGCCGTTGCTCTCGTCGCCGCGCCACACGCGCAAGCTCGCGTTGTAACCCATTACGTTCTCCGTCCTGGATGGTCGGCCAACTCTTCGGCGGTGTAGTACTTCTCCAGCTCGGAAATCTGGAAGAGGTCCAGCAGGTCCGGCCGCATTGGTACCTGCGGCTGGCGGGTGATGGTGATGTGGGAACCGTCGGTGGCTTCCTGGGCGGCCCGGCAGACCAACAAGACGTTGCGCCAGTTCGGGTCCATGCCGGGATGGTCGTCGCGGGTGTGCCCGCCCCGGCTCTCGGTGCGTTCCAGCGCGGCCCGAGCCACACACTCGCTGACGGTCAGCATGTTGCGCATGTCGATCGCGAGGTTCCAGCCCGGGTTGTACTGGCGGTGGCCTTCGACCTGCACATGCTCGTAGCGTGCCCACAGCTCCCGTAACAGGGTCAACGCTTTGCTGATCTCGTCGGCGTTGCGGATGATGCCGACCAGGTCGTTCATCAGGAACTGCAGGTCCATCTGCAGCGCGTACGGGTTTTCCGGAGCGGTGCCGTCGGTGGGCCCTTCGAACGGCGCCAGGGCCAGCCTGGCGGCGGCGTCGACGGACTCCGGTGAGACGGTCGGACGGCTGCTCAGCGCGCGCACGTAGTCGGCGGCGCCCAGGCCGGCCCGCCGACCGAAGACCAGCAGGTCGGACAGCGAGTTCCCGCCCAGCCGGTTGGAGCCGTGCATGCCGCCCGAGCACTCGCCGGCGGCGAACAGCCCGGGGACCGTGGCCGCGCCCGTGTCGGCGTCGACCTCGATGCCGCCCATCACGTAGTGGCAGGTCGGCCCGACTTCCATCGGCTCCTTGGTGATGTCGACCCCGGCCAGCTCCATGAACTGGTGATACATCGACGGCAGCCGGCGCTTGATCTCCTCGGGAGTCAGCCGCGACGCGATGTCGAGGTAGACGCCGCCGTGCGGGGTGCCCCGGCCCGCCTTGACCTCGGAGTTGATGGCGCGGGCCACCTCGTCTCGCGGCAACAGGTCAGGGGTGCGACGGGCCGAGTCGTTGTCTTTGAGCCACTGGTCGGCTTCTTCGGCGGTCTCCGCGTATTGGCCTTTGAACACCGGCGGGATGTAACCGAACATGAATCGATCGTCATCGGAGTTCTTGAGCACCCCGCCGTCACCGCGAACACCTTCGGTGACCAGGATCCCCTTCACACTGGGCGGCCACACCATGCCGGTCGGGTGGAACTGAACGAACTCCATGTTGATCAACGTCGCGCCGGCCCGCAGTGCCAGGGCATGCCCGTCGCCGGTGTACTCCCAGGAGTTGGACGTGACCTTGAAGGACTTACCGATCCCGCCGGTGGCCATCACGACGGCGGGCGCCTCGAACAGGATGAAGCGGCCGCTTTCCCGCCAGTAGCCGAAGGCTCCGGCGATCCGCCCGCCGTTTTCGGGACCGTCTTTGAGTAGCTCGGTGATCGTGCATTCGGCGAACACCTTGATCCGAGCCTCATAGTCGCCGACCTCGGCGAAGTCCTCCTGCTGCAGCGACACGATCTTCTGTTGCATGGTGCGGATCAACTCCAGGCCGGTGCGGTCACCGACGTGGGCCAGCCGCGGATAGGTGTGCCCACCGAAGTTGCGCTGGCTGATCTTGCCGTCTTTGAGGCGGTCGAACAGCGCGCCGTAGGTTTCGAGCTCCCAGACCCGGTCCGGGGCTTCCTTGGCGTGCAGTTCGGCCATGCGCCAGTTGTTGAGGAACTTCCCGCCTCGCATGGTGTCGCCGAAGTGGGTCTTCCAGTTGTCTTTGGGGTTGCTGTTACCCATCGCGGCCGCGCAGCCACCCTCGGCCATCACCGTGTGGGCCTTGCCGAACAGCGATTTGCACACGACCGCTACTTTCAGGCCGCGCTCGCGTGCCTCGATGACCGCCCGCAGCCCCGCGCCGCCGGCACCGATCACGACAACGTCGTAGGAGTGCCGTTCGACCTCAACCATTGAAAACCTCGCTCAGCTATTTCTTGATAAATCCTGAAACGGCTTGTCAGCCAATAAATCTGAGATCTGTGATGGTGTTAGTAGCCACCAGCATGATGTAGAAGTCGGTGAGCGACAGGGTGCCCAGCGTGATCCACGCGAATAGCATGTGCCGGGTATTGAGCTTGCTCACTTGTGTCCAGATCCAGTAACGCACTGGGTGTTTGGAGAAATGTTTTAGACGGCCGCCGGTTGCGTGCCGGCATGAATGGCAGGAAATGGTGTAGGCCCAGAGTAAGAGCACGTTGGTCACCAAAATGACATTGCCTAAACCGAATCCAAAACCCGTGGGCGAGTGGAAGGCCATAATTGCGTCGTAGGTGTTGATAAGTGACACCACTACCGCAACGTAGAAGAAATACCGATGGCTGTTCTGAATGATCAGCGGCAGACGGGTTTCCCCGGTGTAGTGCGCGCGTGGCTCGGGTACCGCGCAACCGGTCGGCGATTGCCATACCGAACGATAGTAAGCCTTGCGGTAGTAGTAGCAGGTGAGCCGGAAACCGAGTAGGAACGGTAATACCAGACTTCCCAACGGAATCCACCAGGGAAAGTGCCCGAACCAGACACCAAGGTGGCTTGCGCCCGGTGCGCAGGACGCGCTGACGCACGGCGAGTAAAAGGGTGTCAGGTAATGGTATTTCTCCACCCAGTAGCCACTGCCCCAAAACGCCCGGGTGGTGGCATAGACGATGAACGCCAGGAATCCGATGTTGGTGACCAGCGGCGCCCACCACCAGAGGTCGGTACGTAGCGTCCGCTGCGGGATTTTGGCCCGGCTGGGTGAGAAAACGCCAGTATCAGGACGGTTCGCCGTGGGTGCGCTCATCTAGTGTGATCCTCTTCGAGTGGTATCTCGTCGAAGGGTACACAGATAGAGGACCCTGATTTCGGCGGGGCTTGATTGTCAGTATCTACTGTGACCCCCGACACCTTCGTCGTCGACATCGCGCCAGAAATCGCGGTCATAGTCGGTGTCGGGGATGGCGATCTTCTCGACGGATTGCTGCACCGAAGCTCGATCCAGGTCCAATTCTGCGATATCGGTGTCGAGTAATTGGATGTCGGTGAGGATCCGATCGGCATCGATGACGACGCGGCGCATGCCTGAATCGTCGCCGTATCGCGACTTCAGCGAGGTCACGCACCGCCTCAGATCGCCGATGAGATCGTGCAGTTCGGCGAGTTCGTTTGTGGGGGACAACGCATGCTCCCTACGGGCTGATGGTGTTACGGATCACAGTACGCCCACCGATACTATCCACAGTCTCTGCCAGACGGCAGTCAAGACATAGCGCGGGCAGGAAACCAAGGTCGCCATGCCATCCGAGCAAGGTTTAAATGTCACCGCCGAGCGCGCCCTGGCGTTGCTCGCGCTGCATCAGCCCGGCAACCCGGTGGTGCTTCCGACGGTGTGGGACGCGTGGTCGGCGCGGCTGGCCGCGAACGCGGGCTTCGCCGCCCTGACGGTGGGCAGCCACCCACTGGCCGATTCGATCGGAAAACCTGATAACGAGGGGATGTCGTTCGACGACGTGCTCGCCCGGGTTGCGCAGATCACGGCGGCCGTCGACATCCCGGTGTCGGTGGACATCGAATCCGGGTATGGGCTGGATGCGCAGCGGTTGATCGAGGGCTTGCTGAGCGTGGGCGCTGTTGGGCTGAACATCGAAGACACGGTGCACTCCGAAGGCGCAAGACTGAGGTCTCGCCGCGAACACGCCGAGCTGGTCGGCGCGTTACGGTCGGCCGCCGACGCGGCCGGCGTGCATGTCGTCCTCAACGCGCGCACCGATCTTTTCCTGCGTCGCGACGGTGACCCGGCAGACCGCTTCGAGCGGGCCGTGGCGAGGTTGACCGAGGCCGCGGCCGCCGGCGCCGATGTGCTGTACCCGGTGGGCCGTCACGACCCGGATACGTTGCGGCGGTTGGCGGCGCAGTTGCCGCTGCCGATCAACGCGATCGCGCTGCCCGACCAGGACGATCCAGCCTCATTCGGCCGGTTGGGTGTCGCCCGGATCAGCTTCGGCCCCTTTCTGCAGGCCGCCCTGTCCGGCCGGGCGACCGAGCTGCTGGCCCACTGGCGCTGACCGGAGTCGAATGCCGCTGATCCGGCGGAGCCGTTCACTCCGCCGGATCAGCGCGCCCGGCGAGCCGGCCGGACCTACTTGGTGATTGCGATGCGCTGCGGCTCACTCGCCGCCGGATCCCGGTAGGCGCCTTGCACCCGCACGGTCAGCACGCCCGCGTCATAGGAAGCCGAGACGGCCTCGCTGGTGACGTGTTCGGGCAGCTGGAACGACCGGCGGAACGATCCGTACCGGATTTCGCGCAACGTGCGGCGGTCGGCTTCCCCAGCTTCCTGGGCGTGCTCGTCGCGGTGTTCGCCGCGAATGACCAGCTCGCCGCGCTCCACCTCGACATTGACGTCGTTTTCCACGTCCACGCCGGGCAGCTCGAGGCGGACCACCGCGTCGTCGCCGTCCTTGACGATCTCTGCGGCCGGATTGAATCCGGTGCCCAGCGGCGTGTACCAATCGGATGCCGCCGCTGGTCCGAAGAAGTCCCGCAGCCAGCGATCGGTGCTCCAGGCCGGACGCGACCACAACGCGAGATTGCTCATGATTTTCTCCTTATGCTTCCGTGTGAGTTAGCTGTGTCCGGCTCCTCGCCGGTCGGCTACTAGCAAGAACATGAGTCGACCACGCTAAAGTTCCACCTGGGGCTTCGCCCAGAGCGAACGGGGTCACACAGTCCGTTGGCAGGTGTGAGCGCCACGTCACCCACGTGTCACATTTGGCGATTTTTCGGTAATTTCCCGCCTCTAGCCTTCATGCCATGGCCCCAGGCGGAACTGTGCGTGCGCACGATGCGAACCCCGGTGTCCCGCGACACGTCATCGTGGTGGGACACGGCATGGTGGGCCACCGGATGGTCGAGGCGCTTCGGGCCCGCGACACCGACGATCGCTGGCGGGTCACGGTGCTGGCCGAGGAAGCGGATGCGGCATATGACCGCGTGGGCCTGACCTCCTACACCGAAACCTGGGATCGGGCTCAGCTGGCATTGCCGGGCAACGACTACGCCGGTGACGAGCGGGTTCGGGTGTTGCTGAACACGCGGGTCACCGAGATCGACCGCGCGGCCAAGTCGGTGGTCACCGCCGACGGCACGCGACACGGTTATGACGCCCTGGTGCTGGCCACCGGGTCCTACGCCTTTGTCCCTCCGGTGCCCGGCCATGACCTGCCCGGCTGCCACGTGTATCGCACGCTCGATGACCTCGACGCTATCCATGCCTGCGCCGAACGTGCACTGCGCGATGGCCACGGTGGCGCCGGCGTGGTCATCGGCGGCGGCCTACTCGGGCTGGAAGCCGCCAACGCGTTGCGCCAGTTCGGGTTGCAGACGCACGTCATCGAGATGATGCCGCGGTTGATGGCCCAACAGATCGATGAGGCCGGGGGCGCGCTACTGGCCCGGATGATTTCCGACCTCGGGATCGCTGTGCACGTCGGGACGGGCACCGACTCGATTGAGTCTGTCGAGCATTCCGATGGCAAGACGTCGCTACGGGTGCGGCTGGCCGGCGGCGACGTCATCGACGCCGGCGCATTGATTTTCGCGGCGGGTATCCGGCCCCGCGACGAATTGGCCAGGGCGGCCGGCCTCGCGATCGCCGAGCGCGGCGGCGTGCTCACCGATCTGTCCTGTCAGACAAGCGATCCCGACATCTACGCGGTCGGTGAGGTGGCCGCCATCGAGGGGCGCTGCTACGGATTGGTCGGGCCCGGCTACACCAGCGCCGAGGTGGTGGCCGACCGGTTGCTCAACGGTGTCGCGGAGTTCCCCGAAGCCGACCTGTCGACCAAGCTCAAGTTGCTCGGCGTTGACGTGGCCAGCTTCGGCGACGCGATGGGCGCTACCGAGAACTGCCTCGAGGTAGCCGTCAACGACGCGGTGAATCGCACCTACGCCAAGCTGGTGCTCTCCGATGACGCCAAGACGCTACTGGGCGGCGTGCTGGTGGGCGACGCTTCCGCGTACGGGGTGTTGCGCCCGATGGTCGGCAGCGAGTTGCCCGGCGATCCGTTGGCGCTGATCTCGCCCGCCTCTGGCGACGGTGCTGGTGCCTTGGGCATTGGCGCACTGCCCGATTCGGCACAGATCTGTTCCTGCAACAACGTCACCAAGGGCGAGCTGAAGTGTGCGATCGCCGACGGCTGCGCCGATGTGCCCGCGCTCAAGGCGTGCACCGCGGCCGGTACCTCGTGCGGTTCGTGCGTGCCGCTGCTGAAGCAACTGCTGGAAGCCGAGGGGGTCGAACAGTCCAAGGCGCTCTGCGAGCACTTCAGCCAATCGCGCGCGGAACTCTTCCAGATCATTTTGGCTACCGAAATCCGGACCTTCTCGGGACTGCTACAACGCTTCGGTCGCGGAAAGGGTTGTGACATCTGCAAACCCGTGGTCGCGTCGATCCTGGCGTCCACCGGGTCCGACCACATCCTGGACGGCGAGCAGGCTTCGCTGCAGGACTCAAACGATCACTTCCTGGCCAACATCCAGAAGAACGGTAGCTACTCGGTGGTGCCGCGGGTCCCTGGTGGCGACATCAAGCCCGAGCATCTGATTCTGATCGGCCAAATCGCCCAGGAATTCGGGCTTTACACCAAGATCACCGGCGGCCAGCGGATCGACATGTTCGGTGCGCGAGTCGATCAGCTGCCGCTGATCTGGAAGCGGCTGGTCGATGCGGGCATGGAGTCCGGCCACGCCTATGGCAAGGCGTTGCGGACGGTGAAGAGCTGCGTGGGTAGTGACTGGTGTCGTTACGGGCAACAGGATTCGGTGCAGCTGGCCATCGACCTGGAACTGCGTTACCGAGGCCTGCGGGCGCCGCACAAGATCAAGCTGGGCGTTTCGGGTTGCGCGCGCGAGTGTGCCGAAGCCCGCAGCAAGGACGTCGGCGTCATCGCCACCGAAAAGGGCTGGAACCTGTACGTCGGCGGCAATGGCGGCATGACTCCCAAGCATGCTCAGCTGCTGGCCAGCGACATCGACACTGAGACGCTGGTCCGCTATATCGACCGGTTCCTGATGTACTACGTCCGAACGGCCGATCGGCTACAGCGCACCGCGCCGTGGGTCGAATCACTCGAGGGCGGACTCGATCACGTCCGCGAGGTCGTGTGTGACGACTCCTTGGGCCTGGCCGAAGAGTTCGAAGCGGCGGTGCAGCGCCACGTCGCCAACTACAAGTGCGAGTGGAAGGGCGTGCTGGAGGACCCGGACAAGCTGTCGCGGTTCGTCTCTTTCGTCAATGCCCCCGACGCCGCCGACCCGACAGTGACATTCACCGAGCGTGCGGGACGTAAAGTTCCTGTCTCCATTGGCATTCCGCGGGTCCGATCATGAAGTCGCGAAGATTCTAGGAGGTAGTGTGACACTTCTCAACGACATTCAGGTATGGACCACTGCCTGTGCATACGACCATCTGATCCCCGGCCGGGGTGTGGGTGTGCTGCTCGATGACGGCAGTCAGGCGGCTCTGTTCCGGCTGGACGACGGCTCGGTGCACGCGCTGGGAAACATCGACCCGTTCTCCGGTGCGGCCGTGCTGTCCCGTGGCATCGTCGGTGATCGGGACGGCCGTGCGGCAGTTCAATCTCCGATTCAGAAACAGGCGTTCGCGCTCGACGACGGCAGCTGCCTTGATGATCCACGCGTTTCGGTGCCGGTGTACCCGGCGCGTGTCACTGCGGAAGGCAAGATTCAGGTCGCGCGGTTGGCCGCCTGACCGGGTCTACGGATTTGGGCGTGAGCCCACGGATCCGGCGGTGCAGCCGGGGCCGTCCAGCTTACGATGTGACGCCCCATGCGCACGGTCAAGCCCCAGGATGCCCGCCCGATATCGTGGCAGGCGGCTTGGGCGCCTACCCCCGGCTGATGTCGCCGACAAGGTAGTGCTGCATGGTGGGGCCGATGGCGTCCACCAATGCATCCACTGACATTGAATGCATTGGTTCGGAGCGCAACCCGTAGCGCATGATGCCCAAGCCGACCAATTGCGAGGCACATAATGACGCGCGGACGGCGATCTTATCCGCGCCGAGCATTTTGAGTAGTGGGTTGAAGATGGGCCCGATGAACATCGACTGGACGATTTCGGCCGTCTTGGCCAGGCCGGTGGAGGCGACAGCGCTGGCGGCGAACGGGCCGCCGCCCGCCGCGTCCCACGTGGTGATCAGCATGTACAGAGTCCGGCGGCCGACCTGGTTGACACTGCCGGCGACAATCTTGTCGATGAACTCCGGTGTGCCGAAGGGCAAACGCAGCATCTTCGCCACCGGATCGAGGAGCCCGCGGGAGGGCTCTTCGTTATTGGCCATGGTGTCAGGATCACCCGGATATGGTCAAAGATCAAGCATTGTCCACGTCGGCGTTCTCAACCAACAATGCTTTGTGTTTCATGTGATTCGGCTCGGGTGTGCATCGGTGATCGTGGAACCGTAGGCACCGCAGCCGAGATGGCGCTGTGGAACCGCGTCGCGATCAGTTCGGCCAAGCCGGGGTGGTTGCCCAGCGGCGGGGTCACCACGTCGGCGCCGCAGGCGCGCAGCCGCTCCTGGAATAGGCCTTCGGCCAGCAGATAGGAGACGACCACGACCCGGCGGGCCCCGTCGCGCCGCGCGGCGCGAACAGCGGTGCGGAGGTCGGGACGGCCGGTTGCGGCAAACCCGAGGGTCACCGGTGAACCGGTAAGTGCGCACAGGAACGCGCGCGCCGTGCGCAGGTCGTCGAGCGCCCGTCGATCCGATGTCCCAGCCGCGGCCAATATCACCGAATCATCTGGGCGCCAGCCGGATTCCAGCAGCTGCTGGATGAGGATTCTGGCGATCTCCCGGCTGGGGCCCAGTGCCGGGGTGACGGTGACGTCGGGGTGGCCACTGGCCGCGACGTGCGCCGGCAGGTCGATGCGGACGTGGTAGCCGCGGGACAGGAAGGCGGGTACCACGATTGCCGATTGCGCCGAGCCCCGTCCCGGCGCAGGTCGGCCGAGCACTTCGCTGGGTGTGGGACCCAACACGTCGACAAATGCCACCTGCACGGTCTGCTTCAGCAGCGCGCTCACCCGCGCCGCCAGGTCGCCGATCATCGCGACACCGGCCGGCCGGCGGGTGCCGTGCGCCGTGAGTATCAGGTGCATGCGGTGTCGTCCTGGGTGTCGAGCGCCAGCCGGTAACCACGCTTGACCACCGTCGCGATGATGTTTTTGTCGCCCAGCGCCGTGCGCAGCCGCAATACGGCGGTGTCTACCGCGTGAGTGTCGTCGCCGTTTCCGGGAAGCACATTCAGCAGCTCGCTGCGGGCGACGACGTCTCCGGGGCGCTTGGTCAAGGCGCGCAATATCGCCATGCCCGACCCCGACAGTGTCTTGATGGAGCCATCGACGAGCACGCAGGTTCCGCGGATGTCGACGACGTGGCCCGCGGCGTTCACGGTGCAGGAGCCAAGTAGCGGAAGTTCCTCGGCGATATGACGGGCCAAGGCGCCCAGCCGCATTCGCTCCGGCGATGAGGTGGGCACCCCCTTGCGGATCAAGGGGCGAGAGGTGACGGGGCCGACGCACATCGCGTGTACGTCGTTGCGCAGCGCCTCGAGCAGTTCCTCTTCGATATCCAGCTCGCGGCCACGCTCGAGCACCGCGGCCGCGGCGGGCGCAGAGGTGAAACTCACCGCGTCGAACTGTCGCCGGGCGATCTCGGTGACCAATTGGTCGAATGCGCCGCCCAATGGCGTTGGCTTCCAGCGGTACACCCGAATGGGCACCACCTCGGCCCCCGCCGCGCGGAGGCCGCCGACAAACTCGGGGAAGGGATCCCAGCCATCGGCCGCGCCGTGTAGCTGAATGGCGATCCGCTGACCGGCGACCCCGGATTCAAGCAGGTATTCCAGAACTTCTTGCGAGGATTCCGATTCTGGCGACCATTCTTCGCGCAAGCCCGCCGCGCGTAGCTCGCCGGTCGCCTTCGGTCCGCGCGATATGGTCCGGCCTACCGACAACGCATCAACGAGTTCGCCGGCCAGCCCCCACCCCTCGGCCGCGGCTACCCAGCCCCGGAAACCGATACCGGTGTGGGCCACCAGGATGTCGGGTGGGTTGGCGATCAACGCCTCCGTATTGCCCTGGAGTTCGTCGTCTTCGGGCAGCGCGATCATGTTGATCGCAGGGGCACTGCAGACGTCGGCACCGTGGCGGCGCAGAAGTGCGCACAACTCCTCGGCCCGGCGAGAAGACGTCACCGCAATCCGGTAGCCCCGCAGTGGCTCAGATTTTTGCTGGGCCATATGTCGTGTCTAAGCGTGTGAGGTTTCGGATGCGTTACCAAGCAATTGCTGCCGCATTGCCCACCCCTGCGACCCCAGTCACACTCGGGCCAGCCGGGATCCGGATGCCGTCCCCGCGGTACCGGCGACCGGGACCGCTCGGCGCCCGTATCTCGACCAGGTCAGAAGCGCGGCGCCGACATAAAACAGCAGGAAGACCCAATAGGCGGAGGTGTCTGTTCCGGTGCTCAGATAGGACTGTCGCAGCGCCAGATTGATGCCCACGCCCCCGAGGGCGCCAAAGGCGGCGACAAATCCGATCACCGCTCCCGACATGGCCTGTGACCAGCGGCGTCGCTCGAATTCGCTGATCTGGTTCCGGTGGCTGAGCGCCTCGAACACCGAGGGGATCATCTTGTACACCGAACCGTTGCCCAGGCCGGCGAGCGCAAAAAGGGCCAGGAAGCCGCCGATGTAGCCCGCCGTCATCGCCACGGTGGCCGGACCAGGGGTGTGGTCACCGTGGGTACTGATGGCCACCAACAGCCCAGTAAACAACGCCATCGTGAGGAAGACCGCCAGGGTGACCCGGCTGCCGCCGACCCGATCCGCCAGTCGGCCGCCGTAGATCCGGGCCAGCGAGCCCAGCGCCGGCCCGATGAAGGCGAACTCGGCCGCGTGCAGGGCGGCCTGTGCGTGGCTTTGTCCGCTACCGACGAAGTTGATCTGCAGCACCTGGCCAAACGCGAAGGAGAACCCGATCCAGGAGCCGAAAGTGCCCAGATAGAGCAGGGCCAGTACCCACGTGTCGCGCTGGGTGAGGATGGCCCGCAAATGGCCCACGTCATAGGTGGCGTGCGCCAGGTTATCCATCTGGCGGGCCGCTCCGACGGCGACGACCGTCAACAGCAACAGATACAGTCCGCACACCCAATACGGCTGGTGATAGCCGGCGATCGCGATCACCAGCAGCCCCACCAGCTGAATCATGGGGACGCCCAGATTGCCGGCGCCGGCGTTGAACCCGAGAGCGAAGCCTTTGCGCCGATGCGGGTAGAAGGCGTTGGTGTTGGTCATCGACGCCGCGTAGTTGGCGCCACCGCATCCGGTCAATGCGGCGCATGCCAGATACGGCCACAGCGGCAACCCTGGGTGGCTCAGCAACCAGATCGTGCCGATGGTGGGAATGGCCAGCACCGCAATCGAAAACACGGTCCAGTTCCGGCCGCCGAAGGTGGCGATACCCAGCGAATACGGGATGCGCAGGCAGGCCGCAACAAAGGTGGCTGTGGCGCCGAGCAGGAATTTGTCCGCAGCGGAGAAGCCGTAAACGGCGTAGGGCATGAACAGCACCAACACCGGCCAGAGCGTCCAAACCCCAAAGGCGACGTGGTCGCATGCGGTGATCCACAGCAGGTTGCGGCGAGCGACGGCGTGGTTGCTGGCCTCCCAAGCCTGGGCGTCTTCGGGATCCCAGTGCTCGATCCGATGGTTGCGGTTCATGTTGGCGTCTGCACCTTTCGCCGACGGTGGCGCCGCTTTTCCGGCAAGCATGCGTTGAGAAGTCAGGCGAGTCTCGAGATGAATCACGAATGAAGAGGCATGCGCCACCGCCTGTTTCGATGCTCACATCGATCATGCAAGCCGGTCAACTCGAAGGGGCGGATATGGGCTGAAAGTTGAATCGCAGTTATCTGAAAACTGGCTGGCAGGAAGACGCGGCGCCGAGAGGTATTACCAGACGTCTCCCGCGCGCCAGTCGCACATCAATTCGGCGGAGGTGTCCAGGCTGGCATCGACCGGCAGCACAAACACGGTTCCGTCATCATCGGGTGTGGGAGTGGGGCCGGTGGGGGACAGCACCGATGTCGGGCCGTGCCACGGCAACCAGCCTCGAGATGTGTACAGCCGGCGGGCGCCCGCCGAGGAACTGAGCGCCCCCAGTTCGTAGGCGCCACGAATCACTTGCTCGGTGGCGTCCAACACCGCAGTCGCCAGTCCTTGGCCACGCCAATCCTCTCGCACCGCAACACCTTCGACATAGCCACAACGCAGGGCGCTACCGCGGTAGATAAGACGCCGCTGCACCACGGCGCCGTGCGCGATGATCGCGCCGCGATGCCAGATCAGGGCGTGCATACCGCCCAGGGCGTGTTCCCAATCGTTATCGGTGAAGTCGCCGGCAAAGGCGGCGGTGACCATCTGGCGAATGCCCTGACGCGTCTCACTGTCCAGATCGGCGGTATGGACCAGCCGAGCCGTGTGAACCTCGGTATGCACTATTTCTGTCTACCAGTGCCCGCGCGTCAGCGGCGAGGGCGTGCCCAGTGCAGCCATACGTGCTGACCGGGCCGCACCTGGGCCACCTTGTCGATGTCGTCATCGATCACCACACCCACCACCGGGTAGCCGCCCGTGATCGGGTGATCGGGCCCCAGGATCACCGGTAATCCGTTGGGCGGTACCTGGATTGCGCCGCGAGTGGTCCCTTCGCTGGGCAACTGGCGGTCTGGATTGCGGTGCGTCAGCGGGCGGCCGACCAATCGCGTTCCCACCCGGTCGCTTTGACCGGAGACCACCCAGTCGGTGTGTACCAGCGCTTCGGGATCAACGAACCAGTCATCGCGCGGTCCCGGTATCGCCCGCAGTTCGACCACCCGGTCGGTGATGGCGGCCACCGGCGCCTGGTCGAGTTCCGGATAATCCTGCGAACGGTCGCCGATCGGCAGCACATCCCCGGTCCGTAATGGCGCCGGGCCGATTGCCGACATCACGTCATAGCTGCGTGAACCCAGCACGGGGGTGACGCTGATACCACCGCGCACCGCTAGATAGGTACGCAGTCCCGCATTGGGAGTTCCCAGTGAGATTACCGAGCCATCGCGGACATGATGAATGCTGTTGGTGCCGAACAACGTTCCGTTGACGGTTGGGTCGGTGTCGGCTCCGGTCACCGCGATGTCGATGTCGCCGCCACGAACCCGGGCCGAAAAGCCTCCCAGCGTGACCTCGACGGTCGCCCAGTCGTCGGGATTGGCGACCAAGCGGTTCGCCAGCGTGTGCGAGCGACGGTCGGCCGCCCCGGACCGCCCGACTCCCAGGTGGCCCAGACCGGCCCGGCCGAGGTCCTCGACGATGGCCAACGGCCCGCTGCGCAGTATTTCCAGGGTTATCACGACGGATCCTCCTCGCTACGCCGGCCGGAACTGTACCCACATGCCCTGGGTGAGCAGGGCCGGGTTGGGCCGGTCAATGTCCCACAACACTGCGTCGGTATGGCCGATGATCTGCCACCCGCCGGGGGAGTGCCGCGGGTATACCGCGCTGTATTCGCCTGCCAGCGCGACCGACCCGGCCGGCACCGAGGTCCGCGGCTCGGACCTGCGGGGCACCTGCAGCCGAGGATCGCCGCCGATGAGGTAGGCAAACCCGGGCGCGAATCCGCTGAACCCGACGCGCCACCGGGTGGCGGTGTGGGCGTGGATGACCTGTGCGGTGGTCAGACCGGTATGGCTGGCGACCTCGGCAAGATCGGGACCGTCGTAGATGACGTCGATGACCGGCGCCGGCAGCGGTTCGCCCTGGTGCTCGGACGCGAGCAGGTCGGGGTCGACGGGCAGCCGGCGTATCCGCTGCCGGGTAACCCCTTGGAAGCGGGGACCGGCGAGCTTCACCAACACCGTGCGGGAGGCCCCGACGATGTCGACCACGCCGGGCAGCGCAGCGGCGCGTAGGGTCTGCGTCCACGCCAACACCTGCGCGGTGCTGTCACACTCCAGCATCAGCGCTTGATCGCCGTAGTCGAAAATGTTGCGCGTCACCATGTCCGCCGCAAGCTCGGTTGAGATATCGGTCACACTCATTCTTCGACGTTAGCCCCGGATTCGGCGGTGGGCGAGAAATTTTCGAGCACTGCCAGAAGGGCCTTAGCGGATGCTCAGACCCGCGCGGTCGGTGGCCGAATAATCGGCAATCTCAGCCCAATACCTTCGCGATCAGCGCGGGCAATTCATCGGCCACCACGGGATAACTCAGGGGCGACGCAAACGCGATCGCGCCGGCCTGATCGCCGGTGGTGAAGACATGGCGTTTCTGCTCGGTCGCCGCTGATGCCGCAATCTCGGGGTCGGCCAGCAACGCCTGTTCGTCTTCGGGGCTCTCGGTCAGCCAGATCAGCACGTCGGCGGAATCGAGCACCTCCTTGATGTGATCGCGCGGGATCACACCGCGTTGATCGACGGCGAAGGGTTTGATGCCCTCGGAGATGACCAGACCCATCTCGTTGAGAAAGTCGGTCCGCCAGCCGGCCATCGTTGCAATGACATTGCCCTGCCAAAGCCGCCCCTGCAGTAACAGTGCTTTTTTGCCCATCCATTGCGGATGCTGTTGTGCCACAGCGGCGAACTTCTGGTCGACGGCGTCGATCAGGGACTTCATCTGCGCGCTCTGAAACACCGCCTCACCGACTGTGCTGGCCTGCAGCTTCCAGGGCTCGAAGAACGCGTCACCGCCCGATTGCGGGATGGTGGGGGCGATCGCAGACAGCTTCTGATAGGTCTCGGCGTCGACTCCGGCGTTGATGGCCACAATGAGATCGGGTTTGAGGTTCGCGATCTGGTCGACCTGAATCCCGTCGTCGAGGCTCAACACCACCGGCTGTGCCGCGCCGAGTTTGGGCTGCGCCCAGGGCCACACCGCGAACGGCTGGTCCCCGAACCATCGGGTGACGGCGATGGGCACGACCCCCAGCGCGAGCAAGTCGTCTTGTTCGGTAAAACCGGCGCTGACCACGCGCTTGGGCGGCTCCTTGATGACGGTCTGGCCGAACAAGTGGGTGATGGTCACCGCCCCGGTATCAGCGGTGCCCGCCTGCGGCTTGGATGACGAGCACGCCGCGACCCCGCTGGCGAGCAGCCCTGTGGCCGCCGCGACCTGCAGGAATCCGCGCCGACTCCATCCCTGTTGCATCGCGTGAGATTATCGCGTGCCTGACCCTCACCCCGCCACAGCACCGGCTGGTGCACGCTTGGCCGGGGCACCGCGCGTGCGTG
Organism: Mycobacterium marinum; assembly: GCF_003391395.1. Lineage (NCBI taxonomy): Bacteria > Bacillati > Actinomycetota > Actinomycetes > Mycobacteriales > Mycobacteriaceae > Mycobacterium > Mycobacterium marinum. The sequence continues at coordinate 569,726 of NZ_CP024190.1, forward strand.
GGTGCGGCGATTTTTCTAACAGCGGGGCCGCGACCGTTGTGATTTTTGCGTTGCGACGACGTAACTGCGACCACCTAGTTCGGTAACAGCCCGTCGTTAGCGTCGACTCGTTCGTGCGTCCTCGGCCCATTCGGCCGCGGATTGGCCGCTCTCTTGCACAGGAGACGTAGATGACCATCACCCCGGTACGCCAGCACACCGCACCGCGCGAGCAGCACGCCGGACGCCACTGGATTCATGACTGGCGCCCCGAAGATCCCGAATTCTGGGACACGATCGGCCGGCCGATCGCCCGGCGCAACTTGGTTTTCTCCATCTTCGCCGAGCACATCGGGTTCAGCGTGTGGATGTTGTGGAGCATCGTGGTCGTGCAGATGATGGCCGTTGGCGCACCGGGGCATCCCAGCCATCCCGCCGCGTCGGGCTGGGCACTTTCGCCCAGCCAAGCCCTGTGCCTGGTCGCTGTTCCCAGCGGTGTCGGCGCACTGTTGCGATTGCCCTATACCTTCGCGATCCCGGTTTTCGGCGGCCGCAACTGGACGACCATCTCCGCAAGCTTGTTGGTGATTCCCTGTCTGCTGCTGTCCTGGGCGGTAAGTCACCCCGGCATACCCTTTGTGCTGCTGACGCTGATCGCCGCGACCGCCGGTGTGGGCGGCGGCAACTTCGCCTCGTCGATGGCCAACATTTCGTTCTTCTACCCCGAGAAGGACAAAGGCTGGGCACTGGGCCTCAACGCGGCCGGAGGCAACATTGGCGTCGCGGTAGTGCAAAAGATCATTCCGCCGATCGTGGTCGCCGGTGGCGGGATGGCGCTGGCGCGGGCCGGATTGTTCTATGTGCCACTGGCGGTCGTCGCCGCGGTCTGCGCCTTTGCGTTCATGAACAACCTCGCCGAGGCGAAGGCCGACGTGAAGCCGGTTTGGCAGTCGCTGCGCCACGCCGACACCTGGATCCTGGCCCTGTTGTACATCGGTACCTTCGGATCCTTCATCGGCTACTCGGCGGCGTTTCCGACACTGCTCAAGACCGTCTTCGATCGCGGCGACATCGCCTTGGGCTGGGCGTTTCTGGGGGCGGGCATCGGATCGGTGATCCGGCCGCTGGGCGGCAGGCTGGCCGATCGCGTTGGCGGCGCCCGCGTCACCGCGGTCAGCTTTCTGATGCTCGCGATCGGGGCGGCCGCCGCGCTGTGGTCGGTGCAGATCGTCAACTTGCCGCTGTTCTTCGCCAGCTTCATGTTCTTGTTCGTGGCCACCGGCATCGGAAACGGATCGACCTATCGCATGATCTCGCGGATCTTCAAGGTCAAAGGTGAGCTCGCGGGCGGTGACCCCGACACGATGGTGCAGATGCGCCGCCAAGCCGCCGGTGCCTTGGGTGTCATCTCGGCGGTCGGCGCCTTCGGTGGGTTCCTGGTGCCCCTGGCCTACGCGTGGTCGAAGGCCCAGTTCGGCAATATCGAACCCGCGCTGCGCTTCTATGTGGTCTTTTTCCTCGCGCTGCTATTCGTCACCTGGCACTGCTACCTACGCAGCAAGACTCCGATGGCGCAGCTAGGGGTGTGATCAGCCGTCGGCTCCGGGCCTGCCCCGGCCATCGGGGGGCCGGTAGCCGTGCCACGGGTTGTACTCGGCGATCAGCTCCTCCTGCGGGGGACGCGCCTCGGGCGGTATGTGCTGCAGGTTGATCCGGATGCGGTACCAGATCGAGCTCGGCCCGCGCATGCCGTCCACCAACACATCGGCGGGTTGCAGCCGATCCGCCACCGCGGGATGGCGAGCGCGCCAGGTGTCCAGGGCGGCCATCGCCTCGTCCTTGGTCTTGGTGCGGGCGACTTCGATCAGCGGCATGCTCGGCTGCCGGCGGCCATCGCTGCGCTTGCCCGCGCCGGCGGGAGCGCGCTGGGGCGGGCCCAGTTCCTCGGCCAGCATCAGCAGCCGGTCCAGCGCGCCCGCGGCGTCGTCCATGCCCGACCACGGGTCGCCCATTTCTGCGAACCGGTCGGGGACGGTGTCGAGGGTGAAGTCCTGCGGATCGCAGTCGGCCACCTCGTGCCAGTGCAGCGGCGTGGACACCCGGGCGTCGGGGGTGGCCCGCACCGAATAGGCCGACGCGACCGTGCGGTCCTTGGCGTTCTGGTTGAAGTCGACGAACACTCCCTCGCGTTCCTCCTTCCACCAACGGCTGGTTGCCACGCCGGGCATCCGCCGTTCGACCTCGCGCGCGACGGTCTGCGCGGCCAGCCGAACCTGGGAAAACGACCACCGTGGCGCGATCCGGGCATAGACGTGGAAGCCCCGCGAACCAGAGGTCTTGGGCCAGGGCGTGAGCCCATAATCTTCGAGCACTTCGCGGACCACTTGCGCGACATCGAGGATGCGGCGCCACTCGACACCGGGCATCGGGTCCAGGTCGATCCGTAGTTCGTCGGGGTGATCGAGGTCGCGGGCAAGCACCGGATGTGGATTCAGGTCGACGCAGCCCAAGTTGATCGCCCAGGCCAGTCCCGCGGCATCGTGGATGACCGCTTCCTGGGCGGAGGTGCCTGACGCGTAGCGCAGCTCGGCAACGTCCACCCAGTCGGGGCGGTTGGTGGGGGCGCGCTTCTGAAACACCGCTTCCACGTCGATCCCTTTGACGAAGCGCTTGAGCATCATCGGCCGGCCGGCCACCCCGCGCAGCGCGCCATCGGCCACCGACAGGTAGTAGCGGACCAGATCGAGCTTGGTGCGGCTCGGCCGGTCGCCCTGGCTGGGGAAGACCACTCGGTCTGGGTGGGTGATCTTGACCTGCCGACCGGCCAACTCCAGTGACACCGGGCCGGTCATGGGAATCAATCGTAATTCCGATGCACTCTATGGTCGCGGTGCGACCGGCGTCACATATGGTGAACTTATGCCTAACCTCAGTGACCTGCCCGGGGTCGCAAAAATTCAGCAATACGTCGACCGCGGGGCGGCCGAACTGCACTACGTGCGCAAGATCATCGAATCAGGTGCGTTCCGGTTGGAGTCGCCGCTGAACTACGCCGCGATGGCAACCGAAATCGCGAAGTGGGGCGAGTTCGGCATGCTGCCCTCGTTCAACGCCAGACGTCATCCGCACCGCGCGGCGTGCATCGACGAAGAGGGCGAATTCACCTACCAGCAGCTCGACGAAGCCGCCCACGCCGTGGCCAACGCCCTGCTGGCCAAGGGGGTATCCGCCGGCGACGGGGTCGCCATCCTGGCGCGCAACCACCGTTGGTTTTTGATCGCCAACTATGGTGCTGCCCGGGCAGGCGCCCGCATCATCTTGCTCAACAGCGAGTTCTCCGGCCCACAAATCAAAGAGGTCTCGGAGCGCGAAGGCGCCAAGCTGATCATTTATGACGACGAGTACACCGGCGCGGTCAGCAAAGCCGAGCCGCCGTTGGGCAAGCTGCGGGCGCTGGGCGTCAACCCCGATTCCGAGGAGGACTCGGGCAGCACCGACGAAACGCTGGCCGAACTCATCGCCCGCAGCAGCACCGCGCCGGCGCCCAAGGCCGGCAAGCATGCGTCGATCATCATTCTGACCAGTGGCACCACCGGCACCCCCAAGGGCGCCAACCGCAGTACCCCGCCGACGCTGGCGCCGGTCGGGGGCATCTTGTCGCACGTCCCGTTCAAGGCCAACGAGGTGACCTCGCTGCCGGCGCCGATGTTCCACGCGCTGGGGTACCTGCACGCCACCATCGCGATGTTCCTGGGCTCGACGCTGGTGTTGCGACGCAAGTTCAAGCCGCAGCTGGTGCTCGAAGACATCGAGAAGCACAAGGTGACCGCCATGGTCGTGGTGCCGGTGATGCTGTCGCGTCTTCTCGACGCGGTGGAGAAGATAGACAAGAAGCCAGACCTGTCCAGCCTGAAGATCGTGTTCGTATCCGGCTCCCAGTTGGGCGCCGAACTGGCCAGCCGCGCACTCAAAGACCTCGGTCCGGTTATCTACAACATGTACGGCTCGACCGAGATTGCGTTTGCCACCATCGCCGGGCCCGAGGATCTGCAACGCAACGCCGCGACGGTGGGACCCGTCGTCAAAGGCGTCAAGGTCAAGATCCTCGACGACAACGGCAACGAGGTCTCGCAGGGCCAAGTCGGCCGGATCTTCGTGGGCAACGCCTTCCCCTTCGAGGGCTACACCGGTGGCGGCCACAAGCAGATCATCGACGGTCTGATGTCCTCAGGTGACGTCGGCTACTTCGATGAGCACGGGCTGCTCTACGTCAGCGGTCGTGACGACGAGATGATCGTCTCCGGCGGGGAAAACGTGTTCCCGGCCGAAGTCGAGGATCTGATCAGCGGGCATCCCGACGTGGTGGAGGCCACCGCGCTCGGCGTCGACGACAAGGAGTGGGGCGCGCGGCTGCGCGCGTTCGTGGTCAAGAAGCCCGACACCGACCTCGACGAGGAGACCGTCAAGCACTACGTGCGCGACCACCTGGCCCGCTACAAGGTTCCCAGGGAAGTGATCTTCCTCGAGGAGTTGCCGCGCAACCCCACCGGCAAGATCCTCAAACGCGAGCTGCGTGAGATGAAGATCGAGTAGCCGGTCATTGGCTCCGCAGTTCATCGCTGCCCGTAGCGGCTGCGCTAGTTGTCAGGTGGCGGTGTTGGTGACGACCGCCTGGTATCGCCCGGCCGTCGACGACATCCCCACCGGTATCGCACCGAGCGGTCGGTGTCCACCACCACGAACTGCCCTGCACCTACGAAGTGCCTTCCGGTCGAGAACCTGAGCCGCCGCAGTCCCGCGAATCTCCTGCCGGACAGACACTTCCGTGTATCTAGAGGACGACGACCTCAATCACCGGTGAACAATCCGGGGCGGAGCACGTCGATGCTCAGTGCTCGGCTGAGCCGGGGAGGCGCCTCGCTTTGGAAACGAGGATGGAGGCATGCCGAATTCATCAGTGATCGACTCATTCTTGCCCGTCTGACGATCCGTGATGAGCAGTTCGCCGGGCGCGCCACGCTGGCAGTGAACTTCTAGAGTCCAACGGCCTGTTCCAGGCCATGCAGTGACGTCTCCAGGTGTAGCAGGAGTCGCTGCAAGTGCGGGACACTGCGACGGCACCCGACTAGGCCGAATTCGAGCGTGCCGGCGTTGCTGAGCAGAGTGATGCTCAGCGCCTGACCGTCGTGAGCGATCGACAGTGGATAGATGCTGTCCAGCCGGGCCCCGTGCCAGTACATGGGTTTGGTCGGTCCCGGCAGGTTCGACACAATGACATTGAACGACGGCTTTGTCCATGGGACGAAGCCCGGAACAGCTGTCAGCGTCAAAGGCGCCATATTGAAGGCCCACAACGCTTTTGCCTGCAGCGGGGACAATTCGGAAAATGCCTTCTTGTTTCGGCGCATCGACTGACTGATCATTTCCAGTCGTTTCGCCGGATCCGTGTTGTCGGTCGCGAGACCGCAAAGCACGGTCCCGACCATGGTGCCGCCGGAGTCATCGGTTTGCGAGCGCAGGCTAACCGGGACCAAGGCAACTAGCGGCGCATCCGGTAGCGCATTCTGCTCGAGCAAGTACTGGCGCAGCGCACCGGCGCACATTGCCAGCACTACATCGTTGATGGTGACCCCCGCGCATTTCGCTACGGCCCGGAACCGATCCAACGACCATGACTGCGCTGCGCATCGGCGCGCGCCGCCGACCTTCACGTTGAACAGGGTGCGCGGAGCCCCAAATGGCAGGGTCAACTGCTGCTCAACCAGCGCAGCGCGGATCAAGGACACTGTCGATGGACCGAGTGCCATCAGAGATCCCGCCGTGTTGGCCAGCGATCCCAGCCTGGAAGAGACAACCGCGTGATCGGGCTGCGGGGGCAGATTCCATGGTGCCCGCACTTCGGTGTCGCGAGGGTCATCCGAAAGTGCGCGCTGCAGCAGCATCAATGCCGAGGCACCGTCGAGCAGGGCATGGTGGAACTTGGAGTAGATCGCGAACCGGCCGTCTGCCAACCCGTCCACCACATGCATTTCCCACAACGGGTAATGGCGATCGAGCAGGTGGCTGTGTAGCTGAGAAACCAATTGGAGCAGCTCGCGTACCCTCCCGGGATACGGAAGCACCGAACGTCGCACGTGATAATCGGTATCGATCTCGTTGTCGTACTGCCAGCCCAGGCTGGTAATACCGCCCAATAATGTTGCGGGGCGCTTACGGAATGCGGGTTGTCCCTCCCGATTTGCCGCCAGGCATCTATATATCTCATCGACAAATCCCGGACCGGCCGCGTCGGGAGGGTCGAACAGCTGCAAACCGGCCACATGCATGGGGTGCTCGCGGGACTCGGTGAACAGGAAGGACGCATCGGTCGGCATCATCAATTCCATCGAAGTCATTAGACAGCGGGGGCCCATGGCGAGCAACCGGCATCGATGAAACTGTCGGCGGATCCCACAGCAGAGATCGTGAAATATGCGGCGCACAACAGGTCGCCGCCGGCATCTTCATTTCATGGCGACGTCGAGTTGCTGGCTGAACCTGATCGAGCCTTGGTTCAAGGAACTGGCCGGTGCGCGAACCCCGCCGCGGATCGAATCGAATCGCAGACAGACCGCTTGCGGCCTACGGGTCGCGGGGCAGGCCCAGCAGCCGCTCGGCGATGATGTTGAGCTGCACCTCGGAGGTGCCGCCGTAGATCGTGGTGGCGCGACTGGATAGCAGGTACTCGCCCCACTTACCGGCCAACTCGTCGGTGTCGCCGATCGCGGCATCCGTGCCGAACGACGACACGGCGAACTCCGCGTAGCCCTGACCGGTGCGCATCGACAGCAGCTTGGATATCGCCGCCGACGGCATGGCGTCCCCACCCGAGAGGGTCAACAGGGTGGAGCGCAGGTTGAGCACCTTGGCGGCGTGCCCCTCGGCGATCAGGTGTCCGGCGCGGTGCTGGGCGACCTGATCGAACTGGCCGTCCCGGACGAACTCGACGAACTGCGGCAAGGTGGCCAGGAAGTTGTTGTCGGTGCTGCCAATCGATACTCGTTCGGCGGTCAGGGTGTTGCGGCTGACTTCCCAGCCCCGGTTGACTTCGCCCAGGACACACTCGTCCGGGACGAACACATCGTCGATGTAGACGGTGTTGAACATTTCGTGGCCGGTCAGCTCGCGCAGCGGCTTTACCTGTACGCCTTCGCTTTTCATGTCCAGCAGGAAGTAGGTGATGCCGTTGTGCTTGGGTGCGTTCGGGTCGGTTCTGGCCAGTAGTGCTCCCCATTGCGAGTACTGAGCGGCGGTGGTCCAAATTTTCTGTCCGGTAATGCGCCAGCCGCCGTCTACCCGCGTCGCCTTCGTGCTCAGGCCGGCCAGGTCCGAGCCGGCGCCGGGCTCCGAGAACAGCTGGCACCAGATCATCTCGCCGCGGAAGGTGGGCGGCAGAAATCGTTGCTTCTGCTCTTCGGTACCGAACGCCACGATCGACGGGAGGATCCAAGCCGCGATGCCGACCTGGGGCCGTTTTACCCGACCGGTGCTGAACTCCTGGGCGATGATGACCTGCTCGACCGGGCTGGAGGCCCGTCCCCAGGGCTTGGGCAGATATGGCAGCACCCAGCCGCCTTCGGCGATCGCGGCCTTTCGGGGCTCCCGATCCATCTGCTTGAGGGCCTCCACATCGGCGCGAATCTCGGCCCGCAGCTTCTCGGTGTCGGGATCCAAGTCGATGTCCACCGCTCGCATGCCCGTGGTGGTGGCGGTGTCCACCACCCGCTGTGGGTACTCGACGCTGCGGCCGAAACAGGCCGCCAGCATCAGGGCCCGGCGGTAGTAGACGTTGGTGTCGTGCTCCCAGGTGTAGCCGATGCCGCCGTGCACCTGTATGCAGTCCTGGGTGCAGCGCTGGGCTGCGGCCGGTGCCAGTGTCGCGGCGACGGCCGCGGCGAACTCGATGTGCGGGCTGTCCTCGTCTAGCGCGCGGGCCGCGTCCCACACGGCGGCGGTGGCGCGCTCGGTGTCGGCGATCATCTCGGCGCATTTGTGCTTGATCGCCTGGAACTGGCCGATCGGCCTGCCGAACTGTTCGCGGATCTTGGCGTAGCCCGACGCGGCATCGGTGGCCCAGCGGGCTACACCCACCGCCTCGGCCGAGAGCAGGGTGGACATCAGCGCGTGGGCGGTGGTCATGCTCAGATTGCTCAGCACCACGTCATCGCCAACCTCGACGGCGTTGGCGCGGACGTGTGCGACGGGGCGCAGCGGGTCCAGGCTGCGGACCGGTTCGATTTCAAGTTGCTCGGCGCGCAGCACCACCCACTCGTCGCCGCTATCGATGGCGACCGGCAGCACCAGAATGGAGGCCTGGGCTGCGGCTGGAACCGCGCGGACCTCGCCGCGGATGACCAGCACGCCACCGTCCTCTAGCCCCTGGCGCGTTGCGGTGAGCCCCGAGTCCAGCGCGTAGGCCGCGATGGCGGCACCGCTGGCGAGCTCGGAAAGCACCTTGGCCTCGGGGTCATGCACCGAAATCAGTGCGCTGGCGATCGCCGACGGGACGAACGGACCGGGGACCGCCCCGTAGCCGAATTCGGCCAGCGCCACAGCCAGCTCGAGGATCCCGTAACCCTGTCCGCCGACGGACTCGGCGAGATGAACACCCTGCAAGCCTTGTTCGGCCGCCGCTTGCCAGTAGGGCGGTGGATTCTCGACCGGAGTTTCCATAGCCGCGTGCAGCACTTCCGACGGCGCCACGCGCGCTACCAGTGATCGCACCGAATCGGCCAGGTCCCGATGCTCAGGGGTTATCGCGATCGGCATTGCTCGCCTTCCCTTGCTTTATTGCTGAACCGCCGTATCGGCCAAGCACCTCCAAGCTAACAATCGGCTTTGCAGTTGACCACATTGGCTAGTGACAGGCCGTCGCGCAGGCGGCGGCAGTTGTCGACGGCCTCGGTCAGATAGCGCCGCATGGTGTCGACGGTGTACCAGGTGACGTGGGGGGTGAGCACCACGTTGTCCAAGCGCAGCAACGGATTCTCGCGCACCACCGGCTCCACGGCGAACACATCGAGCCCGGCGGCGGCCAGCGATCCGCTGCGCAGCGCGTCAACCAGGGCGTCTTCGTCGACGACGGCGCCGCGAGAAGTGTTGATCAGCAATGAATTCGGCTTCATCCGGGCCAGGGCGTCGGCGTCGAGCAGCCGATCGGTGTGCGGCGTCAACGGCAGGTGCAGCGAGACGATGTCACTGGTGGCCAGCAGTTCGGGCAGGGGCCGCCAGCCGGGCCGCCCGTCGTCTCGGGTGCTGGTGTGCAGCACGGTTGCGCCCATCGCGGAGACTATGGTGGCCACCCGCTTGGCGATGTTGCCGTAACCGATCAGTCCGACGGTGCAACTGCCGATGTCGCGCACCGATTCGCCCAGTTGCGGGTCGGTTGGCCAGCCCCGTCCCTGCCGGGTCGCCGCGTCGAGCTCCGGCAGCCGGCGCAGCGCCGCCAGCATGAGCAGCACCGTGCCCTCGGCGACCGAAGGCGCGTTGGCGCCGGGCATGTTGGCGACGGCGATGCCGTGCTTGGTCGCGGTCGCCACGTCGATCGTGTTCACTCCGGCGCCGAGCTTTTGGACCAGCCGCAACCGCGGCGCGCGTTGCAGGTCGGCGCCCGAGAGTGGGCGCAAGACGTGCCAAATTACCTCGGCGTGGTCCAACTCCCGATAGAAGCCACTGTCGTCGTCTTCGGCGCACCATCTGATGTCGAGCCAATCACGCTGTGCGGCAATAAATTCAAGTACCTTCTCGCCGGGGACGAAGTGGGCCAGAACTCGTAACGGCTGGTTCACTGCCACCGCTTCGCTATCCAGTCGGTGATGGTGTCGGCTTGTTCGTCGCGTGCGCCGGGGGTGGTGAAGTAGTGGTCGGTATCGATGGAGGCGCGTGCTTTGTCCGTGCTGGCGAGCCCGTCGTAGATGCACTGCGCGTCGGAGGGGAACACTCCGGTGTCGGCGTCGGCATTGATCACCAGGGCGGGACACGTGATCCGGGCTAGGTGCGGTGCCGCCCGGGTCTGCGCCACCCGCAGGCTCCACATGCCCAGCCAGTTGCGCAGCGTGCAGGCCGCGGCGATGCCGCGCGCTGAGCGGTTTGCCCGCACCGGTTTTCCGGCATAGCACAGATTGGGCTCTCGGTTGGTCGGTTCGATGCTGGCGTCGACCATGCGCGGATCGGCCCAGGTGCGCATCACGGTGAATGGCCGGTCGGAAAATCCCGCGGCGCGTACGCGTTTGAGTTCGTCCTCGGCCCAGTCGGTGATGCTCTCGTTGCGCGCCGCCTGCGCCGCCCGGTAGCGGCTGAGGAACTCTGGGGAGTATGGCGGCCCGTTGCGCTCGTTGAACAGGTCCAGGTCGGGATCGGTTGCAACGGGGTCGTTTTCGTCGATGACGGCGGCGTCCATCCAGGCCGTCAGCACTTCCGGGCGGCCGGGATGGGCGGCCGTGGCCACGTAGCCGTCCGCGGTGGGTAGTTCGTTGACGCCGGCCGCCGGGCGCGTTCCCGCCAGCGGCGTTACGTTTGGATCCACCGCCTGTGACTGATAGGCGGCCATCAGCGACCCGCCTCCGGAGTTACCCAGCAGCACCACCGTTTCCGCGCCGGCGACCTCGCGCAGCCAGCGCACCCCGACCCCGATGTCGACCAGCGCGTGGTCCAGCGCAAAGTTGCTTTCGAAGCCGCGAAACCTGGTGTTCCAGCCCAGGAACCCGATGCCGCGGGCGGCCATGTAGTCGGCGAGGTAGTGCTCGGAGAAATCGATCTGGTAGTGCGTGGCGATCATCGCCACCGTTGGCCTGGTTCCGGCGGCACGGTGATAGAGCCCTTGGCACGGGTGTCCGCCGGCACCGGCTCGTCCGGCGGTCGGCGAACTCAGCCCGACGAACTCGCGGTTGATCTCGGGTGTGCCGGTTGCAGCGGACAATTCAGGAGACCTCCACGCCGTAGATGGCTCGGTAGTAGATGTTGGCCAGGGTCTGGATGCAGGCCAGGTCGTCGGGCTCTTTGGTGCGAGACCCGCTGAGCTGGATGTAACAGAACTGGTTGAACATTGCCACGATCGCCTCGGCGACCAGCTGCGGGTCGTCGCCCGGGCAGTAGCCCTCGGCCTGGGCGCGCTTGACCGTTTCCTTGATGAAACTGATGGGGACTGCACACATATCGGCCCACTGTTGGGCAAAGTCCTCGTTGACCATGGCCAACTGCGACACGCTGACCATCTCCGCGAGGCGGTTGCGATAGGTGTTCCAGTGCGCGGCGGCGGCTTCATAGGCGCGCTCCCGATTGGAGAGACCGTGGCTGGTCACCGACAGCGCCCGCTGGTTGACTTCATCGCGAAACCGCAGTGCCCACTGGCGGACCATTGCTTCTTTGGAGTCGTAGTAGTTGTAGAAGGATGCCGCCGAGCGGCCGGCCTCGGCGGCGATGTCGGCAATCGTGGTGGCCAAGATGCCCTTGCGCGCAATAACCGTCCGGGCGGCGGTGTCGATCGCGGCCTGCGTCTGGCGTCCGCGGTGCGTCGGGAACTCCGGCACCTGGCGTACCTCCTCTGGAACAAATCTGAATCTGATGTTAGATTCAGATTTGAATCGTGGCCAGGCCACGCACTTGATCGGAGTCAACAGATGATCAAGCCGCACAACACCAATACCGAATTCGAGTTCGGCGGAATCAACCACGTCGCGCTGGTCTGTTCGGACATGGCTCGTACCGTGGACTTCTACAGCAACATCCTCGGGATGCCGCTGATCAAGTCGCTCGACCTGCCCGGCGGCCAGGGCCAGCACTTCTTTTTCGATGCGGGCAACGGTGACTGCGTCGCCTTCTTCTGGTTCGCCGACGCACCCGATCGCGTCCCGGGCATCTCGTCGCCGGGGGCTATCCCCGGCATTGGCGACATCACCAGCGCCGTGAGCACCATGAACCACCTGGCCTTTCACGTACCGGCGGAAAAGTTCGACGCCTACCGGCAACGGTTGAAGGACAAGGGCGTGCGGGTCGGCCCCGTGCTCAATCACGACCACAGCGAGTTCCAGGTGTCGGCGACGGTGCATCCGGGGGTGTACGTTCGCTCCTTCTACTTCCAGGATCCCGATGGCATCACGCTGGAATTCGCCTGCTGGATAAAGGAGTTCACTGCCGACGACACGCCGGCGGTGCCCCGCACGGCGGCAGACCGGCGGCCTCCGGTGGCAGCGGGGCACTAGGCAAGCGTGACCGACGCTATCTTGACCGACGATCAGATCGCGGCACTGAGCCCGCAGCAACGGCGTGATCTGATTTCCCGGCTGGAACGGCCGCTTGGCGAGTTGGTGGACCCGACGATCCTCTCCCGGACTCGTCGTATCCGACTGCGGCTCATCATCAGTTGCGCGCTGGTGCTGATCCCGTGGACGGTATTTCTGGGGCTGACCTTGCCGGGCAACTACGTGGCGCACAACTGGCCGGCCACTTGGGTGGGCTTCGACATCCTGTTGGTGGCCTTCATGGCGGCTACCGCGGTGCTGGGCTATCTGCGCCGCCAACTGCTGCTGCTGACCGCTTTCACCACCGGTGTGCTGCTGATCTGTGACGCCTGGTTCGATCTGATGACGGCGGGGCCCAACGACCGCTGGTGGTCGGTGGGGTCCGCGCTGTTCATCGAGCTACCGATAGCCGTCGTGATGATCACCGGGGCGCAACGCATCATGCGACTCACGCTGGCGCGGCTGTGGCTTATTGAGCCGGGGACGCGGCTGTGGCACCTGCCCTTGTTCCCCTGAGGCCGTAAAGCCTGGGATCGGAGAGTTCATCGAGCAGCGAAGCCAGCTGGTCGACGAGCTGGCCGGGCTCGAGTTCGACGTCGCCCTCGATCCAGGCGCTGATGGTCTGGGCAACGCCGCCGACGATGAAGTGCGCGCCCACCTTGATCCGGTCGTTGGCCGGGATTCTGAGCGCATCGCCGGCATGCTGGCCCGACAGCATGGCGAACAGTGCGCTGGATTCGGTGCGCTTGCGCACGACCACGGGATTGGCCAGGTGGGTGCTGAAGAGCAGCCGCCCGATGCGGGCGTCACCGACGATGGTGCGCACAATTTCGGCGATCCCGGCGCGGGCCTGCTCGGGAGGGGGCACCGTCGCAACCGCGGCCTGGATGGTGGTGGCCAGATCGCCGACCACCCAGTCGAAGACCCCGCCGATGAATTCATCCTTGTCGGGGAAGCTCTCGTAGAAATAGCGTGCCGACAGGCCGGCCTGGCGGCAGATGCCCCGCACCGTTAGCTCGGCGATATCGCGATCGCTGGAACCGAGCAGTTCCAGCCCGGCCTCGAGTAGCTGGCTGCGGCGAGCTGCGAGCCGTTCGGTCGCCTCCACTCCCCGGTACGGACGCATGCTTGGGGCGCTGGACCCCTCGGTATTACTAGTCATTGCCAAATATCTTGACATTAAAGCGGTAGCACGACACCATCGGGAAACGTGTGTTTTCACAATTGATACCCGCGGGCAGGGGGTTTCGGTGACGATCCAGGAGGCGGCGGGCCGACTTGCGCCGCATGTCGAGCGGCCGATCTCTGACCCGCCGCGCCAGGTCAGGCGGCGAAAACGCGGCGGTTTCGGGGATGGGCTGATGGGGGTGGCGCTGCTGGCCGGTCCGGCCAACGTGATCATGGAGTTGGCGCGTCCTGGAGTTGGACACGGCGTGATGGAAAGTCGGGTCGAAAGCGGTCGAATCGACCGCCACCCGATAAAACGGGCCCGAACCACCTTCACCTACGTTGCGGTGGCCAGCGCCGGCACCGACGAGCAAAAGGCCGCCTTTCGCCGTGCCGTGAACCGGGTCCATGCCCAGGTCTACTCGACACCGGAGAGCCCGGTGAGTTACAGCGCCTTCGACGTGGAGCTGCAGCTTTGGGTGGCGGCCTGCCTGTATAAGGGCGGCGTTGATATCTATCGAACCTTCGTCGGCGAGATGGACGACGAGGAGGCCGATCGCCACTATCGCGACGGCATGTCGATGGGCACCACCCTGCAGGTGCCCGCCGAGCTGTGGCCGCCGGATCGGGCCGCCTTTGATCGGTACTGGCGGGAGTCGCTGCAGAAGATCCACATCGATGACGCCGTGCGCGAATATCTGTATCCGATCGCCGCGTCCCGGGTGCGCGGGGTTGCCCTGCCGGGCCCGCTGCGGCGGTGGTCGGAAGGCTTGGCGCTGCTGATCACCACCGGTTTTCTGCCGCAGCGGTTCCGTGACGAGATGCGGTTGCCCTGGGATGCGGCCAAGCAACGGCGGTTCGATCGGTTGATTGCCGTGGTGGGTGCGCTAAATCGGATGATGCCGCGAATCGTGCGGGAGTTCCCGTTCAATTTGATGCTCTGGGACCTGGACCGCCGGATCAGGACCGGCCGTCGGTTGGTGTAACGCCCGAGCGGGCGGTCCGGCCAACGCGGCTGACTCTCCATCTTGCGGAAGGGGCGTGGACTTCGGCGCGCCCTGACCAGATCTGTTCGGCTCGATCCGTTGGGCCGCCCACCGGCGTTGATGGACCTGATGGCGGCCTCCAAAACCCCCAGGAAGTGGTTTCCCGCCGGACTTGCAATGTGGCCGTCCGTGGTGTCGAATGTCGATAATGACAATCATATTCATCTCTGGCAGTGCTGGCCGTGGTGGCTCCGGTGTGGTTCGCCTCGCCGCCTGAGGTGCATTCGGCCCTGCTCAGCAGCGGCCCGGGGCCGGCGTCGCTGCTGTCGGGGGCAGCGGCGTGGGCGGGGTTGAGCACCGAGTACGCGTCGGTGGCAGACGAACTCATGGGCGTGCTCGCAGCGGTGCAGGGCGGGGCCTGGGAGGGGTTGAGCTCAGAGCTGTATGTGGCCGCCCATGTGCCATACCTGATGTGGCTGATGCGGGCCAGCGCGACCAGTGCGCAGGCGGCTGCACAGCATGAGGCGGCGGCCGCCGCCTACACCACCGCATTGGCGGCCATGCCGACCATGCCGGAGTTGGCCGCCAACCACGTCATCCACGGGGTCTTGATGGCGACGAACTTCTTCGGCATCAACACCATTCCGATCGCCGCCAACGAGGCCGACTACGTCCGAATGTGGATTCAAGCGGCGACCACCATGTCGACCTATCAAGCGGTATCCGCGGCCGCCGTGGCGTCGACGCCACCGAGCACTCCGGCTCCGCGCATCCTGGCAGCGCCGGCCGCCGCCCATGACCATGACCATGACCATGGGGGCGATCCCACCCCGATCGACTACTTCGTTGCCGAGGTACTGCGCATCATCAGCGGCGGCAGGATCATCTGGGATCCCGCCGAAGGGACCGTGAACGGCATCCCCTACGACGACTACGTCAACGCAGCCCAACCGATCTGGTGGCTGGTTCGTGCCCTGGAGTTCGGTCAGGACTTTCAGACCTTCATCAAGGAATTGTTCACCAATCCGATCGGCGCCATCGAGTTCATGGTCGAACTCGTCTTGTTCGATTGGCCGACGCACATCGCCCAGATCATTCAAGCGCTGGCGCAATCCCCGCAGTTGCTCGCCGTTGCACTCGGTGGCGTTGTTGCCAATCTGGGGGCGATATCGGGATTGGCCGGGCTATCCGGGCTGGCCGGTCTGCATTCGGCCGCCCTTCCAGCCGCCATCGCGCCGATCGCCCCGCCGATGCCGCCCGGCGTTGCGTTGGCCCCCACGGTCGCCGCGTCGGTGGCGGCGCCCACACCGCCATCTGCACCGCCGTCCGCGACGAGCACGGTGGCCAACGCCGCGCCGCCGCCCCCGCCCGCCCCGGCCGCAGGGGGCTTCGGGTTCCCCTTCGTGGTGGGGGGTGGTCCCGGTATCGGCTATGGCGAGGGCATGAGCGCCAGCGCGGCCGCGAGCGCCAGGAGAAAGGCGCCGGAGCCGGATTCCGCGGCGCTGGCCGCCGCGGCGGCCGCGCGCGAGGAGGCACGTCGGCGTCGGCGCAAGCGTAAGACGGAACGTGGCTACGGCGAGGAGTTCATGGACGTGGAGGTCGATCCGGACTGGGGCGGACCCCGTGACGATGAGCCGGTGGCCTCGACGCAGGGTGCCGGGCGACTGGGATTCGCCGGCACGGTGCACAGCGAATCGGCCGCCACGGCGGCGGGGTTGACCACCCTGGTCGCCGACGAGTTCGGTGGCGGTCCGAAGATGCCGATGCTTCCGGGTACCTGGGACACCGACTCGGATGCGCCGAGCGACTAGCCGCGTAATGTCGGTTGGGTGCGTAGCGAAGGCGATAGCTGGGACATCACCACCAGTGTTGGGTCGACGGCACTGTTCGTCGCCACGGCACGTGCACTAGAGGCGCTGAAGCCCGACCCCTTGGCCGTGGACCCGTACGCGGAGCTGTTCTGCCGCGCCGTCGGCGGTTCCTGGGCCGACGTCCTGGACGGCAACGCAGCGGACCACGAATTGCAGAGCGACGACTTTGGCAAGCACTTCGTCAATTTCCAGGGTGCCCGCACCAAGTACTTCGACGCATACTTCCGCCGCGCGGTCGAGGCGGGGGTGCGGCAGGTGGTGGTCTTGGCGGCGGGGCTGGATTCGCGCGCCTACCGATTGTCCTGGCCGGACGGGACCACCATCTTCGAGTTGGACCGACCTCAGGTCCTCGATTTCAAGCGTGAGGTGCTCGGTGGCCATGGTGTTCGGCCGCGCACCGAGCGTCGGGAGATCGCCGTCGATCTGCGAGACGATTGGCCCCAGGCACTACGGGACAGCGGCTTTGATGCCGAAGCTCCGTCGGCGTGGATCGCCGAAGGGTTGCTGATTTATCTGCCCGCTGCGGCGCAAGAGCAACTGTTTACCGGCATCGACAGCCTGGCCTGCCTCGGCAGTCATGTTGCGGTGGAGGATGGTGCACCGCTGCCCGACGCGGAGTTCGCCGCCAAGTTGGAGGAAGAACGCGCCGCCGTGGCTGCTGGAGGTGAGCGGCCGTTTTTCCAGCTGCTCTACAACGAGCGATGTGCTCCGGCCGCCGACTGGTTTAGCGAACACGGCTGGACCGCGCTGTGCACCCCGTTGAACAGCTACCTGCGCGAGGTGGGCCGACCGGTACCCGGTCCCGGGTCCGAGGTTGCGGCGATGTTCGCGCGCAACACCCTGATGAGCGCCACCAAGCCCTGATCAGCGATCCGATGCCGTTATCGATGCCGGATTCGGTTCGGCTCGGAACTTCTGGATGCCCGGATCCGACCACTGGGCGGCTTGTGGTTTACGCCGCCCAGGCGATGCGTTCTGCGGGTGATCAACCGTGGTGAGGGGTCGGCTGGTGGGTGGTCCTGGCGTCGACCAAGGTTTGATAATGAAAATCATGTTCACTACTCTGGAGTGCTTGGTGACGCTCGGTGGGCTCGTCTGGGGAGGAAATATTCATCATGCGAATGCAAGCTGTGTGCAGTAGTCCGCCGGGGGACTATAAGTTGCAGTTCAGTGCACTGGGGCGCGAGGTCCGGTGGTGAGTAACGTGCTCGCAATCACCTCGACAGTTAGCTTATGCAATGCTAACTTCAGGGCTGATTTTGACGGTAGTTCAGAGCAACGCGAGGTTCAGGAGACAGCAGAAGCGTGAAACGTGGTGATAACGGCATGCCTGCTGCTCAGTCCCCTACGTCGCGGGTAAGCGGCCGGGTAGACGCTGACGTTGTCAGTCGGTTCGCGACCTGCTGCCGCGCGCTTGGCATCGCGGTTTATGACCGCAAGCGCCCAGCTGACCTGGACGCCGCACGATCGGGTTTCGGTGCGCTGACCCGGGTCGCCAGCGATCAGTGTGACGCATGGACCGGATTGGCGGCCGCCGGAGATCAGTCAATTGGAGTCCTCGAGGCGGTCTCGCGGACCGCGGGTACGGCCGGTACGTTGCAGCGCCACGTGGAGTTGGCGGCCGGGTCGTTGGGCTTCCTCTACGACACCGGCCTTTATCTGCGGTTTCGGGCGACCGACCCGGATGGCTTTCATCTCGCGTACGCGGCGGCACTGGCGCTGGCGGGAGAGTCGGCGCAATTCGCCAAGGCCAACGAGTTGGTGTCGGGCATTGTCGACCGCCGGCCGAGCTGGCGCGACGCGCGCTGGCTCGCGGTCGTCATCAACTACCGCGCCCAGCGTTGGTCGGATGTCGTCAAGCTGCTGACCCCGATCGTCAACGACTCCGAACTTGACGAGGCCTTTGCGCACGCGGCCAAGATCACCCTGGGCACCGCGCTGGCCCGGTTGGGCATGTTTGCCCCGGCGCTGTCCTACCTCGAGGAACCGGACGGCCCCGTTCCGGTCGCCGCGGTCGATGGCGCACTGGCCAAGGCGTTGGTGTTGCGTGCCCACGTGGACGAGGAGTCGGCGAGCGAAGTCCTGCAGGACCTGTATGCCGCCCATCCGGAGAACGAGCAAATCGAGCACGCGCTCTCCGACACCAGCTTTGGGATTGTGACCACCACGACAGGTCAGATCGAGGCTCGTACCGACCCCTGGGATCCCGAAACCGAGCCCAGCGCCGACGACTTCGTCGACCCCTCCGCCCACGAGCGCAAGGGCGTGCTGCTGCACGAGGCCGAGCTTCAGCTGGCCGAGTTCATCGGACTGGAAGAGGTGAAAAATCAGGTTTCCCGGCTGAAGAGTTCGGTGGCCATGGAGCTGGTGCGTAAGCAGCGGGGGCTTGCCGTAGCTCAGCGCACCCACCACCTGATCTTCGCTGGCCCGCCCGGGACCGGTAAGACGACGATTGCGCGCGTGGTTGCCAAGATCTATTGCGGCCTTGGTCTGTTGAAGCGGGAGAACATCAGGGAGGTGCACCGCGCCGACCTCATCGGCCAACACATCGGCGAAACCGAGGCCAAGACCAACGCCATCATCGACAGCGCACTGGATGGGGTGCTGTTCCTCGATGAGGCCTACGCGCTGGTAGCAACCGGCGCCAAGAACGACTTCGGGCTGGTGGCCATCGACACCTTGCTGGCCCGCATGGAAAACGACCGTGATCGGCTGGTGGTGATCATCGCCGGTTACCGGGCCGATCTGGACAAGTTTCTGGATACCAACGAGGGCTTGCGCTCGCGATTCACCCGCAGCATCGACTTCCCCTCGTACACCTCACATGAGCTGGTGGAGATCGCACACAAGATGGCCGAACAGCGCGACAGCATCTTCGAACCGGCGGCGCTGCAGGACTTGGAGGGGCTGTTCGCCAGGCTGGCGGCCGGCTCAACTCCGGACTCCAACGGAGTCTCGCGGCGCAGCCTCGACATCGCCGGCAACGGCCGGTTCGTGCGTAACATCGTCGAACGTTCCGAAGAAGAACGCGAATTCCGGCTCGACCACTCCGAGCACGCTGGATCCGGCGAGTTCAGCGATGACGAGCTAATGACAATCACCGGCTCCGACGTGGGCAGGTCGGTTGAACCGCTGCTGCGCGGCCTGGGTCTTTCGGTGCCCGCATGACGACCAATGAGCCCGATGGCGAATGGGCCGGTGCCCGGCGATCGTTCACGTCGCGTACCCCGGTCAACGACAACCCCGACAAGGTCGAGTACCGGCGCGGTTTCGTCACCCGTCACCAGGTGACCGGTTGGCGGTTCGTGATGCGCCGCATCGCTTCGGGTATCGCGTTGCACGACACCCGGATGCTGGTCGACCCGTTGCGCACCCAGTCGCGTTCGGTCCTGATGGGTGTGCTGATCTTCATCACCGGTTTGGTTGGCTGCTTCGTATTCTCGCTCATCCGGCCCAACGGCCAGGTGGGGAGCAACGCGGTACTCGCCGATCGGTCCACCGCCGCGCTGTACGTGCGGGTCGGAGACACCCTGCACCCGGTGCTCAACCTGACCTCCGCTCGGCTGATCGTTGGCCACCCCGTCAACCCCACGACGGTGAAAAGTACTGAGCTGGACCGTTTTCCGCGCGGCAACCTGATCGGCATTCCGGGTGCCCCCGAGCGGATGGTGCAGAGCGAGGCCCGCGACTCCGACTGGACGGTGTGCGACGCCATCAGCAGTGGGTCGCAAGGCGGCAGCGCCGCCCACAGCACCGGCGTTACGGTGATCGCCGGCTCGCCGGAGCCCAGCGGCCACCGGGCAACCGCGCTCGGCGCCGGGCAGGTGATTCTGGTCAATGACGGCACTAGTAGCTGGCTGCTGTGGGACGGCAAGCGCAGCCGGATGGACCTGGCCGACCATGCGGTCACCAATGCGCTGGGATTTGGCACCGACCTGCCCGCGCCGCGACCCATCGCGCCGGGTTTGTTCAACGCGATACCGGAGGCGGCACCGCTGGCGGCACCGGCCATTCCCGACGCAGGCAATCCGGCGGCCTTTGCCGTGCCCGGGCCTATTGGCTCAGTGGTTCAGGCTTACACCCTGGGTGACAACAGCATTCAGTACTATGCCGTGCTGCCGGACGGACTGCAGCCGATCTCGCCGGTGCTGGCTGCCATCCTGCGCAACACCAACTCCTACGGTCTGCAGCAGCCGCCGCGGATCGGTGCCGATGACGTCGCCAAGCTGCCGGTGTCGCGAATGCTGGATACCACCCGCTATCCCGCCACACCGATGCACCTT
Source organism: Mycobacterium marinum (assembly GCF_003391395.1). Classification (NCBI taxonomy): domain Bacteria; kingdom Bacillati; phylum Actinomycetota; class Actinomycetes; order Mycobacteriales; family Mycobacteriaceae; genus Mycobacterium; species Mycobacterium marinum. The sequence goes on from NZ_CP024190.1 coordinate 590,290, forward strand.
GTCGACACCGAAAGCAATCCCATCACCTGCGCCTACTGGAGCAAACCGGTCGGTGCGACGACCAGCTCGCTGACCTTGTTGTCCGGAGCGGCGTTGCCGGTGCCCGACGCGGTCCACACCGTCGACTTGGTGGGTGGCGGATCGCAAAACGGTGCTGTGGCAACCCGAGTTGCCCTGGCGCCAGGTACCGGCTACTTCACCCAGACCGCTGGTGGTGGCCCCGCGGCGCCGCCTACCGGGTCGTTGTTCTGGGTCTCCGACACCGGGGTGCGCTACGGCATCGACACCGAAGGGGAAGGCGGCCGCAAGACGGTTGAGGCGCTTGGGCTGCAAGATCCCCCGGTACTGATTCCGTGGTCCGTCCTGTCGTTGTTCGCGCCAGGCCCGACGCTGTCCCGCGCCGACGCACTGATGGCCCACGACGGGTTGGCACCTGACAGCAAGCCGGGTCGTCCGGTATCGGCCGAGGGGGAGCCCCGATGAGCAGACTGATCTTCGAGGCCCGCCGGCGGCTGGCGCCGCCGAATACCCGCAAGGGCACCATCACCATCGAGGCTCCGCCGGAGTTGCCCCGGGTGATTCCGCCGTCGATGTTGCGGCGTGCGATGCCTGTTCTGATCGTGATCCTCATCGTCGGAATGATCATCGCCCTGGTGGCGACCGGGATGAAGATGATTTCCCCGCAGACCCTGTTCTTCCCCTTCGTGCTGCTGCTGGCCGCGACCGCGCTCTTCCGCGGCAACGACAAGAAGATGCGCACCGAGGAAGTCGACGCCGAACGGGCCGATTACCTGCGTTATCTGTCGGTGGTGCGGGACAACATCCGGGCCCAGGCGGCTCAGCAGCGGGCCGCGGCGCAGTGGTCCCATCCCGACCCGGACGTGTTGGCCGCGGTGCCCGGATCCCGTCGGCAGTGGGAGCGCGACCCGCACGATCCCGACTTCCTGGTGCTGCGGGCCGGCCGCCATTCCGTGCCGCTCACCACCACCCTGCGGGTTAGCGACACCGCGGATGAAATCGACTTGGAGCCGGTGTCGCACAGTGCATTACGTAGCCTGCTCGACACCCAACGCACGGTTCGTGACGTGCCGACCGGGATCGATCTGACCAAGGTCTCGCGGGTCACCCTCGTCGGGGACCGTGCCCAGGTGCGCGACGCGCTGCGGGCCTGGGTTGCCCAAGCGGTGACCTGGCACGACCCGACGGTGCTGGGAGTGGCGCTGGCCACCCGCGACCTGGAAAGCGGCCAGTGGTCCTGGCTGAAGTGGTTGCCGCACGTCGACATCCCCGGTCAGGCCGACGGCGTGGGCCCGGCCCGCTACCTGGCGGCCGACCCCGATGACCTGGTCGAAATGTTGGCTCCCGCGATACTCGATCGACCCGCCTACGCTGGATCGGCAGCAGACGCGTTGCGGCACTTGCTGATCGTGGTCGACGATCCCGACTACGACATCAACGCGTCGATGCTGGCGATGGGCCGCGCCGGGGTCACCGTGGTGCACTGTTCGTCCACCCTTCCGCACCGCGAGCAGTATTCGGATCCGGAGAAGCCGATCCTGCGCATCGAGGATGGCGCCATCACCCGCTGGCAGACCGGCGGCGGCTGGCAGGCCTACATTGACCACGCGGACCAGTTGGGTGCCGACGAAGCCTCGCACCTGGCCCGCCGGCTGTCACGGTGGGATTCCAACCCAACGCATGCCGGGCTGCGCTCGGCGGCCACCCGCGGCGCGAGCTTCACCACGCTGCTGGGCATCCCGGACGCTTCACAGCTGGATGTACAGGCAATCTGGGGTCAGCGCCGCCGCGACGACGAGTTGCGCGTGCCGATCGGCATCACCGCCAGCGGCGAGCCGTTGATGTTCGACCTGAAGGACGAAGCCGAAGGCGGGATGGGGCCGCACGGCCTGATGATCGGCATGACCGGGTCCGGGAAATCCCAGACCCTGATGTCGATCTTGCTGTCGCTGTTGACAACTCACTCAGCGGAGCGGCTCATCGTCATCTACGCCGACTTCAAGGGTGAGGCCGGGGCGGACAGCTTCCGGAATTTCCCTCAGGTCGTCGCGGTGATCTCCAACATGGCCGAGAAGAAGTCGTTGGCCGACCGGTTCGCCGACACCCTGCGCGGTGAGGTGGCTCGTCGCGAGACGCTGTTGCGCGAGGCCGGCCGCAAGATCCAGGGCAGCGCCTTCAACTCGGTGCTCGAGTACGAGAACGCCCGGGAATCGGGGGGCGTTGCCGGACTTGACCTTCCCCCGATCCCGACGCTGTTCGTGGTCGCCGACGAGTTCACCCTGATGCTGGCCGACCATCCCGAGTACGCGGAGCTGTTCGACTACGTGGCTCGTAAAGGCCGGTCGTTCCGCATCCACATCCTGTTCGCGTCCCAGACCCTCGATGTCGGCAAGATCAAGGACATCGACAAGAACACCTCCTATCGGATCGGGCTGAAAGTGGCCAGCGCCAGCGTTTCTCGCCAGATCATCGGGGTGGAGGACGCCTACCACATCGAGGCGGGCAAAGAGCACAAGGGCGTCGGCTTTCTGGTTCCGGCGCCGGGTGCGGCCCCGATCCGGTTCCGCAGCACCTACGTCGACGGCATCTACGAGCCGCCCCAGCAGACCAAGACCCGGGTTGTGCACAACATCCCGGAGCCCAAGTTGTTCACCGCCACCGCGGTGGAGCCGGATCCGGACACCGTCATCTCCGAGGTCGAAGAGGAGCACCCGGTTGGTCCGCCGCGCAAGCTGATCGCAACGATCGGCGAACAGCTGGCCCGCTACGGTCCGCAGGCGCCACGGCTGTGGCTGCCGCCGTTGGACGAGCCCATCCCGTTGAGCACGCTGCTGGCCACGGCCGGGGTGGCGCAACGACAGTGGCGCTGGCCCCTCGGCGAGATCGACAAGCCATTCGAGATGCGCCGCGACCCGCTGGTGTTCGATGCGAACTCGTCGGCCGGGAACTTGGTGATCCATGGTGGTCCCAAATCCGGAAAGTCCACCGCGCTGCAGTCGTTCATGCTGTCGGCCGCCAGCCTGCATTCGCCCAGCGAGGTCACGTTCTATTGCCTGGACTACGGCGGCGGGCAACTGCGGGCGCTGCAGGATCTGGCCCACGTCGGTAGCGTCGCATCCGCACTGGAACCCGAACGCATTCGGCGCACCTTCGGTGAGTTGGAGCAGTTGCTGCTGGCGCGTCAGCAGCGCGAGGTGTTCCGGGACCGGGGTGGAAACGGTCAGGCCCATGGTTCGGTCCCCGACGACGGTTTCGGCGAGGTATTCCTGGTCATCGACAACCTGTACGCGTTCAGCCGCGACAACACCGACCAGTTCAACACTCGTAACCCGTTGCTGGCCAGGGTGACTGAGTTGGTCAATGTCGGCATGGCGTACGGGATCCACGTCATCATCACCACCCCCAGCTGGCTGGAAGTGCCGTTGGCGATGCGCGACGGTCTGGGGATGCGTCTCGAACTGCGGTTGCACGACGCGCGGGACAGCAACGTGCGGGTGGTCGGCGCGCTACGTCGACCGGCTGAATCCGTTCCGCACGACCAGCCCGGCCGCGGGCTGACCATGGCCGCCGAGCATTTCCTGTTCGCCGCGCCAGAGCTGGATCAGGTGCCGGCAATCAACGCGCGCTACCCGGGCATGGCCGCCCCACCGGTGCGGCTGTTGCCGATCGACCTTGCCCCGGACGCGGTCGGAAACCTCTATCGCGGCCCGGATCAGATCGTCATCGGTCAGCGCGAAGAAGACTTGGCGCCGGTGGTGCTCAACCTTGCCGAGAACCCGCTGTTGATGGTGTTCGGTGACAGCAAGTCGGGCAAGACGACCCTGCTGCGCCACATCATCCGCACCGTACGTGAGCACTCCACCGAGGATCAGGTGGCTTTCACCGTGCTGGATCGACGGCTGCATCTCGTTGACGAGCCGTTATTCCCCGAAAACGAGTACACCGCCAACATCGATCGGATCGTCCCGGCGATGCTGGGCCTGGCCAACCTGATCGACTCACGACGGCCGCCGGCGGGCATGTCTGCCGCGGAGCTGGCCCGGTGGACTTATCAGGGCCACACCCACTACCTGATCATCGATGACGTTGACCAGATCCCGGACACGGCCGCGATGTCGGGTCCCTTTGCCGGGCAGCGGCCGTGGACACCGCTGATCGGTCTGCTGGCCCAAGCCGCAGATCTCGGGTTGCGGGTGATCGTCACGGCGCGCGCGTCCGGATCGGCGCACGCGCTGATGACCAGCCCGCTGTTGCGCCGGTTCAACGATCTGCAGGCGACCACGTTGATGTTGGCGGGCAACCCGCAAGACAGCGGCAAGATCCGCGGTCAACGGTTCAGTCGCCTGCCGGCGGGACGAGCGATGTTGTTGGGCGACAGTGATGATCCGACGTACGTGCAATTGGTCAATCCGCTTGTCGGTGAGGCCACGACAGTTACTGAAACGCAGCAGAAGGGAAATTAGTCATGACGTTGCGAGTGGTTCCGGAGGGATTGGCCGCGGCTAGTGCTGCGGTGGAAGCGCTGACGGCCCGGCTGGCGGCTGCGCACGCAAGCGCATCCCCAGTGATCTCAGCGGTGGTGCCCGCCGCGGTCGATCCGGTGTCGTTGCAGACTGCGGCCGGGTTCAGCGCCCAAGGCATTGAGCACGCTGCGGTGGCGGCCGAGGGTGTCGAAGAGTTGGGACGAGCCGGTCTCGGCGTTGGTGAGTCCGGCGTGAGCTATCTCGCCGGCGATGCGGTTGCCGCTGCTACCTACGGGATCGCAGGCGCCTGACAATGGCTGTTGCCGCCGGTCCTATCTGGATTGCGTCGCCACCCGAGGTGCATTCGGCGATGCTGAGTAGCGGTCCCGGCCCGGCTTCGCTGCTTGCAGCGGCCGGAGTCTGGAGCGCGCTCAGCGCCGAGTATGCCTTGACGGCGGCGGAACTCAGTGAGGTACTGGCGGCGGTGCAAGCGGGAGCCTGGCAGGGGCCAAGCGGTTTCCAGTACGTGGCCGCGCATCTTCCGTATGTGGCATGGCTGCTGCAGGCCAGCGCCGATGGTGCCGGCAAGGCGGCCGAGCACGAGGCCGCTGCGGTGGCCTACTCGGCCGCGTTGGCGGCAATGCCGACGCTCACCGAGCTGGGCGCAAATCACGCCCTGCACGGTGTCCTGGTCGCAACGAACTTCTTTGGGCTCAATGCGATTCCGATCGCGCTCAATGAAGCCGACTACGTCCGGATGTGGGTGCAGGCCGCTACCACCATGGGTTTGTATCAGGCGACTGCGGGTGCGGCGCTGGCCTCGGCGCCGCGCACCGGTCCGCCGCCGAAGGTGGTCAACCCCGGCGGTGGGCAGGTGGCTCACCTTGCCGCCGACGCGGCCCAGGCGCAGTCCGGTGCCGCAGCGCCAGGGGGCTCTGACCCCTGGCAGTTGCTTTGGCAGTTGCTGCAATATCTGTGGAATGCCTACACCGGGTTCAACACCTGGATGTTCGATTTGATCTGGGAATTCCTGCAGGACCCAATCGGAAACACGATCAAAATCATCATCGCGTTCCTGACCAACCCGTTGCAGGCCATCATCACCTACGGCCCACTGTTGTTCGCGTTGAGCTATCAGATTTTCTTCAACCTCGTCGGCTGGCCGACCTGGGCCCTGATCTTGAGTTCTCCTTTCCTGCTGCCGGCGGCGCTGGGTCTGGCCTTGAGCGCCATAGCGTTCACGCCCATCCAGATTGCGGCGGAGGTGCCGGCCGCGGCCGCGCCACTGGCCGCCGCGGCCGTCACTGCCAAGTCTGTGTTCCCGGCGGCCAGCCTCGCTTCGCCGGGCACCGGCTCCGCGGGGGCTCCTGCGTCGGGCGCCGGCGCCGGCGCACCCGGAAGTGCGCCACCGGGCCCGGCCGCTCCGGCGCCGGCGAGTTTTCTCTATGCCGTTGGTGGCAGCGGTGATTGGGGTCCCAGCCTGGGGCCAACGGTAGGCGGTCGAAGCGGTGCCAAGGCGCCGGCGGCGACCATCCCGGCGGCCGGCGCGGCGGCGGCCAGCCGAGCCTCCGCGCGCAGCCGGCGACGTCGGCGAACCGAAATGCGGGACTACGGAGACGAATTCCTGGATATGGACGCAAATGGTGTCACCGGGCCGGCGGTGACCGACGACGCCGCACGGGCGTCCGAGCGTGGGGCCGGGCAATTCGGCTTCGCCGGCACCGTATCCACCGAGGCGGTGTTGCAGGCCGCGGGCCTGACGGAGCTCGTGGTGGACGAATTTGGAAACGGTCCCCGGATGCCGATGGTGCCGGGCAGCTGGGACAGCCCCCAGGAAGGGAGAGAAGACGGTTTACAAAGTGAGTGACCGAAACCCACGCCGAGAGGAGACAAGGAGATAGTTATGAGTCTTTTGGATGCACACATTCCACAGTTGGTGGCGTCGCAGGCAGCGTTTGGCGCGAAGGCCGGATTGATGCGCCACACCATCAGCCAGGCCGAGCAGGCTGCGCTGTCGGCGCAGGCGTTTCACCAGGGCGAGTCCGCGGCATCTTTTCAGGCCGCCCACGCGCGTTTCGTCGCGGCAGCCGCCAAGGTGAACACCTTGCTGGATATCGCGCAGGCGAACCTGGGCGAAGCCGCCGGCACCTATGTGGCTGCCGACGCTGCGGCCGCCTCTGCCTACACCGGTTTCTGAGTCCAGTCATAGAACGAAAGGGTTTGTGATGTCACAGATCATGTACAACTACCCGGCGATGCTGGCCCACGCCGGGGACATGTCGGGCTACGCCGGCACGATGCAGGGGCTGGGTGCCGACATCTCCGCCGAGCAGGCCGCGTTGTCCAGCGCCTGGCAGGGTGACACCGGGGTGACCTACCAGGCGTGGCAGGCACAGTGGAACCAGGCGATGGAAGACCTGGTGCGGGCCTACCAGTCGATGTCTGGAACCCACGAAGCCAACACCATGGCCATGCTGGCTCGCGACACGTCCGAAGCCGCAAAATGGGGCGGCTAATCCTTTAAATGGAGTCAATGCCCAACGCAGTTGAACTCACGGTCGAGAACGCGTGGTTTATTGCGGAGATGGTTGGCGCGGGCACCTTTCCGTGGGTGCTCGCGATCACCACGCCCTACAGCGATGAGGCCCAGCGCAGTGCCTTTTTCGCGCGGCAACGAGATGAGCTGACCCAGCTAGGTCTGTTGTCCTCGGACGGTGTGGTCAATCCGGCGGTGGCCGAGTGGATCAAAGTGGTCTGCTTTCCCGAGCGGTGGCTGGACCTGCGTTACGTGGGTCCAGGCACGGGCAACGGCGGCGAGGATCTGTTGCGTGGCATCGTGGCGCAAAATGCCGGAATCATGGGCAAGGCCGGCAAGGCCCACCCGAGCTTCAACACCGTTGTCGCGCTGCGTAATGCCCAATTGGTCACCTTCACGGCAATGGACATCGACGACCCCAGGGCGCTGGTTCCGGTGCTCGGGGTCGGACTGTCGGCCCGGCCGCCGGCCCGCTTCGAGGAATTCAGCATGCCGATGCGGGTCGGTGCCAGGGCCGATGAGCGGTTGCGCTCCGGCGAGTCGCTCGACGAGGTTCTCGACTACCTCGGCATTCCAGTTTCGGCGCGGCCGGTGGTCCAGGCCGTCTTCTCCGGGCCGCGCAGCTACGTCGAGATTGTCGCCGGCTGCAATCGCGACGGCGAGCACACCACCACCGACGTCGGCCTGAGCATCGTCGATACCACCGCGGGGCGAGTGCTGGTCAGCCCGTCGCGCGCCTTCGACGGGGAATGGGTCTCCACCTTCAGCGCCGGGACTCCCTTCGCGACAGCGGTCGCGATAGACCAACTGATCGCCAACCTGCCGGACGGCCAGTGGTTCCCCGGCCAAAGGTTGTCCCGAGATTTCTCGAGTCAACCCTCCTAGTGACCTCCTAGCAATGAGAAAGAGAGCATGATGTCCCAGCAACGGCCGCAGCGCCTTTCGAGGGCCCAATGATGTCCGGCACCGTCATGCCGATCGTCCGCGTCGCGATTCTGGCGGACAGCCGGCTGACGGAAGTTGCGCTGCCCGCGGAGCTACCGCTACGCGAAATCCTGCCTGCCGTACAGCGGTTGGTGATTCCGGTGGCCGAAGACGGTGACGCTGGATCGGCCGACCTGGGCATAGCTGGACATCTGAGCCTGGCGCCCGTCGGTGGGGCGCCGTTCAGCCTGGACGCCAGCCTGGACACCGTCGGGGTGGTCGACGGCGATCTGCTCGTGCTGCAGCCGGTACCCACCGGTCCGGCCGCGCCGGGAATCGTCGAGGACATCGCCGACGCGGCCATGATCTTCTCGACTTCGCGGTTGCGGCCCTGGGACGCCCGGCATCTGCAACGCGGCGCGCTGGCGGCGTTGATCGGTGTGGCGCTGGCGGGATCCGGCCTGGCGGTCGCCTACCGGGCGGCCACCGGTGCACTGGCCGGACTGCTCATCGTCAGTGTGATCGCGGTGGCCATGGCGTTGGCCGGTCTGCTGTTGGGCGCCCGTTCGCCACGAACCGGTATCGCATTGTCGATCGCCGCGTTGGCGCCCGTCGGCGCGGCGCTGGCGCTGGCGGTGCCCGGATCGTTTGGTGCCGCGCAGGTGCTGCTCGCGGCCGCCGGCGTGACCGCTTGGTCGCTGATCTGTCTGATGGTTCCCGGTGAGCAGCGTGAGCGCATCGTCGCGCTGTTCACCGCCGTGGCTGTGGTCGGGGCCGCGCTGTTGCTTGCGGCCGGTGCCGAACTGCTCTGGCAGCTGCCGGTGTCGAGCATTGGCTGCGGATTGATCGTGGCGGCGCTGCTGGTCACCATCCAGGCTGCTCAGCTCTCCGCGGTGTGGGCGCGCTTCCCGTTGCCGGTGATCCCGGCGCCGGGGGACCCCACCCCGTCGGCTCCATCGCTGCGAGTGTTGGAGGACCTGCCGCGGCGGGTGCGGGTCAGTGACGCCCACCAGAGCGGTTTCATCGCCGCGGCCGTACTGCTCAGCGTGCTGGGGTCGGTGGCAATCGCGCTCCGCCCGGACATGGTGAGCGCTCTGGGCTGGTACGTGGTCGCGGCAACCGCGGCGACCGCCACGTTGCGCGCCCGGATTTGGGATTCGGCCGCCTGCAAGGCATGGCTGCTCACCCAGCCCTATCTGGTAGGCGGGACGCTGTTGGTGCTCTACGCCGCGACCGGCCACTTCATTGCTGCCTTCGGCGCATTGGTGGTGCTGGCGGTGCTGGCGGTGGCCTGGGTTGTGGTCGCACTGAATCCCGTCATCGGCTCGCCGGAAAGCTACTCGCTGCCGCTGCGGCGGCTGTTGGGCTTCCTCGCCGCGGGCTTGGACGCGTCGCTTATCCCGGTCATGGCGTATCTGGTGGGCTTGTTCACCTGGGTGCTCAATCGATGAAGCGGGCCGGTTCGGCCTGCCTCACAGCAATTCTGGCCATTTTCACCACGGGTGCGCTGTGGGCCGCGCCGCCGGTATCGGCGATCAGCCCTCCGGTGGTTGATGACTCGGTGCAGCCGCCAAGCGGCACCCCCGGGCCCGTGCAGACGATGGAGCAACGTGGCGCGTGCAGCGTCTCGGGGCTGATCCCCGGTACCGACATCAGCGTCCCGGGAGCCAGCCAAGCGATGCTGAACCTTCCTGCCGCATGGCAGTTTTCGCGTGGTGAAGGTCAGCTGGTGGCAATCCTGGACACCGGCGTGCAGCCGGGCCCACGGCTACCCAACGTCGATGCCGGTGGCGACTTCGTGGATTCGACGGACGGGCTGACCGACTGTGATGGCCGTGGCACCCTGGTCGCCGGGATCGTCGCCGGCCAGCCCGGTAACGACGGCTTCTCGGGCGTGGCACCCGCGGCACGCCTGCTGTCCATCAGAGTGACATCGGACAAGTTCTCGGCCCGCTCGAGCGGCGGGGATCCTTCGGTGGAGCGAGCGACGATCGACGTCGCGGCCCTGGGGCGGGCCATTGTGCATGCCGCCGACCGGGGCGCGCGGGTGATCAACATTTCCTCGATCACCTGTCTGCCGGCGGACCGCCAGGTCGACCAGGCCGCGCTCGGCGCCGCGATCCGCTATGCGGCCGTGGACAAGGACGTGGTGATTGTGGCCGCCGCCGGCAACAGCGGAGCTGGTGGCTCGGGCAGCGGCGGCTCGTGTGAGTCCAATCCGCTGACCGACCTGAGCCATCCGGACGATCCGCGCAACTGGGCCGGCGTCACCTCGGTGTCGATCCCGTCGCTGTGGCAGCCCTACGTGCTGTCGGTGGCATCGTTGACTGCGGGTGGACAGCCGTCGAAGTTCACCATGGCCGGGCCGTGGGTGGGCATCGCCGCTCCCGGCGAAAACATCGTCTCGGTGACCAACGCTGACGGCGGTGGTCTGGCCAACGGCCTGCCCAACCAGCGCCAGCAACTGACGCCGCTCAGCGGCACCAGCTACGCGGCGGGCTACGTCTCCGGCGTCGCCGCACTGGTCCGCAGCAAGTATCCCGAACTGACCGCGGCGCAGGTGATGCATCGCCTCACCGCCACGGCACACAACGGTGCCAGGGATCCGTCCAACGTCGTCGGAGCCGGAATTCTGGACCCAGCGGCGGCGCTGACCTGGGAGCTGCCTGCCGCCGACGGGGGTGCGCCGCAGGTGGCACCGGCAAAGCCGGTGTCAGTTCCGCCGGCACCGCAGCCGCGGAACACCACCCCACGAAACGTGGCGTTCGCCGGCGCCGCCGCCTTGACGGTGCTCGTTGCGGGTGTAGCGGCGACCGTGGCAATAGCGCGCCGACGCAAGGACGCCGAAGGAAGGACTGCGCGTGAGCTTTGATCGATCCATACCTCGGCCGGGCTCCGGGCGGATCACCCTGGCGCTGCTCGCGGTGGTGCCCGCCGTGATGGCCTATCCCTGGCATTGCCGCAGGGACTACTGGCTGATCGGCATCGCCGCCTTCGTCGTGATCGTGCTCTTCGCCTGGTGGCGCGGGCTTTACTTGACAACCATCCTGCACCGGCGAGTGGCGATGATGCGCCGTCGGCCCGCTGAGCCAGGGGCCGAAGCCGACACCAGCACGACGGTGACATTGCGCATCGGGCCGCCGGTCTCCGACATCGACGTGCTGCCGCTGCCGGTAATAGCTCGATACCTGAACTGCTACGGCATCCGCGTTGACGCGATTCGCATCACCGGCCGCACCACCGGGTCGGGTGAAACTCAGACCTGGATCGGACTGACGGTTTCGGCGGCCACCAACCTGGCGGCGCTGCAGGCTCGCGCAGCGCGCATCCCGTTGCACGAGACCGCCCGGGTTACCGCCCGCCGGCTCGCTGATCACCTGCGTGAGATCGGCTGGGAGGTCAGCTTGGTCGCGGCCGAGGACTTGCCGTCGCTGCTGGATCCCGACTCCGATCACGCTCTCCGCGAGACCTGGCGGGGCGTGCAGCACGGCGACTCGGAGTATCTGGCCGCATATCGGGTGATTGTGGACGCTGCGCTGCCCGACACACTGGCCGAGATCTGGTCGCATCCGGCGTTGGAAACCTGGATGGCCATCGAGATCGCCGCGCGCGGTCGGTCGGGAGCCGATTATTCGGTTGCCGCCGCGTGCGCATTCCGCACCGATGAGCAACCGGCCGTCGCAGCACCGTTGGCCACCTTGATCCCGCAACGGGGAAACCATGGGCCCACGCTTGCGGCCATGGAACTGTCCTCCACCCGTGCGCTCGACGGGTACGCCGACGCGCCGGAGAACCTGCTGATGCGGCTGGTGTGGTCCACCCCGGGTGCCGGGTTGCACCGCGCTGCGCCGACCGAAACCGCTAGTCGAACATGAAGTCGCCCAGGAACGCGGTCATCCGCCGCAGATAGTCCAACTGACTCACGTGTAGGACGTGACTGCCGGGAAACCAGTGCAGCGCGCAGCGATCCCAGTGTTCCCAAAGCGTTTCCGCGTGATCGGGTGGAGCCATCCGATCGCCCAGGCCGGCGATGATCATCCGGCGGTGCTTGGGTAGTTGCGGCAGGTAGTTCAGCGGGCTGTGAAACGCCAGCCCGGCATCCAGCTCGCCGCGGCTGATGCTGGACAGGCACAGTCCGAGCCGGACCAGTTTGCTGGCCGGGAACCATTGCTCGAATAGCTTTGCTGGTGTGACGACCGGACAGTTCGGGATCACGGCCTCTAGCCGGTTTTCGACCGACGACACCAGCGCGGAGGTATAGCCGCCCAGCGATATGCCAGTCAGTGCTATTCGCGTGACCCCGGTGTGGTGCAGGTAGTCCACGATAGACCGGAAGTCGTACACCGCTTGGGCCATCGACTCGGCGAAACCGCTCAACCCGCTTGCGAAGAATCCGAAACCGCTAAATGGCGAGAATCTTTCGGCTCGCTTCCCATGAAAAGGCAACGTGTACAACAGCACGTCATAGCCGGATCGGTAATACCACGGCAGTGAGAAAAAGAGTCCGTTGAGCAAGTACGACGACCCCATGAAGCCATGAATGACGCACAGGGTGGGCCGTGGCCCGTCGTCGTGGCGCCAGTGTTGTGCGCGTACGACGTTGTTGGAGGTCAGTGCGCTCCAGTGCTGGCGCATGTTGGGATTGATTGCGCGAAAGCCGCTGGTGAACGAGATGTCATCGACGCTGCCACGGGCGATCCACTCCGCCAGCGGGCTGGCCGGGCGGGCCGAAATCCTGGGCAATTCGGTGGGCGCCGGAAAGGACTTGCGCGGGTCGTGTTCGGCCGCGAGCTCGGCATAGAAATTCAGGTTTGCCCGCTCACCACCGGAATCGAGGCGGCGCAGTGCGTGAGCGACCACGGCGGGTGCCACGGTGGTGGACAGCAGTGAGGACGCGTAGGTGCGCAGCGCGATATCGCCGACTGCCGATGACTCGACAACGAGGCGTTGCCGAAGCGACAGCGCCGACAGTGGGGGCAGGCCTTCGGCACCGGCTTCCCCGCCGGGCACATCGGGAATCGGGACCGGCGGATCAATGGGATCGGTCTCAGAAGTCCCGGACGTCTCCGAAATCTCCGACATCCCGTCGATGCTATCGCGTCGATATCCCAGAGTGTGGGTTGTTCCGACAGTATCGTCAATTTCTGCGTGGGTTTGGGTGCGTGTTAGGGGCGTTTTCGGTAAGTAGGTTTGTCCTATGGCACCCAGCTGGCGACGGTGTTGATCAGGAGGACCGATATGTGGGATCCCGACGTCTACCTAGCCTTTGCGGATCATCGCGGCCGCCCGTTCTATGACCTGGTCTCGCGGATAGGTGCCAAACGGGCGCGCCGAGTGGTCGACCTCGGCTGCGGACCGGGCAACTTGACCCGATACCTGGCGCGACGCTGGCCCGAGGCGATCATCGAAGCGTGGGACAGTTCGCCGCAGATGGTCGCGGCCGCCCGGGAACGTGGAATCGATGCCACTACAGGCGACTTGCGGACGTGGAAGCCGAAGCCCGACACCGATGTGGTGATCAGCAGCGCCGCGTTGCACTGGGTGCCCGAACACGCCGACCTGATGGTCCAGTGGGCAACGGAGCTGCCGCACGGATCGTGGATCGCGGTTCAGGTTCCGGGGAACTTCGAAACACCGTCGCACGCCGTGGTGCGTGCGCTGGCCCGCCGCGAACCCTATGCAAAACTGATGCGCGACATACCATTTCGGGTTGGCGCTGTGGTCGGCTCACCGGCAAACTACGCAGGTTTGTTGATGGACGCCGGATGTAAGGTCGATGCCTGGGAGACGACTTATCTACACCAGCTCACCGGCAAGAATCCGGTGCTGGAATGGATTACCGGCACCGCGCTGGTTCCGGTGCGGGAACGGCTCGACGACGTGAGCTGGGAACAGTTCCGCCAAGAACTGATTCCGCTGTTGGATGACGCCTATCCGCCGCGGTCCGATGGCACGACCATGTTCCCCTTCCGGCGGCTGTTCATCGTGGCCGAGGTGGGTGGCGCCCGCCGCTCCGCTGACGTTTCCTAGTTATTGTCCTGTGCGACTTAGCCTTCGATGTCACGGTCCGCCGCGGCTGACGAGTCCTCGCGTGGCGTCGGCTGATGGCTCTTCAGGTAGGTTTCGGTATAGCGCGCCGCGATGTGGGAACCGGCGAAATCCGAAGGGATCACGTCCCCGGTGCTCTGGCGCCAATTGTTGAGGAGCGCCGCCAGTTCGGCCGCGACGGTATCCGCGGATGCGGCGCCCTCGCCGGCCAGCAGGTTGGTGGTCTCGGTGGGGTCGCTGCGCAGGTCATACAATTCTTGCGCCGGTCGCGGTGATGAAACCAGGGGTGCGACCGCCAGCCCGGACGGGCTTTCCTCGATGTCCTTGGGCAAATCCAGCATTGGCCGCGAGACGTAGTTCTCGATGTAGCTGTATTCCTTGGTGCGGATAGCCCGAATGGGATCGAACGAGTCGTGGTAGGTCTTCATGGTGTAGACATGCTCACGAACCGGCCGGCCACCGGCATCGGCCTTAGGCGAGATCAGCGCGTGCGCGTGGGAGAGGCCTTCGACATCGGCGGGGATGTCGATTCCCAACAGGCTCAGCAAGGTTGGTAGCAGGTCGACCCCGCTGAACAATTCGTCATAGACCCGAGGTGGCACCGCCAGGCGCTTGGGCGGACGGACGATCATTGCAATGCCGGTACCGGCGTCATACAGCGTCGACTTGGCGCGGGGAAAGGCCGGGCCGTGATCGGTGAGGAATACCACCCAGGTGCTGGCGTCCAGCCCGGTCTGCTCGAGCGTGTCCAGGATGCGGCCGACGGCCGCGTCCGCGGTGGTGATGGCACCATAGAAATCCGCAAGATCCTGACGCACTCCCGGGGTGTCGGGCAGGTAGTCGGGCAGGTCGACGGTCGAGCTGTCCGCGGGCTCGTAGCGTTCGTGCGGGTAGGGGCGGTGAGTTTCGAAGAACCCGGCGGTGAGCAGAAACGGCTGCCCGGCAAGGGCTGCGACGCCCTCATGCAGCCAGTTCTGCACTTTGTCCACCACATAGTCGCAGTAGGAATTCGAGACGTCCAGCTCATCAAAGCCCAGTCGACTCGGCTGCGAAGTCTCGTGTTGCATCCCGAAAAGCGCTGAATGCCAGCCATGTTCACCGAGCAACTGGGGCAGGGTCCGAACACCGGAGCGGTACTCCCAGCCGTGATGGGCCAGACCTACCAGGCCATTGCTCTGCGGGTAGCGGCCGGTGAACAGCGAGCCGCGCGACGGCGAGCACAGCGGGGCGGTGGCGTGCGCGCGGGTGAACAGGATTGCCTCGCCGGCGAGCCGGTCCAACCGCGGGCTGTCGACATCGCAGTGGCCGTAGGCGCCCAGGTAGCGCCCCAGATCGTGCCAGTGCACGATCAGCACATTTTGCCCGCCGTCGTTGCTGCCGCTGCCCGCACCCGTCATCTTGGCCTCACCCCTTCAGCCCGCTCGCGGCGGCGACGATACCGGGTGCAGCGGATGCGCCGAAGGTCACGGCTGTTCCCACCGGTTCTCCGAAACGAACTCCGGCAGTGGCCGCGCAACGGCCCATCCGTCCAGCTCCAACGCCGGCTGCTGCGGAAACTCGGGCACCGGGCCCAGGCACAAGACTGCCACCGGTTCGGCCCCGTCGGGCATCTGCAACAGATCCGCCAACCGATGCGGGTCGAACAGCGACACCCAACCCATGCCCAGGCCTTCGGCGCGGGCGGCCAGCCACAGATTCTGGATCGCGCAGGACACCGAGGCGAGATCCATCTGCGGCAGCGTTCGCCGTCCGAAGATGTGCCCGTCGCGCCCGTCGCGCAGGGCCACCACCATCAGCTCCGCGCACTCGAGAATGCCTTCGACTTTCAGTGCGAGAAATTCCTCGGCCCGCTCGCCCAGCGCCCCGGCGGTCAGCGCCCGTTCCTCGTCGACCAGGGCGTGGATGCGTCTGCGCAGCCCCGTGTCGGTGATCCGGATGAACCGCCAGGGCTGCATCAGGCCCACGTTGGGTGCGGCGTGCGCGGCGTGTAATAGGCGTGTCAGCACGTCCTCGGGCACCACGGCGCCCGGGACGAAGCGGCGCATGTCCCGCCGCTCGGTGATCACGCGATACACCGCTTGCCGTTCTTGGGCGGTGAATGCGTAGTCAGCCACACAGCCATCGTAGAAATGTGAAGACTAGGAAGAAGTACGAACACTAAGACGAGCATTGCGAAGGCAGACAAACGAAAGGGTGGCCCGTGAAGGTTCCCGATGTTTTCGACGACCTGCCCGCCGACCCGGCGGTCAGACGTGTCTATGGCGAGCCACACGTCACCCCCGACGGTGCGACGGTGATTCCGGTGGCCAAGATCCAGGAAGGCCGCGGCCGGCTCCGCCGCGGCCCGGACGCCGACTCCGGGCAGCCCTACGGGCTGGCTGCGGTACCGATCGGCGTGTTCGTCATCCACGGCGGCGACGCGAAATGGGTGCCTGCCGTCGATGCGAACCGCATCGCGCTGGTCGGAGTGCTCACCGGCCTGTTCGCGGCGGTGATCGGCAGCCTCGCGGTGCTGCGGCGTCCGCCGTGGCCCGACATCACCATCAGGGACTGTAGGTAACCCCGACCGCGCGGAAGACGTACTCCGGCGGCACGTCGAAGGCGAGTGAACGCAGCGGCAGCCGCGCCAGCACGTCCTCGGCGATGTCCGCTTTGAAGTGCAGCGAGAGGTCGCCGTGAAACCGCGGGTCGACCTTGGCGACATCGATATCGACCTGCACCCCCGTCGACGAGATCTCGGCCGTCGCGGCGCCGCTGTGGGGTGCGTCCCAGCGCACGTCGATGGCCCGGCCGGCTAGCTTGGGCAGCGAGGAGAGGGTGCCCAGTACCCGCTCCTGGGTGAACGCCAAGGCGCCCGGATAGCTCGCGACGCTGTGTGAGGCCCGCACGCCCGGGATGGTTCCGGTAAATCGCCTGGTGACCGGAACATACTCCTCGAGGTAGATGAGCCCTTCGGCCTCGACCTGAGCCCGAAAATCCTCGCTGAGCTTGCCGATGCCGAACAGCCGCCGAATGATCACCGCCATGCCGCCAGTATGGGCCCGTTTTCGCGGCGCTGCATCGATGCTGGTATCCGTTGAGCATGACCCGCCCACGAATGACTTTGCCTCTTCTGCTCGCCCTGGCCGCCATCGTTGTCTACGCACTGATGTGGATCGGCTATCGCCAGGACTGGGGCTGGCTGCACGCCATGGACTGGTCGTTGTTGAACGCGTCCCATGACATTGGGGTCAAGCACCCGGCATGGGTCAACTTCTGGTTCGCCGTCTCGTTTGTGCTGGGCCCGATCACCACGCGGATCGTCGGCTTGGTGGCGATCACGATCGCGCTGGTGCAGCGCAAGATGCGGATGGCGCTGCTGTTACTGGCCTGTGTGCCGTTGAACTGGATCGTGACCATGATCGCCAAGGGACTGGCGGACCGGCCGCGACCGGTGACCAAGCTCGTCGCTGCGCATTCCGCCTCGTTCCCGTCGGGGCACGCCCTGGAGCTCACGGCCAGTGTCCTGGCGATGCTGACCTTCCTGCTTCCCATGATCCGGGTGCACCGGATGCGCATCCTGGCAGTGGTCGTGGGTGCGCTGAGCGTGTTGTTGGTCGGGATATCCCGAGTCGCGTTGAACGTGCACCACCCCTCCGACGTGATCGCCGGTTGGGCGCTGGGCTACGTGTATTTCTTGTTCTGGCTGTGGGTGCTTCGGCCGGTCCCGGTAGCTGAGCAGGAGCCGGCCGAGCTGGTCAGCGCGGGTTAACGCCTTACCGCGCTGCGGGTTTCGCCGGGTGATCTCGGAGCAGTGACCCAACCGGAACGAAACCTTTACTTGACCTTCAGGTTTGGCAACCTTGACGATGAAACGGTGCGTCGACTGGTAGCTGTTCTGTTCGCTGGAGTGTGCACCGTCGGTGTGGCGGTAGGGCTCGCGCCGGTGACCGCGGCGGCGGGTAATCCCTGGTTTGCCAACTCGGTCGGCAACGCCACCCAGGTGGTTTCGGTGGTCTCAACCGGCGGCTCGAACGCAAAGATGGATATCTATCAGCGCACCACCGCCGGCTGGCAGCCGCTCAAGGCCGGGATCACCACCCATGTCGGTTCGGCGGGGATGGCGCCGAAGGCCAAGAGCGGCTATCCGGCAACCCCGATGGGCGTCTACAGCCTCGACTCCGTGTTCGGCACCGCCCCGAATCCCGGTGGGGGACTGCCCTATACCCAAGTCGGGCCCAATCACTGGTGGAGCGGCGACGACAACAGCCCCACCTTCAACTCCATGCAGGTGTGTAAGAAGTCCGACTGTCCGTTCAGCACGGCCGCGAGCGAAAACCTGCAGATTCCGCAGTACAAGCACTCGGTGGTCATGGGCGTCAACAAGAACAAGGTTCCCGGGGGCGGCTCGGCGTTCTTCTTTCACACCACCGACGGCGGCCCCACCGCCGGGTGCGTGGCGATCGACGATGCCACGCTGGTGCAGATCATCCGCTGGCTGCGTCCCGGCGCGGTGATCGCAATCGCCAAGTGACCCTCAGGTCAATCGGCAAGAGCGCGACCGGTTTTCACCTGAAAGCCGATATTGGCCAACGACATCGTCGCCTCGTAGGTGCGGTCGTAGCCGGTGGCGCTGATCCGCCAGCCGGCCGCGGTGCGCCGATACTGGTCGCGGTAGAACGCCGCACCGATGAGCATGAAATTGGCTTCGGCGACGATCACCCGGTCCTGCAAATACCAGCGGCCGGTCGCCGTATCGCCGGTGACGGTGATTTCCGGATGGGTAACCCGATGTTCGGTGATGATGGTGGGGCCCAGTGCTGAGCGCATGTAGTCCACCAAGTCGGTGCGGTTGGTGAAGTGCAGCTCGGTGCCGACCGACGACCCGTAGTCGCCGACGACATCTTCGGTCAGGGTGTCGGCGAATTCGTCCCAATGCTTGGTGTCCAGCGCGCGCAGGTAGCGGTATTTGACCTGTTGGATCGCGGCAATGTCGGCGGTGACATCGGGCGAGACATCGTTTCGGCTCATCACGCCATTGCAGCACAACTGCTGCCCACCGCGCCCCGCGTCTTTGGACTCGGCCCGCGGTGGCTTACCTTGGGAGTATGAGCCAATCCCGGTACGCGGGGTTGTCCCGCAGCGAGCTGGCAATCCTGGTACCTGAGCTGCTGCTGATCGGCCAGTTGATCGACCGTTCGGGGATGGCTTGGTGCATTCAGGCGTTCGGCCGCGAGGAGATGCTGCAGATCGCCATCGAAGAATGGGCGGGTGCCAGCCCGATCTACACCAAGCGCATGCAGCGGGCGCTCAACTTCGAGGGCACCGACGTGCCCACCATCTTCAAAGGCCTCCAGCTAGACATCGGCGCTCCGCCGCAGTTCATGGACTTCCGCTATGCGCTCCATGATCGCTGGCACGGTGAATTCCACCTGGACCATTGCGGCGCCCTGCTCGACGTCGAACCAATGGGCGATGAGTACGTCTTCGGGATGTGTCACACCATCGAGGACCCGACGTTCGATGCGACCGCGATCGCAACCAACCCACGCGCCCAGGTGCGTCCGATTCACCGCCCGCCCCGTAGCCCAGCGGACCGGCATCCGCACTGTGCCTGGACGGTCATCATCGACGAGGCATATCCCGAGGTCAAGGGAATTCCGGCGCTGGACGTGGTCCGTGAAACCAAGGCCGCCGCTTGGAAATTAGCTGCGATCGATCCCTCCGAGGAGGGGCTGGCGGACTACTCGGGTGCGCTCCTGTCCGATCTGGACTTCACCGCCTTCTCGCACTCCGCGCTGGTGCGGATGGCGGAGGAAGTGTGTCTGCAGATGCACCTGCTCAATCTGTCGTTCGGCATCGCGGTGCGCGAACGGGCCGGGGCGGACGCCGAACTGGCCGTATCCGTGGGCACCCGCCAGTTGACCGGCGTGGCCGGTTTGGCCGCCGAACGTATTCAACGGGCGCTGGGACTACCCGGCGGCGACGAAGGGGTGCTGCGGGTGTTCGAACTGCATCCACTGTTCAATCCCACTGGTTACGTTGTGGCCGAGACGGTTGCGGACCGACTGCTGGTTCATCGCTCGCCGGCCCACGACGACGGGGCATGGATTTCGCTGTGCACGTCGGAATCCGTGCGGCCGCTGCAGGCGATCGCCACCGCCGTCGATCCCCACCTCGAGGTTCGGGTGGCCGGGACGAACACCGACTGGACTGCTGAGCTGGTGCGAACCGAAAAACCGGCCGACGAGCTGCCGGAGATGTTGGTAGCCAAGGTAAGTCATGGTGCACAGTTTCAGTTCCAGCCCAGGCGTTCGCTGCCCCTCACCGTGGTCTGATTTGGCGCCGCCTGTCAAGGTGGCGTTTATACCTTTTTGATGACGACACGGCCTCGAGCGCATACCAATCAGATTGGCAAGGAACTATATACGGCCCGTTCACGACTATGGTTAACGCTGGCCACCGACCCTTTCGACGAAAGTATTCTCATATGTACGACCCGCTGGGGTTGTCGATCGGGACCATGAACTTGGTTGCGGCGTCTAACGGTAAGCCTGCCGTTATTCGCCGTGCCGTGCTCACACTGTACCCGCACTGCGCCCCCAAAATTGGTGTGCTCGGCGAGAACCCGAGCCTGGACCAGCCCGGCACCTTCATGAGCGGCTTTGTCGAGCGCATCGGTGACTCGGTCGCATTGGTGTCTCCGGACGGATCGGCTCATGATCCGGATCTTCTGATGGTCGAGGCGCTGGACGCGATGGTTGTTGCTGCCGGGGCCGATTCGAGTTCCTCCGAAATTGTGATTGCTGTTCCGGCGCACTGGAAACCGACAGCGGTACAGGCGCTGCGTAACGGCTTGCGGACACACGTCGGCTTTGTCCGCAGTGGCATGGCGCCTCGGCTGGTACCGGATGCGGTGGCGGCGATGGCGGCGGCGAACTCGGAACTGGGTATTCCGGCCGATGGGGTCGTGGGCCTGCTGGATTTCGGTGCCTCGGCCTCCTACGTCACGCTGATGGAGGCCAAGACGGATTTCGAGCCCGTCTGCGCCACAATGCGTTACGAGGACTTCTCGGGCAATCAGATCGACCAGGCGTTGATGCTGCACGTCATCGAGGAACTTGGCCCCAACGGCGTCGACCAGGCCGGGACCGCCGCGGCCAGTCAACTCGGCCTGCTCAGAGAGCAGTGTCGTGCGGCCAAAGAGCGGTTGTCCATCGACGCGGTAACGGAATTGGCCGTCGATCTCGCTGGATCCGCTGCGACCATTCAAGTCACGCGAGATCAGCTAGAAGACCTGATCCAGGATCAGCTCACCGGTTTCGTCTACGCGTTCGATGACCTGCTCGCCCGTAACAACGCCAGCTGGGCCGATCTCTCGGCGGTGGTCACCGTTGGCGGCGGCGCTAGTATTCCGCTTGTCACACAACGTCTTTCCGTCCATACCAGGCTACCCGTGCTGGCCGTGCCGGAACCTGCGTGCGCGGCGGCAAACGGTGCGCTGCTGCTGGCCGCCCGCGGCAAGGAACTCGACTTCCGGACCCGAACGTCGATCGGTTTGTCGGCGGCTTCGGCGGCTACCGCCGCAACGACCGTGATCGAGCCGCCGGCCGGCGACGTCATGGTGATCGACCAGGACGCCCTGACCGATCGCGAATTGGCCTGGTCACAGACCGACTTTCCCAGTGAAGGGCTGGTGCGATTCGAGGGCGATTCCTACAGCGAAGAGGGCCCCTGCTGGTCGATGCGGTTGAACATGATCGAACCGCTCAAAGAACCGGCGTGGCGGCGATTTCGGGTGTCCCAGGTGCTGATCGGACTCTCGGCCGTGGTGGCGATGACCGCGATCGGTGGCGTGGCATTCACGTTGACGGCCATCGAGCGCCGCCAGAGTCCGGTGGTGCCCAGTGTGGGGCCGCTGCCGGCGCCATCTCGATCCATTGCCGCGAGCTCCGCGCCGCCCAAGGCGCTGGAGCCAAGCTTTGTCCCACCGCCCGCCAGCGCCGCACGGGCGCCCAGCGCCGCGCCCGCTCCCACCAGTGTCGCGCCGCCGCCGCCACCGCCGCGTCCGGTCGCAACGGCGACAACCACGGTGGCGCCCCCGGTGACGACCACCAAGACGACGGTGCCGCCCACCACCACCGCGGCGACCACCCCGACGACCACGCCGCCGCCGACCACGACGGCGCCCCCAACCACGACCGCGCCGCCGAGCACCACTTCGACGGTCAAGATGACCACGGAGTGGTTGCATGTCCCGCTGTTGCCGATCCCGATACCCATCCGGGTGCCGGCCAGTCAGGCGCCGCCGAGTCCCGTCTCGCAGAACCCCGGCCCGCAGAACCCCTTCATGAGCCCCGGCACCCCCTGAGCTAGCACCGCAGCGCCGGCCGATTTGAGCTTGATCAGAATCGGTCCGCGTCCTGGCCCGGGCGAGTAGTGTTTGAGCTGGCAAAACTGCATACGCGCCAGCTGATCCGGATGTAACTCGTCGCACCCGCATTGCGGCGCGAAGACTGTCGACGGCGGCCCGCGCGGTGCGCTCGTCCGCCCCAGACTCCATGGCTAGCTATCACCCGGCTTGGAGGGGCTATGGACATCGTGCTTGGGGTATCGATGGAGCCCGGTGCGGTTCGCTTGGTGCTGGTCGAAGGCATTGATGCGGACGGGGTGACGGTCGAGGAAGACACGTTCGAGCTCGACACGGCCGACCGCTCGCAAGGCGCGCCCGCTGCGGCGGTGGCCGCATTGATCGGCACCCGCGAGGGTGCGATCGAAGGCGGCTACCGGCTGATGTCGGCGGGCGTGACCTGGACAGATCCCACCGACGTCGCGGCGCTGCGTGCCGAACTCGCCGGACATGATGCCGGCAGCGTCATGCTGGTCTCGCCCCTGCTGGCCGCCGCCGCGCTGGCCCAGACGGTTGGCTGCGCGCTCGACTACGAATACATCGCGATGCTGTTCGTCGAGGCCGACAGCGCGACGCTGGCCGTAGTTGACATCGGCGACGGCTCGATCGTCGACCTGCACCGCAGGTCGGTGGGCGCCGAATCCACGGCGGCCGATCTGACTTCGCTAGTGGGCGGGCTGGCGACCGCGCAGTCGGTGGCCGAGGGCGTGTTCGTCGTCGGCTGTGGGGTCGACATCGTCGCGCTCAAGCCCGTGCTGGAGGCAGCGACGTCGCTGGTGGTGAGCGTTCCCGAGGAGCCGGACATGGCGCTGGCCCGGGGAGCGGCGCTGGCGTCGGCCAATGCGCCGCTGTTCGCCTCGTCCACCTCGGCGCTGGCCTACGCGCTGGATCCGGGCACCGGCGAGGTGGATCCTCGTGCGCTCGCCCCCAGCTACCTCGACGTCTGCGCCAACGCGGACCGCGGCGCCGGCGCGCTGGCCTACAGTGCCCTCGCCGATGACGGCGAAGACGCCGTCGAGGGCCGGCGCCGGCCGCTGGTGCTGGCCGGTAGCGCGATGCTGGGGATTGCCGCCTTTGCCGCTGGGCTGATGGTGGTGACGCTCACCTCGGACGTCCGTCCCGCTGCGGCCACCCAGCCAAGCCCGCGAGAAGGGGTTCTGACCCCAGCGTCGCCGGCGGCTCCGCCGAAGACGGCGGCTCCGGTGCCGGCCAAGGCGCCCGCGCAGGTGCCCGCCCCTGGTCCGGCGCCGGCAGCGTCCCCGGTTCCGGTGGCCGCCCCGCCGTCGGTGGTACAGCCACCCCCGGTGGTGCGGGCGCCGCGCCCAACGGTGGTCAAGCCGCCGCCGCAATACATTGCGCCGACGACGCAGCCCCGGCGGACTCCGGCCCCGCAGGCTCCGGCGCTGACCCCGGTGCAGGCCCCGGCCCCGGAAGTGCCGCCGCCGGTCGCGGTGCCCGAACCCGCCCCGGCCCCACCGGTGCCTACCCAAGCCCCGATGACGATGTACCTGCACCTGCCGTTCGTGTCGATTCCCATTCCGATCAACCCGCCCCCACCCCCAGCACCGCCGCCGGAGCCGGCGCCGGTCGAGCCGCCACCGCCCGAACCGGGGCCGTAGGCACGTGGCGCATCGGCTTGGGTGCGCGCAGACTGGGCATCAAGGGCATGAACCGCGAGGAGATGGTGTGGGCGACAACGGTGGTTTCGGATTTGATCCCGACGACTTCGATCGGGTGATCAGGGAGGGAAGTGAGGGGCTGCGCGACGCGTTCGAGCGAATCGGCAGGTTCGTCTCCGGCCCGGGTGACCGGCCCGCGTGGTCGATGATCTTCGAAGATCTCGGGCATCGCCGGCGCCCCGCGCCGGAAACCGCGGGCGAAGCCGGCGACGGCGTGTGGGCCATCTACACGGTGGATGCCGATGGCGGTGCCC